>JAKFVC010000195.1 GCA_021732415.1 Planctomycetaceae bacterium
GGCCAGTGCAGCCTTGCAACGCCGACAAAAAAACGGCGCCCTGAACTCGCGCGAAATCGAACTGTTTTTCACGTCGACGGAGAATATCTCGCCCTCCCATTAACTGCTGTATTGAGTCCAAAAATCAACGGTTGATGTGAAAACGTTTCGCAAATGCACCCCCATGACCTCAATTATGACCTACATTTGTTCGTTGTCCGAAATCTCTCTTGCAGACGTTGTAACTCGTAACACCTGAAGCCAGACCGGTAATCAAGACTATGACGATCAAATCCGATCCTGGCAGCGACCTTCATGATGGTGACAACGGCCATGGCAGCCTGTTTGGAGGGGGACTGGATACGGAGGTCGGCGATCTCTCTGATGTCGACGATTTATTAAGCGAGTGGCGATCAAATACCGAGGAAGGATCGGGTTCTTTTGATCCGTATGATGCACTCATTCAACCCCGATCACAGACGGAAGAAGTCGATAAATCGGTCACGTTGAATCACGGCTGGCAATACGACTCGATGTCGATCAAGAGCGGATTGGGAACATTCTCTCAGACATCACCTGTCCCGAAATTGCGATTGCCGGAAATCGGAGATGAAATCGCCGGATTTCGGCTGTTAAGGGAGCTGGGCAGCGGATCCTTCGCCAAGGTGTATCTTGCCAAACAGGGCCATCTCGCGGACCGCGAAGTGGTCCTGAAAATCTCAGCGATCGAAGGGACCGAGCCGCAAACACTGGCCCAGTTGCAACACACGCATGTGGTCCCGATCTATTCGGTCCATGAAGACGCGCACCTGGGAGTCAGGGCGGTCTGCATGCCCTACTTCGGGGGTGCCAGTCTCAACAAGGTGATCAAGAAGGTCTGGACTGATTCGACCGTTCCCAGCACCGGCAAGTCGCTCATCGACGCACTCGACCACGTCGCGGGCCCCAAACCGGAATTCCGAGCCACCCATCGCCTGGCAGATCTCGAGGCGCACGAGGCCAACGCGGACCGCGTGGAGGCGGCTCAAACGACCAGAACGATCCTGTCCGGACTGCCCTACGTGCAGGCTGCCGCCTGGATCGTGGCTCGGCTGGCAGAAGGATTGCAACATTCGCACGAGCGCAACGTCATTCATCGCGACATCAAGCCCTCGAACATCTTGCTGAGTTCCGAGGGGCAACCCCTGCTGCTCGACTTTAATGTTTCGCAGGCTGTCGACTGCCTGCCCACCGACGCGACGATTGGCGGGACGGTCGCCTATATGTCCCCCGAACAACTGCGTGCCATGCGGGAACGCACCGCAACCAGCAACGCCCTGGTCAAGCACCGATCCGACATTTACTCGCTCGGTCTCGTTCTGTACGAGTTGCTGGCCGGGGTCAGTCCATTTGTCGACAAGTCCGGGGTCGCCTTTAACCTGCGCGGCCTGGACAGCCGGATTCAACAGCGAGAACTGCCCGTCCCTTCACTGAAGGCCCGCAGTTGTCTCGATATTCCATGGAGCCTGGAAAGTATTGTCCGCAAAAGCCTCTCCCCGCGGTCTGCCGACCGTTATGCGTCGGCGGCACAAATGGCCGAGGACCTGAATCGCTTCCTGCAGGACCTGCCGCTCAAGTTCGCCCCCGAACTCAGCCATGTCGAACGACTCAGAAAGTGGTGCCGCCGGCATCCGCGCTTGACCACAGCCTGTTCTGTGATCTTCATGGCTGCCATGCTGATCATTCCCGGCGCCGTCGCCCTTTATCTGACCCGCGACGATCTCGCTTCGACTCTGGCTATTGTGAATCAACACGCGGCAGACGACCGCGCACGGCAGTTTCAACTGAAAGCCGAGGAAGCATTGTGCCTGGTCAAAACGGTTGTTTCTGAAGGCGAAGCCGTTACCAACGATGTTCCCTTGCGAAGGGGAATTGCGGCGGTCAAATCGACTCTCACGTTGTATCACGTCACACAGGACGTGAATTGGCAGGAGGATACGAACTGGCAGTTGTTGGAAAAAGAAAACCGCTCCAATGTGGGCGAAACGATGAGAGAATTGCTTCTCGAACTGGCTTCCGCCCATGTGCGACTGGAATCGAAAGACCCGCAATCTGCGGGACTGGTCGCTTTAAACCTCCTGGATACCGGATCTCGAATTCATGGCCTGCGGCCCTCCCGGGCACTGGAACTGGACCGGGCTCGCTATCTGTCACTGTTGAAACGACATGCAGACGCCCAGCAGGCTCTCGCCGTCGCCGAAAAAATCCCCGTTACGTCGTCGCATGATCACTACATGCTGGCGGCCGCCCACGCCCGAAACGCGAACTACCGCGAAGCCATCCGCTTGCTCAAAATTGCCATCCATGGCTCGCCGAAGCACTACTGGTCCCATTTTCAAATGGCGCTCTGCCAGGACGAACTTGGCGAGTCCACCCTGGCGATCTCCAACCTGGGAAAGTGCATTGGCCTCTGGCCGCAGTCGTCCTGGGCTCACTTCAATCTGGCCTATCTGTTGAGTAAAGAAGGCAAGAAGCGTGAGGCCATTGAAGCTTACACATCGGCCATCCAGCACGATCCGCACCTTCAATCAGCCTACTTCAATCGCGCCCTGACCCACCTGGAACTGCGGGATTTCGAAGCCGCATTAGTTGACTTTAAGAAAGTACAGGAACTGGGGCGGCATGATTCAGTGCTGGATGCGGCACGAGCGATGGCGCTGGAAGGAATCGGACAACACGCGGAAGCGGACCTTTTGTTCGCGAGAGTCCTGGAAGTGGCAAAAAAATCTCCCGATCGTGTCACCCACCGCTTTAATTGGACGTATGCTTTCGCTGTCGCACATCGTGCGCCACGGATTTCCGATCAGACGTTTGACGACATTTTGAGGGCCGATCCTCATCATGCGCAAGCACTTTACGGAAAAGGCATGCTGGCGATGCGACAGGGCCGGCTGCAGGAAGCAGTCGACTTTTTTGACAAGGCGTTGAACGCCGACACAACATTTATGGAACCGCTGCGCTATCGAGCGATAATTTTGGCTCGCTTGGGAAAAATCCAACAGGCCTATGCGGATTTGCAGGCAATTGTCGAACGCGAGCCAACAAATCCAGACAGTTTATATGTCGGGGCGTGTGTCGCTGCATTGATCGCGCGAACACGATCCGACACGGAATTCATTGATACTGCACTAGAGCTATTAGAACTCGCCATTACTAATGGCGCCGATCCAGAACGTGCCCGTAGAGATCCCGATTTCTCCGCACTGCGCGGAGATCCCGACTTCCAGAAATTACTTGGCCCCGAACCTGAACCAGCGGAATAGTTTCGGGCGAAAACATTTTCGAGATTCGAGCTGCGACTCAGCCGAACGTCATTAAGGACATGTCAAATGGTGGCACTTGCTATGACAACAACCCGCGAATCGAACGTGGTTGAACAGGCCAGGGCCATTGCATTTATTCTAGAATCGGAACTTGGCTCTGCCATTGCCCTCTATGACGTGCAATCGGGTGACAAACTGGACATCAATGCCCAGGATGAAAATTCGGTGCCCGTCACCACGATCACACCTGAAACAGCGCGAGCCTGCGCCGCTCAGAAGCGACCGTTGATTACGCCGTCTTCCGAGGACACCTATCGTGCTCTGCTGCCGATCAAGGAATCGGGCCTCACCCGCCTGGTGGGCGTCACGAGTTTGTCCCGCTTTGCTCACAACGAACGCGACACTCAGCAGGAAATTCAACGTCTGGAAAAATGGTGCGGCCTGCTGCTAGACAAGCTTTCCGCCACATCCGAACGCGGCAAGTCCAGCGGCGGTGCTCGCCAACGAGAAGCCCAGGCCTGCTCGGTCCTCGCGGCATTTGATGTCCTGCTACGCAATACGCGGATGCACGGCGAACGCTCACGCTTCCAACGGCACGCTCTGAAGGCAGTTACTGAAGTTCTGGGAGTCGCCTCGGCCATTTGCGTCATCGGTGAAGCCACGGCCATCGTCTCTCCCAACTCGGGCGATTCGTTGTCCCTGTGGGAATGCCAGCAACTGGCAGGTTTGCTCGCCGAACGCACCGATTGGGACCGGGGAATTCTGATCGAGAATGCTGTCGCAGAGACGGTGATCGGCAAGAAATTTCCGCGCATCACCAGTTTGACCGCCGTGAAGATTCAGTCGGAAAGCTCGTCAGGCTACCTGATTGTCATCAACAAGATCGACCGCAGCGCCCGATTGAATACCGGAGCACAGTTTCAACTCAGCGACGCCGCGCTGCTGGCCTCATTCTCCACACTCATCGCTGCTCAAGCCCGAACAGCTCACCGACACCAGGACGTCAAGAATCTGGTAGTCGGACTGACTCGATCATTAACCGCCGCGATCGATGCGAAGGACTCCTACACAGCCGGACACAGCGAACGCGTGGCCCGGATGGCGGTGGAACTCGGCAAGGAGTTGAGCCTGCCGGACGAACAATTGAACGATATTTATCTCGCCGGGCTGCTACACGACGTCGGCAAGATCGGTATTCGGGACGACGTCCTCTGTAAGAATGGGCTCCTGACCAATGAGGAACGGCAGCACATCAACGAACATGTCGTGATTGGACACCGCATTCTCTCGGGTCTGACCGGTATCGATCAACTGCTGGACGGCGTCCTGTATCATCATGAGCAGTACAACGGCAGCGGGTATCCGACAGGTCTCAGCGGGGAGCAGATCCCGTATGTCGCTCGGATCATTGCCGTCGCCGACAGCTTCGATGCCATGAGTTCCGATCGTCCGTACCGCGCGGGAATGCCGCTGGAAAAAGTGGAATCCATCTTCCAGCAAGGTCGCGGCAAGCAATGGGATCCGAATATTGTCGACGCCTTCATGCGGTGCAAAGAAAAGCTGAGCGACATTCGTCAACGCGGGATTGGCGAATCGTTGCGTGAAGCTCTGGATAACGCGATTCGCAAGGACTCCGACAAACAAGACGACGCTTCGTTGAACTTTGCGGTGAAGAAGCCCAAACGCCCGGAATAAACCTCTAGCCCGACTCTCCGAGTCGGGCCTTTTTTTTGCGAACTGGTCGTCGCCGCATCTCGCCAGAGTGCGGGTTTAGCCAGTCGCTCGCCTGCGTTCTGGCGAAACGCGGCTACAATCCCGACCGCCATTCTGAGATCCCCAATTTGGATTGAAGCCGACGCCTTTGTTGATTAGTCTCGAAGTTCGGTGAGCTGACCGGTAACATCTCTGAAGCTCACTGCCAACTTGATTCACACAGAGGAGGATCTCCGGATGAAGACTCGCGTAGCGCAAATCGGTATTGGAGCAGTTGTCGCGTGTTGCTGGTGCCTGACTGCCTCACCCGCCTGGGCAGTCCAATTCCCCGACAAAAATCTGGAAGCCGCGCTGCGGTACTACATCCTCGACAAGCGCGAGGGGACCGTCGAACTGACTGACGACGACCTGAAAAAGATCTTCGTCTTCGAAGCCAAGGGCAAGGGGATCAAGGACCTGACCGGTCTGGAAAAATGTCCCAACATCGCCTTGATCAACCTGGCCAAGAACGAAGTCGAAAACATCGCCGCGATCAAGGACCTCAAGAATCTGCAATCGCTCGATCTGTCCGGCAACAAGATCGCCGACATCACCCCGCTGGCGGGACTGACGGGCCTGCAATACCTGGAATTGTCCGGCAATCAGGTCAAGGATATCGCAGCGTTGAAAGAGCTCAAGAAACTATCTGCGCTCTACGCGGCCAACAACCAAATCGTCGATCTGACACCGCTCGCCGAGATCGCCAAGCTGTCATCGCTCGATCTCGCCGGCAACAAGGTCGTCGATCTGAAGCCCATCGAGAACGTCAGCGGCCTGTCCCTCTTGAAACTCTCCGGGAATGAAATCGTCGACCTGACACCGTTGGGGAAGCAGACCCAGTTGCGGATGCTGTTCATCGACAAGAACAAGATCACCGACCTGGCACCATTGGTCGCGGTCTGCGACGCCGACGCCAAAGGCAAGAAGAACTTCGCTCCGTACCTGCGGCTGTTCATGAAAGACAATCCGCTGGGTGATCCCGCCAAAGGCCCACAGACTGACGCCCTGAAGGCGATCGGCGTCCGCCTGGAAATGCCGTAAGGCATTCGTAGCCCGACTCTCTGAGTCGGGAGTCTTTGGTTTTAGGAACCCGACTCAGAGAGTCGGGCTACGGCCAGCATGCCCGAAGAAGTCTTCGACGTCTGTGATTCTGAAGGCCGGGTCATCGGACAAGCGCCGCGTTCGTATGTGCATGCCCAAAAGCTTTTGCATCGCGCGGCGCATGTGTTCGTCTTCAACAGCCAGAACGAACTGCTCGTGCAAGTTCGCTCGGCCACGAAGGACGAATTCCCGAACTGCTACACGTCATCAGCATCCGGGCATCTTTCGACTGGGGAAGACTACCTCGAGTCAGCCCAGCGCGAACTGCAGGAAGAGATCGGCATCGTCGCTCCCCTGGAATTTCTCGGAAAATTCCCCGCCTGTCAGGATCTCGCGTGGGAGCACTCGGTTCTCTACCGAGCCCACTCGGATTCCCCCCCGCGCCCTGATCCGATTGAAGTCGCCGCGATCAGGCAGATGACGTTGCCCGATTTGCTGAAGGAGTTGGAGCAGCAACCCGAAATCTTCTCGCCGCCGTTTCGGGTGTTGGTGGAGTGGTATGTCGCGAAATTCCCGTTGACAGCGTGACGGGAGGGTGAGGCTCCTGCCGAACCGGATAGTCTAGCGAGGGCCGATAAACGCCTGCGGTTCGGCGGGAGCCTCACCCTCCCATGATGTCGAACGTGTTTATTGAGATAGCCCGCAGTGGCCACCTCCCCCCTGCTCTGTTAGTCTGAGCGTAGAAAAATCTCTACCTCGATTCACCGCAAAGGAGCTCGACGATGCGTTGCCGATGGTTGGCTGGTGTGTGTGGCGTATACTTGGCGTTACTGTCTGGGCGCGTCGATGCGCAATTAAAGGTTCCTGATTCCGTCACGTGGCAGCCGGGAATCGAGTATTCCAACCCCGACGATCAGCATTTGCAGTTGAACCTAGCCTCACCCAAGACCGGTGACGGGCCCTTCCCGACTGTCCTTTGCATCCACGGCGGCGGCTTTCGAGCCGGCAAGCGCGAGTCCTATGATGCCCTGTGCATCAAGCTGGCCGAGCGAGGCTTTGTGGCGGCGACCGTCACCTATCGGTTGGCTCCGAAGTATCAGTTTCCCGCGGCCGTACACGACACGAAAGCGGCCGTCCGCTGGCTGCGGGCCAATGCGAGCAAGCACAAAATTAACCCCGATAAGATTGGCGTTACGGGAGGCTCAGCGGGTGGGCATCTCGCCCAGTTCCTGGCAGTCACACGCGACGTTCCCGACTTCGAAGGCACCGGCGGGAACGCCGACAAATCCAGCCATGTCGCTTGCGTCGTCAACGTCTACGGACCGAGTGACTTCACCAAATCGTACGGCAAGAGTGTCGACGCCCACGAAGTCCTGCCCCTCTGGCTGGGCGGCAACCTGGAAACGGCCCGCGTCCAGCACATTCGTTCCAGCCCCTTGTATTGGGTTACGCCGAACGCTGCTCCCACGCTCTGCATTCACGGGACTGAGGACAAGTACGTCGCTCATGAGCAGGCCGTGTGGATGGTCGACAAGTTGAAAGCCGCGACGGTTGAAGCGGAACTGCTAACTTTGGAAGGCGCCGGCCACGGCTTCAAAGGGGCCGACGCAGAGAAGGTCGAGCAGGCTTTGTTTGCCTATTTTGAGAAGCATTTGAAGAAGTAGCAGCGCAATTTGGACTGCGGTGATTCATCACCGCTTTCCAATAGCACGTTGAAGAACCGGACAATCGATCGAACCGGCAGGAAGAGTTTCGCTCTGCTATAGTTCGAGGCCTGTAATGACATGAGAAAGCGGTGATGAATCACCGCAGTCCAAAGCCCATGCGCCTCCAAGTCAGGATCCCGATATTTCCTCCACGCCCTTACTGAAGCTCACCCCGGCCGGGTTGTTTTGCGAAGCCGGTGAATTCTTCATCGATCCCAGCAAAGCTGTCTCGCGGGCGATCATTACCCACGCTCATGCCGACCACGCGCGGACCGGGTCTCGTGAATACATTACGGTCGACTGCGGCAAACACGTCTTACGGACGCGGCTCACCCCCAGTTCCGTGATCAATACGGTCCAATATGGCGAGGTCATGGACTTTCGCGGAGTGAAGGTTTCGCTGCATCCCGCGGGCCACATGCTGGGATCGTCGCAAGTGCGACTGGAGTATCAGGGCGAAGTCTGGGTGTTTTCTGGCGATTTCAAAGTGGCGGCTGATCCAACCTGTGCGCCTTTCGAACCGTTGAAGTGCCACACTTTTATCACGGAGTCCACGTTCGCCAATCCCGATTTCACCTGGCCGGATCAGACCACAGTCTGGTCCGAGATCTCCGACTGGTGGCGACTGAATCGGGCGTGGGGCCGGGCCAGCGTGCTCTATTGTTACGCGGCCGGAAAGTCACAACGCGTGCTCGCCGGCCTGGATGCCTCGCTGGGGCCGATCATCACTCATGCCAAGGTGGAAACCGTCAACTCCGACTATCGGGCGAGCGGTATCACGCTACCGCATACCATGTGCATCGACGATGCACCGCAAGAGACAGACTGGGGTGCGTCCCTCATTTTGGCGCCGCCGCAGGTCCGTGACGGCCGGTGGATGCGGCGGGCTGGTCCGCGATCGACCGCGTTTGCCTCGGGCTGGATGACAACCAAAGGAGCCTGTGTCCGTCATCGAGTCGACCGGGGGTTCGTCCTTTCCGATCATGCCGATTGGGCCGAAACGCTGTGGGCGATCCAGGAAACAGGTGCCCAACATGTTTTGGTGACACATGGTTACGTCGATCTGCTGGTCTCACATTTATGTGGATTGGGGCTGGACGCTCAACCGTTAAAGGTCGCGACGGAGGCCAAGCCTGCGAAGCCCGGGGTCAGATGACGCGCATCGTGGGACGGGGTCTCCAGGCCCGTCCGTCCCCCAACGGCACCCAGTTGTTCTGTATTGCGCAATCTTCACAGAACAATTCCAAAGTCACGCCAAATATCTTTCGGAAAAACGACGGCTCGCAGGCATAATTGGATAAAAGACCTAAACTTAGCCGGAAACGCGCTGGACGGATGGGCCTGGAGACCCGTCCCACGGATTGCTCTCCGCTTGAGAAACGCTGCCGGAACGCTAGGATGGAGGCTGATCACTCGCCCCGAGCGTTGCTCTGGATACCCGCTGATTAGCCGTCTGCTGACGAAAAGAGATTGTCATGACGACCCCCGCCACGATTCTGCTGATTGAAGATGACCGCGAAATTCAGAACACGCTGCGCAGCGTTCTGGAATCGGCAGGCTACACCGTGCTTGTCGCGCCGAATGGCGTTGAAGGGAAAAAGCTGGCCGTCAGCCGCTCGCCGGACCTCGTCATCACCGACATGATGATGCCGCAACTCGGCGGATTTCCGGTGCTGGAGTTCCTGAAGCAGGAGATGGAAAACCCGCCGCGCGTCATCATGATCACCGCGAATGAAGGGGGCCGTCACAAAGCCTACGCCGAAATGCTGGGGGTCGATGATTATCTGCGGAAACCGTTCGCGATGGACGTCTTACTCGAGGCGGTCGACCGATCTCTCAAGAAAGCCGCGGCAGCACTGGAAGCAGAAACCCCCGCCAAGCCCAAACGGGCGGCTCGCAAGAAGGCTGCGAAGCCCGCGGAAGAGGAAGACGAATAGAATCGCGAGTGCGGATATTACGCGTCAATGTTTGAGTGTGAGGGTATGAGTGTATGAGAGTGACGGAGCGATCGTGAATCGACACGTCGCTCAAATTCGCCTTTACTCTCACACCCTCTTACCCTCGCACCCTCACACTGCAAGTATGTGCACACGCAACAGCCACAAACAGCACCCATCCTAACACTGAGACGTGTTCCCATGTCGTTTGCCGAAAGCGTTTATCAACTGATCGTTCAAACCTCGACCAATTTGCCGTCTGATGTGCGGCGATTAATGGCGAGTGCTCTCGAACGGGAAACGCCCCTGTCACGGGCCTCGATGGCTCTGCAGACGATTGCAGTCAACGTCGACATGGCCTGTCAGAGCGAACGGCCGATCTGCCAGGATACGGGCATGCCGACTTTCATCGTGCATACCCCGGTCGGATTCGACCAGCTGAAGCTCGAAGATGAGATTCGACTGCAAGTCGCTCGCGCCACAAAAGCCGGCAAGCTGCGGCCGAATTCAGTCGATTCGCTTACCGGAAAAAACAGCGGCGACAATCTCGGGCCGGGAACCCCCGTGATTCACTTCCATCAGCACCGCAAAGACGAAGTCGAGATCAAGCTGGTGCTGAAAGGTGGCGGTTGCGAGAACAAGAACATTCAGTATTCGGTGCCGTGCGAACTGGAAGGTCTCGGCCGTGCGGATCGAGATCTGGATGGGATTCGCAAGTGCCTGCTGCATGCTGTGTATCAAGCTCAGGGACAAGGCTGCTCGGCCGGTTATCTGGGCGTGTGCGTCGGCGGAGATCGCACCACCGGCTACGAGCATGCGAAAATGCAGTTGTTCCGGAATGCGGATGATGTCAATCCGTTGGCCGAACTGGCGGAACTCGAAAAGTACGTCACCGAGACTGCCAACAAGATGCAGATCGGCACGATGGGCTGGGGCGGCGAAGTCACCCTGCTGGGCTGCAAGGTCGGCGTGTTGAATCGCCTGCCGGCGTCGTTTTTCGTCTCGGTGGCTTATGAGTGCTGGGCCTTCCGGCGGCTGGGTGTCGTGCTCGATCCCGCGTCTGGCGAAATTCGAGTATGGCAATACCGCGAACAGGACGAGATCAAACAACTGGCCGCGGGCGAAGGCTTTCAGCTCACCGGTAAAGAAGTGGTTCTGGAAGCCCCGATCACTGATGAGAAGATTCGGTCCATTCGTGTCGGTGATGTCGTCATCGTCAACGGCCCGATTCACACCGGCCGTGACGCCCTGCACCATCACTTGCTACACCACGATGCACCGATCGACCTCAACGGTCAGATCATTTATCACTGCGGCCCTGTGATGTTGAAAGATGCCGACGGAAAATGGACCGTGACCGGTGCCGGGCCAACGACGTCGATCCGCGAAGAGCCATATCAGGCAGACATCATCGGCAAATTCGGGCTGCGAGCCGTAATCGGCAAGGGGGGCATGGGCCCCAAGACACTCGCGGGCTTGAAGGAGCACGGTGCCGTGTACTTGAACGCCATCGGCGGTGCGGCCCAGTACTATGCGAAATGCATCACCGGCGTCGATGGTGTCGACCTGCTGGAGCTGGGCATTCCGGAAGCGATGTGGCACTTGCGAGTCAACGGCTTCCCGACCCTCTGCACAATGGACTCGCACGGCAACAGCCTGCACCGCGACGTGGCGAACGCCAGCCTGAACGTGCTGAAGGAATTCGCCGAGCCGGTTTATCATTAGAGCCAAAACCTGTAGCCGCATCTCGCCAGAGTGCGGGCCGCCGGTCACTCGCCCGCATTCTGGCGAAACGCGGCTACGACAGAGTGAAATGCTCCCGACTCAGAGAGTCAGGCTACAGAGGATCCGTGGCCGACACTGCTAGCGTCGGTGGATACGGACGCTGGCAGCGTCCGCCACGGGGGCCGTTAATCATTCCGTCGCAGGATCAGGATCGGGCACTCGACGTGTCGCAGCACGCGTTCGGCCACCGAACCCAACAGCAAGCGCTGCACTCCGTGGCGTCCGTGAGACGGCATCACGACCAGATCGGCCTTAATGCTTTGAGCATATTCGGCAATCTGCAGTCCGGGATCCCCTTCGCGGACCACGGACGTGATCTCGCCGATGGAATGCTGCTTCAAATAAGTCGCCAGATAATCCCGAGCCGCACTCAAGCGGGACGCGACATCTTCGGCCGCCCAAGCTTCACCGACGGTGATGGCGGTCAACGGCACGACGACGTGGACGATATGCACATTCGCGGAAGACTCGACCAATTCCAATGCCGTTTGAATCGCTTCCAAGGACTGCGCCGAGAAATCGACCGGGACCACAACGTTCTTCTTCGGTAGCCAACTCATGATGTGTGTACTCCTGAGAGAGAGGTCGCCGGCTGACATGGGGGCGATCATCGGACATGCGATCTTTGACCTTGTCTATCCATTATTATAACCAGGAATGACCAACAAGTCGTGCACAGGCGAGCCCGTCCGATTCATTTTGGCGATGCTGGCTCCCCTCTCCAATAGCTCGGCAAATTGGGCTTCGTCGCAATCAGGATCTCACGAATCGCAGTTCGGTCTGCGTCACTCAGATGAGCAAACTCGGGGGACGTATCCTTGCCATTCAGCACATCCCACATGCGTTGCAGAGCATACCCACGCACATCCTCGGGCAGGCCATCGAACGCCGGCGAATAGATCAGGTAGCTGCACGGATATTTGAAGAGTCGCGTCTGCAAATCGAAATCTCGGAGCGACCTGCCTTGAGTATCTCGCGGTCCCTGCCTGGCAAACTGGTCGGCGAATCCTGCGGTCCCCTTGATCGGCGACTGCAGACGCGCTTCGCCAGAGAACAGCAGGTATTTCACCAGCGGTTCCCCCACGCTACGAATGCGTGACAGCGTGCTGGCCCAGCGATGGCCGGCCGGTTCCTTGAGTTCCTCGTTGAGCTTCGCTTGATAGTGCAACGCTTGCCGCGTGGAGAAATTGGCCTGAATGATCAGGTTATGCGCCATCGCCTGATGCTCCAGGACCATCAACGCGACAATGTCACTATGGGATGTCAAATAGGGCTTCAAGTCGAACCGAGACTTTAGATCAGTGACGTTATGCCCTTGGGAATTATCAATCTGCTCGGGCTCTTTTTTGCCTCGGATGATCAGATTTCCCAGATGCTTGTGAGCACCATGCTCACCGGAGACATACCAGCCGCCCCAGCGTTTTTCGATGGGGCTGGTCTGGTCGATGCGAAAGCTGCCGGAGGAAAGAATAGGGAAGCCGCCGGCATCGGGATAAACCGACCGGACCAGGTTTCCGGGAATCCCCTGCGATTGCGAGGAACCATGACACAGCAGGCAACTGTCCGTCTGCCTCATGAATTTCGGCGGAGCATCCTGGCGCTGCTCGAGCGTGTAAAACACCATCCCGAGTTGCGGGTCAACGGCCGAGATTTCCAGCACTTCTCCATCCTGACAGAATCCGACATAGACCTCATCGTTGAAGTAAATCGCCCGCGGAGTTTCCGGCGCGATGCGCTGCCGCTGCAGACTGGTCTTCGAGAAAACCAGCATTTGCGATGTCGCAGAAACATCCAATGCGCTTAACACGCTGGGCAAATACCCACCCTGCTCGGCGAACTTCAGAGTTGCCTCGGCCTGATCAAGTCGCTTCTGAAGGCGCGTGATACAGTCCTGGGGTTGCGAGGTCGTGTAATTGATCGGCTCGCGATCAAAATCGTCCGCCTTGCCCAGGGCCGGTCCGATCAGCAACGCAGCGACGACAATGAATACGCGTGCCCGAATTTGTCCCATCACTGGACCTCATTTTATCAATCACCGCAGAGTCGCGGACATCACTGTTTTCGACTAATTCAATTCCAGAATTCCGCACGCAAAGGCGCAAAGATAAGAAATGACGAATCGCTTCACCTTCTGACCTTTGCGCCTTAGCGTGAGCTCTTTCCGAAACTCATCCCAAACGAGACCAAACGCTACGCCGCCGACTTGGACTGTGGCAAACCCTGATAATGGCGGGTGATCAAATCATTCTGCACCCACAGCAGCTTGTTGAAGGCCCGCACAGTCTGCACCGTCGTGTCGTGATCGAGTTCCAGGCTGAAAATCGTATTAATCAAGGCGTCAGAAACAAACCCCATCAAGGCATTCATCTGCACCAAAGGGACTGACAACTCGGCACTGCCCGCCAGTGGCGTGTGCATTTTTCCAACCATATCCAGATATTCGATCATCTTGCCGTCGTAGGCTCGGGTCACGAGTGCCACGAGGTACCGAGCCAAGTGGCCCTTCCTGAACTTGATGAGTTCATGGTCCAGAGTCAACGACTCCAGGCTGGTCGGCACCTCGCCCTCATATCCCGTCTGGCGCGGCACAAAATGACGTTTTGTCGCATCGTAGTTGAAGAGTTTCACATAGACGGCATCCACCAGCACCGGAACCAGCGGTGCCAACAAGGGGGCCGCGCCGTGAATTGCGACAATATCCGCCGCGCCGAGACCCATGAACTCGGTCAGATAGTTGAACCGATACCCTACGTCCGTTTCCAGTTGCCGTTCGTTAATGTGCTGCATAGTAATCCCTAGCAAGTTGACGTTGACCCGCTCTCGAGCGATAATTGGATAACAACATCCAGTTACTTACAAGAGTAGCAGCCTATAATTGGATGTCAACATCCACTTATCAAGAATCTGACGGCGACCCATGTTTTCTCAAACTGTCGAATATGCCCTGCGAGCAGTCTGTTTCCTGGCAGGCCAAGCTCCTGAGGCACGCACTACAGACCAGATTGCGACGGCTACGCGTGTTCCTAAGGCCTATTTATCAAAGGTCTTACAGGGACTGAGCCGCGGCGGGATCGTCCATTCCCAACGAGGCTTGGGCGGCGGGATAACCCTCGTCAAGACGCCCGAGCAACTGACCGTGCTGGAGGTGGTGAATGCCGTGGATCCGATCTGCAGGATTCAGGAGTGTCCATTAGGATTGGCCGCACACGGAGTGCGTTTGTGCCCGCTCCACAAACGCATGGACAACGCTCTGGCCCAAGTCGAGGCGTCGTTTCGCGATTCCACTCTGGCCGAAATCCTGGCCGAGCCGAGCGAGAGTATTCCGTTGTGCGATTTTCCCATGCCGCATAGCGAAGCCGAAGTTTGCGCGGATCCGTGCTGAAGCGAATCGTGGGACGGGTCTCCAGGCCCGTCCGTCCACCGTGACTCTTTAGCTCCGAAACGAGCCCGTTCTCCTAATCCTCATCTTCGCATCTCTTCGTGTCCTTTGTGACCTTCTGTTCTAATTCTTTTTTACAGAAGGTCACGAAGGACACGAAGATTTGAAAAAGCCATTCACGCAGGGGACGGACGGGCCTGGAGACCCGTCCCACGACGCTTCATTCTGTGGTTCCTTATCGGTATCGTGCCTTGAGTCTAAAACGCCCGCTCCCACCACACGATCAGTCAGCGCAATGCCAGAAGATCTCTCTAATTTCCCCCCGACGGTGATCGTCGTTCACCCGCGTGAAAACCGAAAGAAATGTTCGGTGGAACCGCTCCGGGGCCGACCTGGATTTGAATTCTCGCAATTTCGGTCGAATTCTCCGGCGATTCTTCCTGCGGGTCAATATGTTCGGCTGGGGATCGGCGGCCCCATCCTGAGTCCCGCTGATAACCATTTGGGTCTGCTGGTCCTGGATGGAACCTGGCGCTGGGCGGAAGCGATGGAAGCTCAGTATCAACACGTTCCCGTTCGCAGTTTGCCCCCGTGGAAAACTGCGTATCCGCGTGTCTCAAAAGTCTTCGAAGACCCCGCCACGGGCCTCGCCACGATTGAAGCCATCTGGCTGGCGTACCGCTGCCTCGGACGCGATACATCCGGCCTGCTGGATCACTATCGTTGGGGCGAACAGTTCCTCGAACTGAATCGAGACCAATTGCCGTCCGTGCCTGATTCCACAAGCTGAATCCTGACAACTCGTTAGGTCCGCGATTTCTTGACTCGACAGGCACTGTCGAAATCAGCAGAATATTGGCATCAGGCTAACTCGCACAGCGGGAGTGCTGATTTGCCGATCATCGAAGGTTTGAGTGCCAATTGCCAAGAGTCTCCGTAGTGGGCGTGAGATTCAGCCGATACAGAAAACAAAACATTCCGTTCGTTGTGGGAGCCAGTCAACATGTCCGAATCCGTAGCCACCGCCGAATCTCATGCCGCCGAGGCTGCTGCTCCGGAAGAGCCGTTTGACAAGGCCGACATTTCCACGTTCCGTGCGGACGACGCAGAAGCCGGAACCAACATCTGTAAGCTGCTGGTGGCGTTCTTCTTCTATTCGCTGCTGGCGATGGCGTTCGTGACGTGGTGGGCCTTCGGTGCAATGAAGGCCAACAACTCAGAAGCACCTGTCGCGGAAGCGCACGCCACGCACTAGACGTAGCCCGACTCTCTGAGTCGGGTCATTTTCGTCCAATTGATAGCACCCGACTCAGAGAGTCGGGCTACGTCAGATGCTCGCGGGCGATATCGGCCCACGGGCCGCGCTGATCGAATTTCAAATACGCTTCCCAATGCGGCTTCGCGCCCTGGTTATCGCCCTGCCGTGTCAGTGCCTGGGCGAGATGCCAGTGAGCATCCGGATAATCCGGGTGTAGATCCAGCGCAATCCGGAACGCGTGCTTGGCCGACTCCCATTCTTGACGTTCGGCATAGACGCAACCCAACTGCGTCCACGCCTCCAGGTAGTTCGGCTCCAGCTCGACCGCCATGTGGTAGCGTTCCAGAGCCCCTGCGAGATTCTCCTGGCGAAACAGTGTGTCGGCCAACTGAAAATGAACTTCCGCGTGGTCCGACCATTCCAGCAGGCACAGCCGAAACGCTTCCACAGCGTCTGACAGCCGGTTCTCTTCCAAGTGTCGATTGGCCAGTCGAAACCAATCTTCCGCGGACCATTTTTCCTGGGCCGCCGCATCGGACTGAGTCATGGAAACCGTCGCGGGCGCGGACTCATCGGCGTCAGCTGCGGGCGGGGCATCGAAATCAAACAGCCGCTGCCCCGAACGGGGATCCACCGGACCAGATTCGTCGCGATAGATCAGTTCGCCGTCGTCCGCGAGCAACTCCAACTGCGCCAGCGGCCGCTCAGTCCCGCCGAGCCAGTCTCGTAGATGCTTCAAACTGTCGATGATCTGCCGTCGAGGAACGCCGGATTTCAGGAGCTCATGCAAGCGGCGAGCACTGGCCACCTCGCGAAAATCAAAATAGGCCAGCCGCATCACCTGCTTCACAGGCCGAATCAGCCCGCACCGCTCCCACCCCCGGATGGCCGTCACCGGGACATCCAGCATTTGGCTGAGCATGGCCGGCGTGTAGTGCCGCCGGACTTCATCGATCCGATCATGGAGACCCAGAATCCCCAACCAGTCGGATTCGCTGACGATCCGAATCGCGAGCCCCTCGTCGCGGTAACGATTGGCCTGTTCGAGTTTCACCGACGGCGTGCCGTCCGATTCCAGCGGCCAGCCCTCTTCCCCGATGACCAGCATCGTGGTGTGCTTGCTGACGTGCTGCGAGGCGGTCCCGCCGTGTGCTTCTGCCAGTTGGCTGGCCTGACGGTGGGTCATGGACGCCAGCGTCCCCGTGAATGCCACACGCTCACCCTGCAGAGTCGGTTGCGAAGGCAGATTGGCGGTGGGTTCTGTCATGAATCAGTGAGGTTTGATGTGAGTGTCGCGGTGAATCATTTCGTCGCACGTCGGTTCGATTGAGCATACCCGTCTCGCTGCCGGGTGAGTAGCCTTGGGACGGAACTCCGGTATATACTTACGGGCGGCTGGACCGAGGCAGTTTTGCGATGGTGATGGCGCCGTTGCACAGGCCACGGTTTTCAGCTCCGGCTGATGCGACTCAGATCGCCGAGCCGAGAGCAGCGGATCTGTTTCACCCCGGCAGGGGTGACAGCTATTAGCCCGGGGTTGAGCGTAGCGATACCCCGGGTGCGCGTTGCCCTTCATTTCGATCCTGGAGGGGTCGCAGCAAGCACCGGCTGCGACTCCTCCAGGGTTGAAAATCCCATATTCGTTGCATTTTCCGGGGTATCGCTATCGTTCAACCCCGGGCTAATGGCTGTCACTCCTGCCGGGGTGCAGGCAATGACTCGCGTTACTCGAAAGGTCAGGTTCTTTGATGTCCGCGCTCCAAACTGCCGATCCCGCCCTCTGGTCCGCCCTGAAACACGAACAAGTTCGTCAGGTCGAAGGACTGGAACTGATTGCCTCGGAAAACTACACGAGCGCCGCGGTGTTGGAAGCTGCCGGAACGATCCTGACCAACAAGTACGCCGAGGGTTACCCCGGCCGCCGATACTACGGTGGATGCGAATATGTTGATGTGATCGAAACACTGGCTCGCGACCGGGCGAAGCAACTCTTCGGCAGCGAGCACGTCAACGTTCAGCCCCACTCGGGTTCGCAAGCCAACATGTCGGTCTACCTGACCGTCCTGAAACCCGGCGATACCTTCCTGGCGATGAACCTCTCCCATGGCGGTCACCTCACCCACGGGATGAATCTCAATTTCTCGGGCCAACTCTACAACGCGGTCCATTACGGTGTGCGAGAAGACGATCATCGCATCGACTTCGACGCCGTCGCCCGGCTGGCTCGCGAACACAAACCGAAGCTGATCGTCGCCGGGGCGAGTGCCTATCCGCGTGAAATCCCCCACGGCAAGTTCGCTGAAATCGCCGCCGAAGTCGGTGCGTTGCTGATGGTCGATATGGCCCACTACGCGGGTCTCGTCGCGGCCGGCTTGCATGACAACCCGGTGCCCGTCGCCGACTTCGTTACCTCCACCACGCACAAGACTCTACGCGGTCCGCGCTCTGGTATGGTCTTGTGCCGTGAGAAGTACGCCAAGGACCTCGATCGCAGCGTCTTCCCCGGCATGCAGGGTGGCCCGTTGATGCACATCATCGCCGCCAAGGCTGTCTGCTATCAAGAGGCCCTGCAGCCGTCCTATAAAGAGTATGGCCAGCAGATCATCATCAACGCCAAGACACTCGCTGAGACCCTGATGGCCGGCGGAGTCCGTCTGGCCAGCGGCGGGACTGACAACCATCTGATGCTGTGCGATGTCACGTCGGTCGGCCTGACTGGCAAGATCGCGGAAGCGGCGTTGGATCACGCCGGCATCACGGCCAATAAGAACATGATCCCCTACGATCAACGCAAACCACTCGATCCCAGCGGTATTCGGTTGGGGACGGCTGCCCTGACGACCCGCGGCATGAAGGCCGATGAAATGAAGAAGGTGGCAGCCTGGATTCTGGAAATCTTCAAGAGCCCGGAGAATCCGACCATCATCGCCAAGGTGAAGAACGAGATCCGCGAGTTCACCAAGAATTTCCCCGTGCCGGGGATTGGCTAGACGCTACTCTGGCTCTTCTTTATCGATCGGCAGTGGCGGAAGCTCCCCCTTCCGCCACTTTGCCGCTTCTGGACTGTCACTCAGGACCGACCGAATCCAGACATCGTCCGGTCTGTGTTCGCCCTTAGCCTCTGCATCGGTTTTTTTTCCGGGCGGATCAGCCGCGGTGACCAATTTCAAATTGAACGACTTTTGCGGCGCCAGGTTGTCGACGAACCACACTGCCGACTTCCCCCAGGTCGTGTCGAACCCAAGATAGAAACTGCGTGTGCGGAAGGGCGAGTCATTCGTCAATATGCCGTCAATGCTAACCACTTGATTCCCCGACGGATCGCCGTGCCAAGTTAAAACAGCCTTCCCCAGATTTTGAGTCCAGCGAACCCTGCCATCTTCAGGTGGCAGCGGCGGCGGATTCTGCGACGCATTCTCAAAAGACTTCTTAAAGAGCGGCTTGAATGCCTCGGGATCCTTGCCAAACGCCTTCTTAAAGACTGCGAGTGACTTTTCTGGGGAGTAGTCATCCAGTGGAGACAACTCCGTCATCGCTTTCCAATACTTTCCGTACCCGAGTTTGTTCTTGTCAATTAACAACCAGTGCAAGGCCCACGACTGGTCGCGGAAGTCGCTAAATATAAAGCCCTCGGTGCTTTCGTAGAAGTCGTAGTCAGAGACCATTTTGTCCCAGTTGACGAGTTTCGCATCTCGCAACCCCGGGAAAGTGACGGGGGAAAGTTTCAGATGGTTCGGAGTGATCTTGGTTTGAGCATCGAATCCCGTCGAGGCTCCCAGCACGAACCACAGCGGCACAGGGGCATGGCGTTTCAACATTTGTGTATGAAAGAGTTGCTGCCAGATCAGCACATTCGCCACGCCGCCATCCCATCCCAGTACGTCACTCATGATAAACGACGCTCGATCGGATTGCGGGTTATACCAGCCGCAATCTTCGAGAATGCAGACCCCGCCGACAGTCTGGTTGTCGTCCTGATAGTTCTTTCTACCCAGCGTTTCCGATTCGTACATGACGACAACAGCCGGGAAGGTGGGCTTTTTCTGAGTGAGCTTATATTTCTTGGCAAATTGCCGCACACCGTCGGCCGCCTGATTGGTGGAGCTCACGATTTTCGCCAGGAATTTCTCAACTTGCTCTTCAGATTCTGCGGGCAACTTGGCCTCGAGAACGAGCACGGCGATCACTTCTGGCGTAACCTTGATTCGCAAGTACGCCTGATTTTCAGGATCATCCCCCTGGATGGACTTGGCCATTTCTTCCGGTGTCAGCGGGGGCTCTTCTGGAGTGGCTTTGCGTTCGACGATCTGCGACTTCAGAATCTTGGCTTGAGCGCCGTTATTGCCTTCCAGAATCAACCATTCTTCATTTTCATACTTGATTGCTCCGGTGGCGTCATACTTTCGCTCATTTCGTTCGAGCTTCACGAACTCTGCGCGACAATTGTCATCGCACAATCCGGCGCAGATCATGCAGAGAATGACGTGAAGCCCTGCCCAGCGTTGCGGTCTATCGATACCCATGCCAGAATCCTAGTCGATATGATTGAGAAGTCAGCGGCCTGCCGTATCGAGCGTCATAAGTGATGCTAATCGCTTTCCTGAACACACGCCAAGACAAAAACTTCCAGATTTGATACCGAGCACGCAACGAGCGAGTGTGCGCTCTCCCCGATGTCAGGGAGACTTCTCGATTCGACAGACTGAAACTCATGCCGCGCGTGTTCCTTAGCAACTTCGATTTTGAACATCAACTGACCTCGGGGCACAGGGAACTCTCCCGCGACGCACACAAATTGGCCGCCGACCTGGTGTCGACGTGGCTGTCGATCGCGAACGCTGAGGATGTCATCTGGTCTCCCACTGGAGTTCCCACCTTCGACTTTCAGGATCTCCAAAGCCGAGATTTTCAATTGCCCCGATTTATCTCGCGGGAACTCGACCTTCCTGACGGAGAAAACTGGGAATTAGTTCCGTGGGGCTGGACTTCAGATCTCGTCAAATGGGGATCGAGTCACGGCTGGACCTGCCCTGCCCCGCCCATCGAGATTGTCCAACACGTCAACAGCCGGATCTTTCGCTGGCAGTTGGAACACGAATTGGGAATCGCCCTGCCCGGTTCTGCCGTCTTGAGATCGGTGGAAGAATTAATCGCCCACACCGCCGAGCACGCCGCAATCGGTACGGGTTGGGTGCTAAAAGCCAACTTCGGAATGGCTGGACGGGAACGAATCCTGGGACGCGGCCCTCATCCCGGAGATGCGGTCCTCAACTGGGCTCGAAAGCGATTTGCTCAATCGGAAGGTGTCGTCTTTGAACCCTGGGTCGATCGGATTTCGGAGGCTGGACTGCAATGGAACATCCCCCCGACTGGTGAGCCCCAACTACTGGGAATTACGCCGTTGCTCACAGACGCCTCGGGGACCTATCGCGGCAGTCGGTTATCTTGTGCAGGCGAAGAACTGGCAGCGTGGCAACCTGCGGTTGAAAAAACCCTGCAGGTCGCGCGTCGAGTCCAGCTATGCGGGTATTGGGGACCGATGGGACTGGATGCCATGCAGTATCGCAGTGCCGATGGGCAGGTACGATGCCGTCCGCTGCAGGACTTGAATGCGCGCTATACGATGGGGCGAATGGCGCTGGGTCTCAGCCGCTTTGTGCCGGCCGGATACGAAGCGGACTGGTTGCATGATCCTCGTCTGGTAGCTTCAGTGGTCGAAGCTCACCCGGCAGCAACGGTCTTGCAGACGACGGCGAGGTCATGGTTGGTGATACATTCAGCGTAGGCCGACTCGCTCGTTTTCTTTCATCTCGGCCTGATCGCGACTATGATTTGTGTTTTGCCTCGCGACTCAGGAAAAACTGCAGGAGATTATGTCTCACGAATTGTATGACAACCCGTTGATTGGTCGCTACGCCTCACGCGAAATGTGCCGTTTGTGGTCCCCGCAGGTCAAGCATTCCACCTGGCGAAAACTGTGGGTCGCGCTGGCCGAAGCCGAAGCGGAACTCGGGTTGCCGGTGACGTCAGCTCAGATCGAAGATCTGCGGGCGGCTGTGGACGATATTGATTTCGATCTCGCGGCGAAGCACGAAAAGAAGCTGCGCCACGACGTCATGGCTCACGTCCATACGTACGGTGACCGCGTCCCCAGTGCCCGGGCCATCATTCACCTGGGAGCCACCAGTTGCTATGTCACGGACAATGCCGACCTCTTGTTGATGCGGCAGAGCCTGCAAATCCTGCGGGGAAGGCTGGTCGGAGTCATCGATCATCTCGCCCGGTTTGCCCTGGAATACCGTAGCCTGGCCTGCCTGGGGTTCACTCACCTGCAGCCCGCTCAGCCGACCACCGTGGGCAAGCGCGCCGCACTGTGGTGCTATGATCTGGTTCTCGATCTGGAAGAGATTGAGCACCGCCTGCAGACACTGCGCTTCCGCGGTGCGAAGGGCACGACTGGCACTCAGGCGACGTTCCTGGAACTCTTCCACGGTGATCATGCCAAGGTGATCGAGCTCGATCGACGTGTCGCGGCCAAGATGGGGTTTGATGAAGTCTATCCGGTCACCGGCCAGACGTACTCGCGGAAGGTCGATGCCCACGTCCTGGCGACACTCAGCAGCGTCGCCCAGTCGGCTCATAAGGCGGGCAGCGATTTGCGCATCCTGCAAAGTCGCAAGGAACTGGAAGAGCCGTTCGAGCAGCACCAGATTGGATCATCGGCGATGGCCTATAAGCGGAACCCGATGCGGGCGGAACGCATGTGTGGACTGGCGAGATTCGCGATGAGCCTGGTTTCCAGTGCCGATCAGACCGCCGCCGTGCAGTGGTTGGAACGGACTTTGGATGACAGTGCCAACCGGCGATTGACGATTCCTCAGGCTCTGCTCGCGATCGATGCCGTGCTGATTATTTATCGGAATGTCGTCGACGGCCTGGTGGTCTATCCGCAGGTCATTGCCAAGCATCTGCTGGAAGAATTGCCGTTCATGGCCACGGAACAGATCCTGATGCGTGGGGTGGAAGCCGGCGGTGACCGTCAAGAACTCCATGAATCGATCCGCGTTCACAGTCAAGCCGCAGGGCGAGAAGTCAAAGAATTCGGCCGAGCCAATGACCTCATGGAGCGACTCGCCGGAGACTCGGCATTTGCCAATGTCGATCTGACGGGAACACTCGATCCGCAGCAATTCATCGGGCGGGCTCCCGAACAGGTGGACGATTTTATTCGGGAAGTGGTGGATCCGATCCGCGAAAAATACCGCGATCTGCTCCAGCAGCAGTCGGAAGAATTACGGGTCTGAGGTGACTCGTGAAACGTGTCGGGAGGGTGAGGCTCCCGCCGAACCGCAAGCGTCGATCGATCCTCGCCAGACTATGCGGTTCGGCAGGAGCCTCACCCTCCCATCAGCCCCAGACCATTTTTCGCTCTTATCTTCAGGCTGGGGAATAGCTTGAGTTGATTGACGCTGCTGGTTTGAACCGCTAACGTGGCGGCTATTCGATTTATCCTGATGGGCTGAATGAAGTTGTTGCGAACTTCGTAACGTCGTTCGTACCTGGGGGGTGATTGGATACCAATCCAGTTTTGCCCCTGCAAAGCCCAGGGACGGGGCAGACATTTTTCCATAGAGTGTTGATAGCGCCTTATGTTTCAACGGCTTGGTAATCGTGTCGTGCACCATTGGCGGCTGACGCTTGCCGTGTGGTTGGTGCTGGCCGTGTGTGCCAACGGCATTTTGACGGGATGGGTCAATAAGCTCGGCATCTTTGCCGTCCATATTCCGGGCTGGCAGGATATCGCCGAAGACGGCGAGTTCGCCTTCCTGCCTAAAACGATGCCCAGCATTCTCGCGGAAGATCTGTTCCGCAAGGCCTTCCCCAACGACCATCTCGCCAGCAGCGTCGTGATCGTCGTCCGGCACCGCAGCACGGAAATCGACGACAACGACCGCAATTTTATCTCCACGCTGTTAACCCCCCGCCTGCTCGAAATTCAACGCGAAGACAACTCCTTCATCGAGAAGGTTCGCGACTTTAACGACAAACAGGTCGGCAAGCTGCTGAATAGCGTCGACGGCAAAGCGACGCTCATCATTGTCGAAATGACCAACGAGTTTCTCGACCACCGCAACAAGGATACGATCGATCGTATCGAACGCTTGATCGATCCTGACAAAGGTGAGCTGCGGACAAAAATCCCCCCCGGTCTGCATTTGGCACTCAGTGGTCCGGCGACCGTCGGGCGCGACATGCTTAACGCGGCGAACGAAAGCGCCAGCAGCACCGAATCCTGGACGATGATCCTGGTCATCGGGTTGTTACTGGCGATCTACCGTGCGCCGTTCATCGCCCTGATTCCGCTGGTGTGCGTCTTTATTTCAGTCCAGATTTCGATGTCCCTGCTGATCCTGATGACTTGGGCCGGCAAAGGGGGATTCGAGCTGCTGACGTTCTTGAAACCGTTCGTCGGCCTGCGAACTTACATCGCAGTGGTGGTCTACGGCGCGGGCATTGATTACTGCCTGTTCCTGATCGCCCGCTATAAAGAAGAATACGATCACGGCCTGAGTGTCGAACAAGCGATGGAGAAGTCGCTGGAGAAGGTCGGTGCCGCGCTCATGGCGAGTGCCGGGACCGTCATGTGCGGCATCGGCATGATGGTGTTCGCGCTGTTCGGAAAGTTCCAGCAGGCAGGCATCGGCATTTCCTTCTCCCTGCTGATCATGCTGATCTGCTCACTGACCTTCACCCCGGCATTGATCAAGCTCGCGGGGGGCCTCGCCTTCTGGCCGCAAATGCGCCAGACCGGGCTCAGTCGTCAGGGCGGGTGGGTCTCGGGAACGACGGTCTTCACCCGTTGGCTGGAACAACACGGCGTGCACCGCATCTGGGAAATCGTCGGGGCCGCCCTGATGCGTCGACCCGGCGCGATCTGGACCGTGTGTGTGCTGCTAATGCTCCCCTTCGCCATCATCGGCGTGATCTTCCACAGCGAACTCAGTTACGGACTATTGAGCGAACTCCCCCCGACCACGATGAGTGTCGTCGGAGCCAAGGCCGTGCAGGAACACTTCGCGGCTGGTGAAACGGGCCCGCTGACCGTGCTGATGCGCAATGAAAAGCTCGACTTTAAGGACGGTGATACGTTCGAAGCCCTGGATGCTTTCATCACCAGTTTAGCGGAGAAGAAAGAGGAACTGGGGCTGACCGATATCCGCAGTGCGATCCATCCCCTGGGCTTGTCGATCAAGGCGAGTGCCCTCGTGATGGGTCTGGCCCAAAAGCGGTATATCAGCAGTACGGAAGGTTATGATCAAACCGTTGTGCGGATTGATCTGGTCCTCAAGCAAGACCCCTTCTCGCGTGACAGCATGCGGCAGTTGCAATTGGTGCAACAAAAATTCCGCGAAATGCTCCCCGAGTCCATCAAACAGGGGACGGAGATCCATTACGTCGGGACGACGGCCAGTCTGCTCGATCTCAAAACCGTCACCGATCGCGATCAACTGGTGATCGATGGCGCCGTATTGACGGTCGTGTTTATCATCCTGGTCCTCCTGCTGAGGATGGTTTCGATTTCGGGCTACCTGGTCCTGAGCGTCTTCTTCAGTTACTTCGTTTCGCTCGGGATGACCATTTTCGTCTTCTGGCTGATCGACCCCACCTTCGCGGGCATCGATTGGAAAGTACCGATTTTCCTGTTCACGATCTTGATCGCGGTCGGTGAAGACTACAACATTTTCCTCATGGCCCGCATCGATGAGGATCAAGTCAAACACGGTCCCGTCGAGGGCATTCGTACCGCCTTGCTCTCCACGGGGAGCATCATCTCCAGTTGCGGCATCATCATGGCTGGAACGTTCTTCTCGCTGGTGCTCGCCGGACATCTGCGCGGCTCTCAACAACTGGGATTCGCACTCGCCTTCGGCGTGCTGCTCGATACCTTCGTCGTGCGCCCCGTCCTGGTTCCTGCCTGGTTGATCATGTTGAATACCAACCGCTTCGGGCCGCGACTGAGCTACCTGCTGGGTGCCAAGACGACACCGCCAGCGTGAGAAGCAATCCGTGGCAGACGCTGCTAGCGTCTGCGCACCGACGCTGGCAGCGTCGGCCACGGGGGCGAAGACTGTAAGTTAGCCTGATGGGATCAACAGGACTTATAGGACGGATGGGACTTATGGGACAGTCAGCCCTTCCAGATTCAGATTCGAATTCCCCACAACCGACCCAAAACGCTCTGGGCCAAACCATCGGGTTCCCACTACCCGGCTGGACGCCCCCTCCGTTTCCCGTCCGTGAACCACTCCTCGGACGGTACTGCCGCCTGGAACCGCTCGATCCTGATCGCCATGCTGAGACTCTATACGCGGCGAACTCTCTGGATACCACACAAGGCATGTGGACCTATCTGGCCTACGGTCCATTTGACAGTTTGGCTCAATACCGGGAGTGGATGCAGTCGGTCTGTAAATCGAGTGATCCACTCTTCTTCGCGGTGATCGATTCGAAAACCAATCAACCGGTGGGAGTCACCAGCTACCTGCGAATCGAACCGCTCGTCGGCAACATCGAGGTCGGCCATCTGGCCTTCTCACCTCTCCTGCAGAGGACTGCGGCAGCCACGGAATCGATGTTTCTGATGATGCGCCGCGCGTTCGAACTCGGATACCGGCGCTACGAATGGAAATGCGACGCGCTGAACGCTCCCAGTCGCTGCGCAGCCGAGCGGTTGGGATTCCGTTTCGAAGGGATCTTTCGCCAGGCCACCATCTACAAGCAACGCAATCGGGATACGGCCTGGTATTCGATCATCGACAGCGAATGGCCGCGCCTGGAAGCCGCGTTTACCGATTGGCTCAATCCCGCCAACTTCGATGCCAACGGCCAGCAACTCACTCGCTTGTGCTGCCGGCATTTCGGTTCGTAGGATGGCCGCCCCGGCCGTCGTATTCTCCTTGACGGGATCTCAAAGAAGAAGACGGCCGAGGCGGCCATCCTACAGAAATCCATGCCATCGTTGACCGCAATGCATCAGAAGTGCATGATGCGTCGATGGCATATGCTCAACCGTGATGGACCATCCTCGATTCAAACCTTGGAGAATAAGAAATGCTGCGCCGCAATTTCTCAATCATAATGTATCAGTTGATACTCAGTGTCCTGATGCTGTCAGCAACGACGTCAGCCGGTGCGGAAGATAAAGCGGGCACAGTGGCCGAACGCCTGGCCAAAACTCGGACCGAAGTCAAAAGTCCGGACGCCGCCGTCCGGAAAGCGGCAGTCGGTTCCCTGGTCCACTCGGATCTTTCGGAAATGATGGCGGCCGAAATCCACGCGGCACTCGCCGACAAAGATGGCGAAGTCCGCGCGGTTGCAGCAACGGCCTCGGGAAACCTGGGGAAGGCTTCAGTGCCAGCAATTCCCGCGCTCGTCAAACAATTGAAGAGTGATCCCGTCAAAGAGGCCCGCGAGACCGCGGCCCGCGCCCTCGGCCGGATTGGTAAAGCGGCTCCCACCGACAAGACCGCCGCCATCGAGCCGCTAACAACCGCCGCGAAAGAAGATGCCGATCCTGTCACCCGCACCGTCGCGTTGGGCGCCCTGGCTCTCATGGGTGTCAACGAGTCCGAGCAAATCGAAGCCCTGCGCAAGTTCCTGCATCATGATCAGGGTCTGGTCCGCATGAAGGCCTCGCATGCCTTGGGAATGATCGGTCTCCCCGCCAAAGCCGCGGCCCCGGAAATCGTCAAGGTACTCGAAAAAGAGACCGACCATCACCTCACAGGATATATCGCCCGGGCCCTCGGCAACACGGGCGATCCGGCATCGCTGCCGGCTTTGTACGCCGCACTCAAACGAGAAACGGATCCCGGTGCCCAGGGCGAAATGAAGGGTGCGATCAGCAAGCTGGGTGGTAAGGTCCCGTAAGCAATACGGTCAAATTACAGAAGAATTGAGCCACCGATTGACACGGATGAAACACGGATAAAGACGCATTGGAATTCACCCCAGAGGGGCGAGTTTCAGACCTTCTTCATCCGTGTTTAATCTGTGTTCATCCGTGGCTAAAAACTCTTCGTAATACTTGGAGTTCAAAACGCACTTAGTCCTCCCGACTCCACGAGTCAGGCCAGGGAGCGAGCAGCATGATTCGGCTGGCAGTCTGTGGCGACGAAGCCCGATGGCAGATGGTGTCGGCGCGGCTGAGGGGCGGTTCGATCAACTGCTCTCTCAACGCGGCTGATTTACATCCGCCACCGGGTACTTACGACGCCCTGCTGCTGGTAACGCCCAAGCTGCAGCAAGTGGGGTTGATCGAACGGGCTTTGGCGGACGGCAAACACGTCCTGCTGGTTTCCCCGACCGAATTGCCGCCCGCCGAATTGGAGTCATTCGCCACCTCAGCGAAGCAGGCCGGAGTGCAATTCGCGGTCGTGAATCCTGATCGCTATCTGCCATCACGGCAGCTCGTGCGTCAGCAATTGGATGCCGGAAAACTGGGCCGCCCCGGATTGATTCGCATGTACCGCTGGGAGCCGACTCCTGCGAGTTCT
Source organism: Planctomycetaceae bacterium (assembly GCA_021732415.1). Lineage (GTDB taxonomy): Bacteria > Planctomycetota > Planctomycetia > Planctomycetales > Planctomycetaceae > JAKFVC01. Next base: position 28,697 of record JAKFVC010000195.1, read on the forward strand.
TCCAATACCCTGCCCTCACCATTACTTCTCGATCTCGATCTGGCCATCTGGCTGATGGGCCCATCCCCGAATTCCGTGTTTGCAACGGAAACGCCTCGAGCAACGGATGGCACGGAGAGCGGTCGGACGATCCAAGTTCATCTCGGTTTCCCCGACGGCCCGATGGCCTTGCTTAGCTATTCATCAGCCCTCCCCCCCGGTGACGATTATCGGTCGCTGTCGGTGATGGGTTCTGCCGGAGCCGCCTATGCCGACGATCATCAGAACATGCAACTGATCTATCGCGGCCAGCATCCACAAGCGTTGCGAGCCGAAGAAGGGATTCGCCCGCTGGTCAACCTGACTCAAGACTTCGTCGATGCCCTGCAGACTCAACGCGATCTGTCCCCGAGCCTCGTGGAATGGCATCGCGTGAGGACTATCGGACAAGCTGTCGAACAATCACTGATCTCGCGCCAGACTATTTCGATGGAGGGCGCGTGACATGACGAATCCCGCTAGCCAGCCGACAAACGGCAACTTCCGCTGTGCCGCAATCAGTGCCGTGAAGCACGACTACGTGGCCCGCGGCGTGGCATCTCACCCACGCTTTGAATTGGTCGTGGTCGCCGATGACCCGCAGGTGCCTGATTGGGCTCACGAACGCAATCAGCAACTGGCCGATGATTTTCGGATCCCTTACGTGCGTGATGTCGAACGGGCTCTCCGCGAATTCGGCGTGCAGATTGCCATTGTCAGCTCGGAAGCTGAACGGCATTGTGACCTCAGTATTCGCGCGGCGCTGGCCGGCAAGCACGTCATTCAGGATAAGCCTCTCACCACGCGGATGTCCGAAGCCGACCGGTTGGTCGCGGCGATCGAACAGAGTGGCGTCAAGTTCCTGATGTGGAACCGCAATTTTCTGCCGAGCGTCCTGAATGCCAGCCAGAGGATTTCAGCGGGCGAAATCGGGCAGCCATTGGCGGCCCACGTCGACTTCTATTTCGCCAAGGATGCCGGCCCCTTCAAAGGCTCCCGGCGGCCGGGTTATCCCCCCATGGACTGGCTCGCCTTTCAACTCGCGGCACATATCGACGGTTCGGACGGGGCGGTCGGGAACGAGCCCATCGGAGAATTGTCGAACGAAGGGATCTATCCTCTCGGCTATCTGCAGATGCTCGTGGGTGCCCGCGTGCAGCGGGTCTTCGCCCGGTCGACCGCCCACTTTCATCAAGTCAATGCGGACAATGGTGTGGAAGACCTGGCCAGCATGACGTTGGAAATGGAGGGAGGTCTAATCGGTTCTGTCGCGGTCGGACGTAGCGGAGCTGCCAGTCATCCCAGTGGCGGTGAGATGAAGCTTCAAGTGGTCGGAACCAAAGGGGCGTTAGTCGTCAGCGAAGCGCGTCCCGATATCGGCATCTATTACCGCGATCAGCCGCCGCGAGAACCACGCCAACGACGGGTCGCCGGGGAAAATGACTTCCTGCTCGCCGAGAATTTTGCCCAGGCCATCGACCACAATCGAGAAACCATCCTGAACGCGCGGGCCAGCCGCGACATTTTTGCCACGATTACCGCCGCACTCAAATCCTGTGAGACGGGGCAGCCCGTTGAAGTCGAATAAGTCCAGCGCTCGCTTACCTTTTTTCCAACGAGGACCGCAGTATGACTGGTCGCGAAATCATCAAAGCCCTGCACGAGGGGCGCCGGGTTTATTCTTCGGCCCTGACGGCTCAATCTCCTCTCTGGCCCAACCTGGCCAAGTCGATCGGCATCGACTTCGTCTTTATCGATACCGAGCACGTACCGCTCGAACGGCAGACGTTGTCGTGGATGTGCCAGACCTACCAGGCGATGGGCATTCCCCCTGTCGTGCGGCTCCCGTGCAACGATCCGTTCGAAGCGTGCAAGGTCCTCGACGGGGGCGCCGGTGGAGTCATCGGCCCCTATCTCGAAACGGCCGACCAAGTCCGCGCTCTCGTCGGAGCCGTCAAGTACCGGCCCTTGAAGGGACGTCGACTGCAAGAGGCCCTGCGCGATCCCAATACTCTCGAACCGGAACTACGCGACTACCTCGAACAACGCAACGGCGACAAGATCCTCATCGTCAACATCGAGAGCGTCCCCGCGATCGAGAACCTGCATGAAATCTGTTCGGTGCCGGGTTTGGATGCGGTGCTCATTGGCCCCCACGATCTCTCCTGCAGCCTGGGAATTCCCGAACAATACGACCATCCGCGCTTCGACGAGGCAGTCCGCAAGATTTTTCAAATTGCCCGCGAACACCACGTCGGCGCCGGGGTCCATTTCTGGCTCGGTCTCGAGCAGGAGATCACGTGGGCGAAGGCGGGCGGCAATCTGGTGATGCATGCATCGGATATTGCCGCGTTTAGTAAAACGTTGAAGACGGAGATTGAGCAGTTGCGCACAGCGTTGGATGCATGAACGCCGTGATTTTGCGTGATCGTCGCGAGTGTCAAACACAAAGGAAGCGCAGCGACAATCGCTCCCCTCGCCCTGGTA
>JAKFVC010000024.1 GCA_021732415.1 Planctomycetaceae bacterium
TGCCTGGTCGTCTGGGCACTTTGTGATGTGGAGCTCAAGAAGAGCTTGCTCGCGGGCCCGAACAAAGACAACCTGTTGTGCGTGAATCCCATCTACGACGCCGTCAACATGGAGAATGACACCCTGCTGACCGTACAGGGACAGGGTCAACTGCGAATCTGGGATCTGAAAAAATCCGTCATGCTGGGCGAGATGCAAAGCCATCTCAGCGAAGTCCGCTGTGCCGCCTATTCTGCAAAGCAGCGACTCCTGGCCGTGGGTTCGGCCATGGGCAAACTGGAGATCTGGGACTTGGAACATCCCGAGACGCCCATGCTGACCGACGACCCCTTGATGCAGGAAATCTCTGACTGCGAATTCACTCCCGATGGCAACATTCTCATAACATCCGGTGAAGATGGGAAACTCGTCCTGTGGAATCCCCGGACTTTGGAACGGATCGACACGTTGGTATCACCAGATGCTCAAGAATCCATCCGCAGCCTGGCCACCTCCAGTGATGGCAAATTGGCGATCGGCGGAACTCATTCGGGTCTGGTCCAGATTTGGGATCTGGAAGAACGCAAGTTGATCCGTACCCACCGCGTGGCGATTCAATCCCGCCGACCTGAAGCAGCCGTGGAAACGGTGAGATTTGTGGGCGACGAAACGAACTTTATCAGTGCCACACGAAACGACGGCGTGGCGATCTGGAACGTGAAGACCGGGGCCTGCGTTCAACGGTTTGCGGGTGATCTTGTCGGCTTGCGATCCGGCGTCCTGTCATATGACGAGAGTACCTTCAGTGCGGGAAATGAAAAGGGCCAGATTGTGACGTGGGATGTGGCCACTGGAAATCGACTCGGGGTACCTCTTACCCGCACAACCATTGTGCGTTCCCTGGCGTGCAGTGCCGACGGCCAGACGCTGGTCAGTGGAGATTGGAATGGACGGGTTCAGTTCCAGCAGGGGCCCAACAATATGGTCAACGCTGTAATTGCCCACCGCTAGTCGACACTGTGAGGGATATTTCGACGTCATGGGAGGGTGAGGCTCCTGCCGAACCGGATAGTCTGACGAGGGCCGAACAACGCTTGCGGTTCGGCAGGAGCCTCACCCTCCCATCGACTCGAATACGAAACCTCAGCCCGATCCTTCCATACGCGCTCTTGAAGATTTCTCTCAAAACGCTCTTCTCGACCCCATCGAACCTCATTTTCCCCGCAAAAGGTTGGGGAGAATGGGGTTCAATCTTCTCTCCGGCGAGAATCTGGCTTAAAATCCTCTTCATGGCACGACGTGCCCCAATTTGCGTCAGATAGCAGGAACGCGTGACGCGGACTGGCAATTTGGTGGTCGAGGCCTCTCACGGAGGTCTCGATCGCACTCAAAAACCGATGCGATGCAACCCGACATCACGGAGGATGCGGTGGGGGGACTCGACACAACCTGGGAAGCATTTCGGAGCCGAGTCAACGCGGCGCTCGAAAAGTACGTACTTCAGGGAACGGACTGCCCATCGCAATTACAAGCCGCCATGTCGTACAGCCTGCTCGCAGGTGGTAAGCGTTTGCGGCCGGTGCTCGTATTGCTGGCTTGTGAAGCTTGCGGCGGAAGTCCCGAAGCGGCCCTGCCCGCGGCCTGTGCGCTCGAAATGGTCCACACGTATTCGTTGATTCATGACGATCTGCCCGCCATGGATGATGACGATTTGCGTCGCGGACGTCCGACCAACCACAAGGTCTACGGCGAGGCTCTGGCAATCCTGGCTGGAGATGCTCTGTTGACCCTCGCGTTCGAACTCGTGGCTCGAGACGTCCAGCCGCCGCACATTGCTGCCGCGTGCTGTGCCGATCTGGCCAACGCAGCGGGGGCCGTGGGGATGGTCGCGGGACAGGTTGCTGATCTCGAAGCAGAAACGGCCCAGGAAACATCGCTCGAACAACTCGAGGCCATTCATCGCCGCAAGACGGGCCGATTGTTGTGTTCTGCCCTGACGATGGGGGCCCGCATTGCTCAGGCGGACAATGACACGTTAAATCTCCTGCGGCAGTACGGTTTACATATCGGGCTGGTATTTCAGATCACCGACGATTTGCTCGATGTCCGCGGCAACGCCGAAAAAATCGGCAAAGGCGTCAACAAAGATGCCGCATTGGGAAAGCTGACCTACCCTTCATTGTTGGGAATCGAGGCCAGCGAACAACGGGCCGCCGCCTTGATCGACGAGGCCTGTCGCTTACTGGAGCCGCTGGGATCACAAGCTCAACCGCTGCGTGATCTGGCTCAATTCATTCTGCATCGAGACCACTAGCCCACTGAGACAGAACGATCGCTGACGAGGACGAATCACCCACGCAGCAGAGAATAGGATTCACGAGATCATGACCACCATCCGAGAACCTCAGATCCTTCCGCGCATCGCTTCACCGTTCGATCTGCGGACGCTCAGCGAGGCCGAATTGCAGCAACTCTCTGGTGAGATCCGCGATACGCTCTGCGATCTGGTCAGCGTGCGATCGGCCCACTTTGCCAGCAACCTGGGTGTGGTGGAACTGTGCATTGCCCTGCACCTGGTCTTCGATTTTTCGAATGATCGGCTCATCTGGGATACCGGTCATCAGATCTATCCGCATAAGCTCGTCACTGGTCGCTATCACGAGTTCGCGACGATGCGTCAGAAGGGGGGCCTGATGGGTTACCCCAATCCCTCCGAAAGTCCCTACGATCTCTTCATGACCGGTCACGCCGGCAGCAGCGTGTCGACGGTCCTGGGATTGAAAGCGGCCGACGATCTGATCTCTCCACAGAAACGGCGATCGGTGGCCGTCATCGGTGATGGTGCCTTACCGTCGGGCATCGTGTTTGAAGCCTTCAACAATGCCGCCGGTCTTAACAAAGACCTGCTGGTGATCCTCAACGACAACAAGATGGGAATCTGCCCCCGCGTCGGTGGAGTGGCCAAGTATCTGGACCAGGCCCGCCTGACCCCCAGCTATTCGAACTTCAAACGCGATCTGTCCAAGGTGCTGCGTCAGATTCCCTTCGTCGGCGATTCGATGCAACGGGGACTCTCGCAACTGAAGGAAGCAATGAAGCTCTACTTGCACGGCGGCATGCTGTTCGAAGAGCTGGGCTTCCGCTACATCGGCCCCGTCGACGGCCACGATCTGAAGTCCTTGCGCCAATACCTGGAAATGGTCAAAGATTTGGAAGGTCCCGTGCTGCTCCACGTCTTCACCGAGAAGGGCCACGGCTTCGCGCCCGCTTGTGAAGATCCCGTGCTGTTTCATGCTCCGCCTCCATTCGAACGTCATGACGAAGAAGTCGTATCGATCAAGAAGAGTTCCAATCGGGCTTATACCGATGCCATCAGCGACGCCATCCATGTCGCGATGACCCGGGACCCCAAAGTCGCGGTCATCACGGCCGCCATGTGCGAAGGCAACAAGCTGAATCAGGTGCGGAACGAGTTTCCCTCCCGCTTCTTCGACGTCGGCATCTGCGAAGGTCACGGGGTGGCATTCGCCGGCGGCATGGCCAAAGCCGGCATGCGGCCGATCGTGGACATCTACAGCACGTTCCTGCAACGCAGCTTCGACCAGATTTTCCAGGAGGCCGCACTGCAGAACCTGCCGGTCACCTTCTGTCTCGATCGAGCCGGCCTGTGCGGTCCCGATGGCCCCACGCACCACGGTACGTTCGACAACAGCTACATGCGCGTGTTCCCGAACATGGTCCTGGTTGCCCCCGGCGACGAAACCGACGTGGCTCCCATGCTCGACTTCGCGCTCACATATGACGGACCGGTCTCGATTCGCTATCCCAAGTGCAACGTCGAAACCATCGAACGGCCAGCCCAACCAGTGGAACTCGGCAAGGCCGAAGTCTTGAGCTGGGGTCGCGACGGCATGTTGATCGCCTGCGGGACCCTGTTCAGCAATTGCGTGAAAGCGGCCGCCGAACTGCGCAAGCAGGGACTCGACGTCGGCGTGATCAACGCCCGCTTCATCAAGCCCCTGGACGAAACCACGCTCCTGCGAGCCCTGCGTGAAGCAGCCTTCGTACTGACCATCGAAGAGAGCACGCTCGTAGGAGGATTCGGCTCGGCGGTCCTGGAACTCGCCAACGATCACGGCGTGAACACCAGCCACATGAGTCGGCTGGGAGTCCCCGACCGCTTCATCGAGCACGGCGAACGCGGCGAGCAACTTGCAGATCTGGGACTGGACGTCGCAGGCATTGTGAAAGCGGCAAAAGAATTGGCAAAAACCAGCAACGTCGTGACCGCCGAGCCGCGAGCCTTTGCTGGATAGACGTCGCGGCATTCGTGGGACGGGTCTCCAGGCCCGTCAGTGCCCGTAACCATCGACCTGACGGACTATCACTCCTTGGGAGCTTCGCGCAGCGCCGACTCGCATTGGTTGACTGAGGCGAATGTGCTTCAACAGGGCCGCATTTGGGTGCCAGTGCGAGTGTTCGTTCGATACAATGTCCGGCAGAGCACTGGCTTAGCCAGTGGCACCCAAACGAAGGCAAAACGCTTGATACAGCATCAGGCTTTATTGATTGATGCGAATCGGCGCTGCGCGAAGTTCGAGTGGCTTGATTCTTGTTTGACGCGGGTCGTTACGGGCACTGACGGGCCTGGAGACCCGTCCCACGACGCATCCTACGGCACAAACAGCGTCCCTTTGTCCTTCGTGTAATTCTTCTCGGGATGGAAATTCACCAGATAGCGGGCGTCCTTGGAGAAGCGGATCCGGCAGACCTTCATCTTGACCTCCGGCGCATTCGAACCCGTTTCGTAGCCGATCTTCCAAGGTGATCCCGTCGCATCTCGCTCGTTCAGTTCCGATTGGGCTGACCGCTTGCCATCGACAAACAGTCCCAATTGGTTACCGATCTTGACGATGGCCACATGATGCCACCGGCCGTCGTTGATGGCCTGCTTTGACCTGCCGGCTGCCGTCGCAGAAATGGATCGCCCTGAGATCCGTGGGTACCCCCGTTCCAAGCCCACGACGAAGCCCAGATCCCGGCGATCCGCACGCTTGGTGAGCAACGTCCCCGAGGTTCGAGACTCGGTGGTGACCCAGAACTCGGCGGTGAAGAATGGCCCCGGGTTCAAGTCCGGATTCGCCACACTGACCCCCTGCCCGCTGCCTGTCGTCTCGAAGAATTTCGTGGGCGTGAAGATGCGTTCTACTTTCGACTCCAGCGTCTGCTTTTGCAGCCCCTCCGCCTGCGGCAAAGCCAACTGCCAGGCGTCGGCCGCCCGCTCGCGGATCGTCGATTTCACGGGGTCCTTTTCCTGCTCGGCCACTTCCCACCAGTCATCCCCCAGTTGCGTCAGCGCCGGCAGCTCCCGCGACTGCTCGAGTTCCCGCTTGGCCAGGCTGACCAGCGCTGCATTGGAGGACTTGGCCAACATTGGCAGCCCGGTCAACCAGTCACCCTTGTAGAAGCAGACGTAGCGGCCCCAGGCGAGATTCGCAGTTTCGTCGTTCGGATTCGCTTTCAGGACTTCTCTAGCCGGTTTGGCCAATTCAAATGCGTCTCGCAAGGTATTGACGCGTCGAGCATAGGCCGCCAACTGGTCCTTCAACTGCTCCTTTAACAGGGTAAACTTGCGAGTCGCATTCGCTGCCGCAGGTGCCGCTTTGGCTGCCGTCTCGAAGTCATCCAGCCGAATGGCTTCATCCAGCAAGAGCACGTAGATGGAAGCCAGGTAGGCCACGTCCTGGTCATTCTTCACGAAGCGCGCCGCCGCTTTGGCCGCTCGTTCCATCAGTGGGAGCGATGGGACGTCGAAGCGATCCCCCAGTGCGACCAGGATCTCCCAAGCCAACGACAACTGCCCGGAATCAGCGGCAAAGTCGGCGGCGTCGTAGAGCATCACATAACATTTCGCCGGATCATCGTCAGCATTCTCGGCCTGCGACAGCAACGACCTGGCCAGAGTCACTTTCGCCTCCAGATGTCGATTGTCCGCCTTCTTGGCCATTGCGTATTCGACCTTCAGACCCTCGCGAACCGTTTTCCGCGCGGCATCCTGAGCGGCAGCATCGGGCGTCGGGTGCTTCTTGATCTGCAGGACCGGATCCGCTGCCATCCCTTTCGATGTTTCGGCATCCGCAGTTAATGGATTAGTGGAAGCAGAACCGTCCGTGACCGGACTGAAAGTGAACCGATTGAAGCGGACGGTCGTCCCTCCAACTCCCAGCAGCAACGTCTTGGGGTTCGAAAAGACGACATGCTTAGAAGACAGCCGAGTCGGATCGCACTTCCAGTCAATGATTCTCTCGCCATTGATATCGACGGTAATCGCCTGTTGACGGATTCGACACTTGATAAGTGTCGGTAGACCTTTCGCGGTCACGGGCATCGTTTTGGTCGTCTCGTTTTGAGCTCCGGTGTGACCATCGATTTCCGAGATGCCAAACAGGTCGTACTGGCCGTCGGTAAGATACTGCAAATAGCATTGGTGCCCTTGGACTTGCATACCGATCACGCAGGCTCCTTGAACTTCTTCGCGAGTCAGTGAAATGTCCAGGTCATATTCCACCACGGAAGGTTCATAAGGAACTTCGATTTGAACGAGTTGATTGGGTTGGCCCGAGTGACCCGTGAGCGTTCCGTCCTGAAACGTCCAGTCGCCTTGCGGCGACGATCGGTCAATCTTGATGTAACTCAACAGATCAATGGCGTTTTTGCCCGATTCAGTCTCGGCTGCCTTTGGCGGAGAACTGACATCCAGCTTTGAGACCCGGAAAGCACTCGCCAAGCTGACCAGCATCAGTTCACGCGGTTTGGGGTTACTGAAACTCTCCCTGACTGATGGCTGGAAGTACGACGCATCACCCTTCCACTTCAAAATCTCTTTGCCATCCGCCGCAACGGAAATCCGGCCGCGTCGTACCTGGATGAAGAACTCCACCGGGCGATTCGGAAACAACAATTGCCCCTCGAACACGGGTTCGTCCGTGCTCTGGCCTCCCGATCCATTTGCCAACTTGGTCTGACTCGCGTTCTGTCCATCAATCACCAACGCAGCAGGTTGCCCTTGAACAGGAAAGACCAAGCCAAACCCGCGCGTACCGCTGGTCCGTTCAACCGTGAGGGTCAAGTCGTAGAGGTCTGGCATCACATACGGTACGCCCAACCGGGTCATACCGTCTATTGGGCTGATCAACTGGTCGGCGGCGGAACTCCACTCGCCCGCAATGCGGTTCCGATCCACATTGATCCGACTCAGCAAGTTGACTGCGGAAGAAGGTTTACCCCGCGGTGCGGCTCGAGGATTGACGGACTTGGAGGAACCAGACGCCAGCTCAGTTTTGCCGCTCATTTTCCGCGATTCAGGATCCGAACCAGCCAACGTCGGCCAGGGCGCCTTGTCTCCCTGAGCCAACGGTCGATCCTGATTGGGAAGCGTCTTAGTAGTCTGCTTTGTGGACGCTGGACTCGAACCACTCGCCACAGTAGTGGGAGCGGGTTCGACCGGTTTCCCGACTTCTACTTTCGGAACTTCCGTTTTTCCTGACTCGACAACGTCAGGTCCCGCCGGCTGCGGTTTTGACTTAGGCGAAGAGACCAGAAACGCCACGACAATCACAGCGACGAGTGCCACACCGGCCCCGCCGAGCACTGCCGGCGACTTCCATAAGGAGCTCGCACTCAACGTGACAGAGGTATCGATTTCGATGGGTGCGGCGGGTTCGGGGTCGTTGAGTTCAGCACGCAGGGTCGCATCGTAGGCCGCTTTGGAGTCCGGTTTCAACAGGCAAATCCGAGCCCGCGAGACTTCATTCAGGAGCTTCAGCGCGTCCGAGGCATGCTCGCCTGATTGAAACTTTCGCAGGAACGCCATCTGGCGATCCGCGGCCGCTTCCACGACTTGCGGGTCCTCTTCATACAGGGGGATGCCCAGCAGTCGGTAATGATGTGCCGGCTGTTCGCGCTGGGGGATTCCCAACCATTTGTGGTATGGATCAAACGGCACGGACGACATAAATACAGAACCTCAGCGAGGGCCCTCGTTCGCCAGGCGCAGCGACACTTCTCGGAGTATGCAGCATACCTCGAACAAACCGTAAACGTCTAGACGGAAAGCAGATCTGTTCAATTCAACGCGAACAACACCACCGTCACGACAATAAGATTAACCAGACTTCAATTAGTAGGAGTTGGCGTTGGGGAAATCGGCTTTTGAAGAGTTTTTTGCCACAGAATGACACAGATTAAACACGGAATGGGTCACCGTTTCCTCAGCCTGCCAATGACATCCACTGTTCAGTAGATAGCATTGATCCGATATCTGGAACGAGACTGCTCTTTTCTGCCTTTTTCCGTGTTCAATCTGTGTCATTCTGTGGCTAAAAAAACCTCTTCAACGATTCGCTAACTCTATTTCGCCGCCAGCGGAATGAACTTCACGCAAACTGGACGTGCGACTTCTACGGAATGGCCGGTCGGCTTCAGTTTTCCCGTGGCTTGATCGACACTGAAGACGACCAGGCTATTGCCATCCTGATTCGCCACAATCACGTATTGACCGGTCGGATCCACGCCAAAGTTGCGGGGAGTCTTGATGTTTTCTTTCTGATGCCCGATGGGGGTCAGCTTGCCGGTTTCGGCGTCGATCGAGAACTCGGCAATGCTGTGGTGACCGCGGTTTGAGCCATACAGGAATTTCCCCGACGGATGAATCTGGACTTCGGCCGTCGAATAGTTCTTACCGTCAAACCCATTGGGCAGCGTGGTGACGGTCTGAATGGCTTTCAATGCACCATGTTCGGCATCATAGGCAAACGCGGTGACCGAACATTGCATCTCGTTAATGACATAGGCGAACTTGCCCGACGGATGAAAGGCAAAGTGCCGCGGGCCTGCTCCGGGTTCGACATCACCAGCGGGAGGCTGATTGGCTTCCAGCTTGCCGGTCTTGTCGTCGAACTTGTAAATCAGCACCTTGTCGAGACCCAGGTCGGCTACAAACGCAAACTTGTTGGCCTTATCGACGTTGATCGAGTGCGCATGCGGCTCAGACTGCCGCGACTTGTTCGCACCGCTTCCCTTGTGCTGGACGAAACTCGCCATAGGCTCCAAACTGCCGTCAGCCTTGATGGGCAGCGTTCCCGCCGACCCACCGCCATAGTTCGCCACCAGGGCAAACTTGCCGCCCTTGTCGACCACGATATGGCACGGCCCCGGACCGCCTGATCCTTGTTGATTGATCAACTTCAACTTGCCCGTGGCCGGGTCAATCGAAAATGCTCCCACGCCACCGGCCTTCTTGCCCTCGAAGTCGGAGATTTCCATCACGGCGTACAGCAACTTCTGACTCGGATGAACCGCCAGGAAGGACGGGCTGGTGACTTCCGCTGCCAGTTCCACCGGGCTCAGTTTTCCCGTCTTCAAATCCAGGACTGTCTGATAGATCCCTTTGCTGCCATCGCCCGTATACGTGCCCACGTAAACCCGCTGTTCGTCCGCTCGGGATTGATGTGGAGCAAATCCAAACAGTAAGACCCCGGCCAGACAGCACACCGAAAGTTGCAGTTTCATAAGTCGTTTCCTGGAGATGAGTTTTCCGCAACGTCTTCGGCTGCCGCGGGCAAAAATCAACGCGGTGCCTCGCCGACGATGTCGCTGTGATTCTGAACCAATTGACGGTTCTACATCCAATTGATGTCCACATTCAACGGTTACGAGAATTGTGCAGCGATGCTGAATCCTTATGCAGAGTGCCTGCCAATTCCGCAGCAGCGCCGCTTGTTCGCAGTTGCGATTTCCCGGATGATCGGTGTAATATCAATCTATTGCAATAGTTACGCCACACAGCTAAGTTCAATTTAAGGCACGGGATGTGCTCTTCATTTGGACGTTGAGTACACATTGCTGCCCGTAGAATGCACAATGCATTCGCAATTCAAGATACCAGTCTGTGTTTGGTGAAGTAGCAGACAGAAGATTTCACCACGGAGACACGGAGAGGACGGAGACCAGAATTGAGATTTCTCCGTGCTCTCCGTGTCTCCGTGGTGAATCTGATCCCCTGTTTCAGTAGGGATTGGATTCATCAAACACGGCTTACGGACGACTAACCAGACTACTGGATTCTTGACGCGACTGATTAGACCGTCCTCAGATACGCTCACTTTGACTTGTTTGACTTAAGGAATGCTGAATGACACCTCGGGAAGTCCTCGCCCTGTGTCGCGAACGGGAAATTCAAGCGGTTGATTTGCGTTTCATGGATTTTCCAGGAACCCAGAAGCACTTCACGATTCCGCAAGCCGCCCTGACCACCGCCACCTTCGAAGACGGTCTGGGTTTCGACGGCTCATCCATTCGCGGCTGGCAGGCCATCAACGAAAGCGACATGCTGGTCGTGCCGCAGGCGGAAACGGCCTTCATTGATCCGTTCATGAAGAGCACGCTGGCGTTGACGTGCAACATTCTCGATCCGCTGACGCGCGAGGACTACGCCAAGGATCCGCGGAATGTGGCCCGCAAAGCCCAGAACTACATGAAGTCCACCGGCATCGCCGACATTGCGATGATGGGCCCGGAAACCGAATTCTTTGTCTTCGATGAAGTCCGCTTCGATCAAAACGAACATGAATCGTACTACCACGTCGACAGTGCCGAAGGGATCTGGAACCGCGGCCGCTCCGAAGGCACTGGCAACCGCGGCCACAAGATTCGGGTGAAAGAGGGCTATTTCAACCTCCCTCCGATGGACACCCTGCAGGATCTGCGGACCGAGATCATGCTGCGTCTGATGGAATGTGGCGTCGAAGTCGAAGCCCAGCACCGCGAAGTCGCCACGGGCGGTCAGTGCGAAATCGACATGAAGTATCAGCCTTTGTTGAAGATGGCCGATCATCTGCTGCTCTGCAAATACGTGATTCGCAACGTCGCGGCACGTTTTGGCAAAACCGCGACCTTCATGCCCAAGCCTCTCTATGGAGACAATGGCTCCGGCTTGCACATGCATTTTTCCCTGTGGAAGAACAATCAGCCATTGTTCGCCGGGTCAGGCTATGCAGGACTCAGCCCGATGGCCATGTACGCCATGGGCGGAATACTGAAACACGCCCCCGCACTGATGGCCTTCTGTTGTCCGACCACGAACAGCTACAAGCGGCTCGTACCTGGCTTCGAAGCCCCGATCAACCTTGCTTACAGCAGCCGGAACCGCTCGGCCGCAATTCGAATCCCTGTTTACAGCTCCAATCCGCAATCCAAACGGATCGAATTCCGCTGCCCAGACCCATCCGCGAACGGCTATCTGGCGATGGCCTCGATGTTGATGGCCGCTTTGGACGGCATCCAAAACAAGATCGACCCGGGCGCACCGCTCGATAAAGACATCTACGATCTCAAACCCGAGGAACTGACGACCGTTCCCAAGACCCCCGCTTCGCTGGAAGAGTCTCTCGCTGCACTCCGAAAAGATCACGACTTTCTCCTACGCGGTGACGTTTTCACGGAAGACGTCATTGATACCTGGATCTGGTACAAGACGGCGAATGAAGTCGAAGCCCTGCGAGCCCGGCCGCATCCGTACGAGTTTGCGATGTACTACGACGCGTGACGTAGCCCGACTCTCCGAGTCTGGTGCCTTCAAAAAAATACACCCGACTCAGAGAGTCGGGCTACAATTGGTGTTTGCAGGTTTGATCAGGCACATTAGAATCCCGAGCGATCCCGCAGTTTTAATTTGCGCCGCTTGAGTCTCAACTGGAAGTTGAGACTGTGTTTTCATGGACGAAATTCATGCCTGAAGCAGCTCGTACCACACAGTTGCCCCATCGCCTTCGCTGGTTGTCGGTCCTGATTGCAGGCGCGACACTGGTTTGCGGAGTGCTGGCAGCCGTCGAATTTCGAGCCTTGCGGCATGTCACTCAGATCGACTTACCCGTCTCTCAGGCTGACTTAACGGTTCGGCCCGACGGCATTTGCGGTCAATTCCGCACCGGTTTGCCCAAGTATCGCCTCCGTTGGGATGGAGAACCGCCCCGCGCCTGGCTGGCCGACCGTCAGACCGGTGAAGCACTCGCCCCGCCGTTGTTGCTGGAATCCTCGCTCAGCTTGAATTCCAAAGGGGTCCTCTGGCTCGGCGAAGGGGACTGTCGTTTCACCATCGACCGGGCAACTTATGAAACCCTAGGCGACGATTTGATCCTGCGCGTCGAGAAAATCGGCTCGAGGTCGACGTTCTACAGTTGGTCGCTCGCCACTTTGATCTGTGGCTTGCTCGTATTCATTTGCCGCCAAAACGCCAGGATCTACAGTGTGCGACCACAGCTACGATCCGCCGCCCATTGGGACGAAGGGCGATCGATGGTATTCGTACTGATCAGCCTGGCCTCGGTGCTGGTCTTCTTTCCCGGGCATCCCGTAGCCCATATGAGCGGCGATCCGGCGAACATCTTCAGCTTTGCCGCGGCGCTAGACTCGCCCGAGGAAATGGCCGGTGATGCAGTTCTGTCGGACACTCGCAATTTCAAATGGTACACGCCGCTGTATGTGAAAGTGGTCCAGGCGTTTGGCTGGATGGGGTTCCATTACTCCACGAGCCGCGCGTTCATGGTCCTCATCAGCAGCTTGGCAGGGCTGTTCGGCTACTATCAACTGTTTCGGATCATCTCGCGCTCGGCGATGTTTGCCTTCGTGGCGACGCTGGGCCTGTGGTTCCTGAAGGCTCACTATCCCCCCAATGAAAACTGGGGGCCGATGCTGGTTCTGCCGCGTACCGTCTACGGAGCCTTCATGCCATGGGTGGCCGTGCTGGCGTTGCGATTGATGTCTCGCCCGCAATGGTGGTGGCTGCCGGCTGCCGCGTCCGGGTTGTTGTTCTACGTCCATCCGGTCAGTTCTCCCGCCATTACCGGCGCCATTTTGATGGGCTTTGTCTTCGGCGGTCCAGGCAAGTGGTGGACGCGCCTCGCTTGGGGCACGCTCGGTGGAGCCGCCGCCATTGCCATCATGTTCCCCTATGTCATGGTCTATGCCGGCAAGTATTCGGGAACCGTGGTCTCCGATGTGGCCGTAACGGCTCAAGCTTTCGAAATCGCCCGCGAACGCTTCGCTCCAGGATATCTGGAACCGCTGGTGTTCTATCGCAACCTGGCTCTGTACCTGGTTTGCACCCCTCGGTATTGGCTGGGAATAGTGGCCCTCGTGATGCTGTGTCGTTATCGACGTGGCACACTGACCACCCGAGTCAGCGTCGGGATGACCCTGGGCTATGTGATCGTGACCTGCGTGATTCCCACATTAGACGTGATCGTCTCGAGCCGCATGGGTCGACTGCCGTTTCAGATCGATCTGATTCGGAACCTGCGGTATCTCGATGTCTGGTTGCTGGCCATCGTGGCCGCCGCCGTGCGCGAAGTGAATCGTCCCGATTGGGGCCGGACTTGGGCACTGCAATTCCGCGTGGCGATGACCCGGTTCCTCGATCCAAGAGAAATCTCCTGGCGACTGGTTCCTGCGGCCGCTGTTGTCTGGGCATTGATCTGCTTCGTGCCGCCGGCAACTCGCAGCACTTATCGCCTGGTGGAATTCAGCTATGACAACCTGACAATCCTCGTGGGCCACCCCTACGGTGAGATGGCCCAGGAAATGGAAGCGTTTCGCGCGGTGAAGACAATGCGGCGTGCGAAGGAAGTTGTCGGTGGCAGTTTCCATATGCGGCAGATGCACATCCCGGTCGCGTACAACAACAAGGATCTGGGAGTCCTGGCCTATTCCAGCCCCGCGAATCTCGTCGCGGCGAAGAACGTGTTGCGACAGTCGGCCGATCGACTTACCTGGCCCCTGGACCAATCGGCCGCCCTCGACCAAGCCGCCATCATGGATGCACAAATCCTGTTGTTACCGCGAGACGAAATCACTCCCGGCTTGGCTCGATCCGACCGAGTGATCTTTCAGAATGCCTCACATGTACTGGTGAGGCTGGATCCCAAACAAATCGTGGCTCGCCGGAAGACGCTCAATCGCTCGGACGCGTTGATCATTACTGGAGAAGAACGAACACGGAATTAAGACAATCAGCTGCTGGGCGCCGGCCCACGGTTCGGGATAACAATCAGGTCGACAATGGAATCGTAACCGGACGCTAGCGTGGCCGGCGGATACAAAACCGACTTCAAGGAAGAAGTTCAATCATGAGTATCGCAATCCCCTTCACTCGCGAACAATTGTTGAGTTCCCGGTCGCCGTTGCAACACGCATGGGATCTCTTCGGAATTCCCTTCCGCTTCGTGGCCTTCCCCGATGACTGGAACAAGCGGGTCGGCTGGTCGTCATTGGAAGAGGAACGCCTACGAGCGGTCATGCCGAAAATCCAAGGCCGATTGCTGGATGTCGGCGCCGGCACCAACACCTTGGTGCGGACCTATCGCGGCGAAGGAGTCGGTATCGACGTCTTCGACTTTGGCGGCGGCACGCAGATCGTCCCCGACACGCGCGAACTGCCCTTCGAAGATGGTTCCTTCGACACGATCACCTACCTGGCCTGTTTGAATCACATCCCCTACCGGGAGGATGCTCTCCGTGAAGGCCTGCGAGTCCTCAAGCCGGGCGGACGCATCGTCGCGACCATGATCAACCGCTGGTTGGGGGATATCGGACACAAGATCTGGTGGTACAGCGAAGAAAAGCATCGCGGCGGAATGCTGCCCGGTGAAACGGGTGGGCTCGATGTGAAAGAGATGCAGGGCTTGCTGACTGGCGCGGGTTACACCAACGTGCAATTCAGCCGGTTCTGTTATGGGCTGAATGGGCTCTATGTGGCAGAGAAGCCGCGGTAGCACTGAATTGTCATTGCGGTAGAGGGGAGGGTGAGGCTCCTGCCGAACCGCAAGCGTCATTCGGCCCTCGCAAGTCTATGCGGTTCGGCGGGAGCCTCACCCTCCCATCAGCCGTGTCCGAAATGAGGAATACCCGACTCAGAGAGTCGGGCTACAAGAAGGTCATCTCGCATGGATATTCTGAGTCTTCATCGGCCGAGCCTGCGGGCGGACGACTTGACGATCATCATTCCCGCCTACAACGAAGAGGCCGGGATTGGTCGGACTTTGGAATCTCTGCGCGACGAATCGCGGCTTACGGGCGCGAAGGTCATCGTCATCAGCGATGGCTCCACCGACCGCACCGCCGAAATCGCCAAGCAGCACGGGGCCACCGTCATTGAGAACTGGTCGAACCTCGGCTATGGCGCATCACTCAAACGTGGCATCCAGCGGGCCACGACCGAACTCATTGCGTGGTTCGATGCCGACGGCCAACACCAGCCCGGTGACCTGGCCGACATGGTCGAACGGATCCATCGCGAGGAAGCCCACGCCGTGATCGGGGCCCGCACTGCAGCCAGTCATGTCGTCAAGAAGCGGGTCCTCGGCAAGCGGATCATCAAGTTCGCCGCCGAGGCCGCGGTCGGTCGCAAGATCCCCGACGTCAACTGTGGGCTGCGAGTCTTCCGCCGCGTCCTCCTATTGCGTTACGTCGATCTGCTGCCCGATGGATTTTCCGCCTCGACGACCAGCACGCTGCTATTCATGAAGCGCAATCATCACCTCGTCTTCCATCCGATCCAAACGGTCGAACGCCTGGGGACCAGCACTGTTCGCCAGGTCCGGGACGGCCTACGGGCCCTGCACACGATTTTACGCATCACGATCATGTTCAACGCGTTGCGAACGTTCAACTGGTGTTCTGGACTGTTGATCGCGGCCGGGTTGCTTTATGGGGTGACCGTCGGGCTGATCAAGGGTGGCGGATTCCCCGTATTTGCCGCGATGACAACCATCCTGGGTGTACAGGTGTTTTGCCTGGGTTTGGTCTGCGATCAAATTACCGCCATGCGTCTGGCCTATCTCGGGTCGACCAGTCGTGACGTCGACCTGGCCGAACAACAGGCTGCCGCCGGAAAGGCCGCGTGATGTGTGGGATTGCCGGGGTTTTGGACTTTCAGAGACGCGGACTCGAAATCAACGCGGCCCATGTCGATCGCATGGTTGATGCCCTGGCTCACCGTGGCCCCAATGGACGGGGAGTGTGGCGGGATGATGGGATCGCTCTGGGACATCGACGGCTCTCGGTGCTGGACCCCACTGCTGCTGGTGCGCAACCGATGCGCTATGCCGCCCGAAATCTAGTCGTCACTTATAACGGCGAGATCTACAACTTCCGCGAATTGCGGGCGGAACTGGAAGAGGCCGGCCATCACTTCGTAACGAATTGCGATACGGAAGTCCTGCTGGCCGCCTACGCCGAATGGGGCACGGCGGCCGTCGAACGCTTCAATGGGATCTTCGCCTTCGGCCTGTGGGATGAGCATGCTCAACGCCTGTGGCTAGTCCGAGATCGCCTGGGAATCAAGCCCCTTTACTATTCGACGCAAGGCAACTTGCTGCGATTCGGCAGCGAAGTGAAGGCGATTCTCGCCGATCCCACGTTTCAACGCCGTCCCAATCGAGCGGGCCTGGATTCGTTCCTGTCGTTTGGCTTCATACCGGCACCCGAAACGGGATTTGAAGACATTCGCCAGTTGCCACCCGCATCCGAACTGATCATCGAAAATGGTCGTCTCCGCCTGCGTCAATACTGGCAATTGAAAATGGCCGAGGCTGACTATTCGGCCGATGAAGCTCAAGAATTATTCGCCGAGAAGTTCTCCAAAGCCGTACGTCAACAGTTAGTCAGTGACGTGCCGTTGGGTGGATTTCTATCAGGTGGAGTCGACTCCGCGGCAGTCGTCGCCGAAATGCAGCGGGCCAGTTCACAGAAAGTCCGCACGTTCTCTGCAGGCTTTGAAGATGCCAGCTTCGATGAACGTTCCGCCGCCGCCGAAACGGCACAACTGATCGGCACTGATCACGCCGATTTGCTGGTGAAACTGGATGTGGAAGACACCGTCGACAAATTCCTCGCACTCAATGACGATCCGTTTGCCGACTCTTCATCGCTCGCTGTGTATCACCTCTGCCAGGCTGCCGCACAACAGGTTACCGTCGCATTGTCCGGTGATGGTGCGGATGAGCTGCTGGGTGGATATTCGACCTACAGCGCGACGACTCTGGCAGCCAGTTACCGGCGATTGCCCAACTGGTCGCGAGCCCTGGTGCGACAGATGGTAGCCGCGTTGCCGGCGTCCGATTCGCGCTACAACGTCCAACAGTTTGCATCGCGGTTTGTCGCGGGAGCGGAAGAACCGGAAGGCCGCGACTTCGGCTCGTGGCGGATTCATTTTAATGACGGCCATAAATCAAACATGTGCCGGCCGCACTTCTTGACATCCAAGTCGGATCCAGTCGGCGTGTATGCGGATCATTATCACTCCTCACCCGGGGCCACGACGCGTCTCAAGAAGATGCTGCATGCCGATCTGACTTTCTACCTGCCCAGCGACATGCTGGTCAAAGTCGATCGGATGAGCATGGCCCACGGTCTGGAAGTGCGAGTCCCATTCCTCGATCATGAACTGGTGGAGTTCTGTGCGACTCTTCCTAGTTCGTTGCTGGCGCACCTGCCATTTCCCAAGCAAAACAAGCTGATCCTGCGAAGGCATCTGAAAGAGCGATTAGGAACGAGCCTGTCTCGTCGCAAGAAAACCGGCTTCAACGTGCCGATCGAAAAAGCCATGCGAGGCCCACTGTGGTCGCGATTTTATGATGCCGTTTCAACAACTCGGTTCCGACAAGAGGGGCCATTTGAAGTCAACAAATTATTGTCACACGCGGCACGCCATGTCACCCATGAAATCGACGCCGGCCATGCGTTGTTTAGCGCGTTAGTCCTGGCAGATTGGTGGGAACGCTGGCTCTACTAAGGCGAGCGTTGGGCGTAAGCCCAATGGTTGTTAGCGAGTTGCCCAGACACCAATATTGATTCAAATGAGTTGACTCGGTCGTGACCAAGTCGATGCGAGCACACAAGCGGCAAGGGTTAGTCAATAATGAGTACAGAATCTCCGCTGGCGTCCTCCGCAATCGTGAATCCTGCACCCGCCGGAATCTGGCGGCAGTTACTGAGCCTACGGCTGACTCAGGCTACCACCGAATTCGGTATCACTCTGCAATCCATCGGTCTAATGATCGCGACATTTGCGGTCTCCAGAATGGTCCTCTTCAATTGGACCAAGCTACCTGAAGAAGCTTACTTCTCCCCCAGCATTCTGGGAGCCATGTGCCTCAATTGGCGGAGCGCGCTGGCGGTTGTTGCGGTGGGCGTATTTGTCTGGCAGGGCTGGTCGCGTTTGCGTTGGACGGACCTTGACCCGGGAATCGCGCTGCGGTGTTTCAT
Organism: Planctomycetaceae bacterium; assembly: GCA_021732415.1. Taxonomy (GTDB): domain Bacteria; phylum Planctomycetota; class Planctomycetia; order Planctomycetales; family Planctomycetaceae; genus JAKFVC01. Next base: position 18,301 of record JAKFVC010000024.1, read on the forward strand.
CGGCGTGATTTCCGGAACTCTGACCTGGACTTTCAGCGTCTATGACTTCAATCTGTACTACGATCAAGGGTACTACTTTGAACGGCTCCTGCTAGTGGCACTATGGGTCGGATGCCTGTGGCGACCGGTGCTGATCGTACCGTTCACTGCGCTGGTTTACGCAGTGGTGCATCAGTTCGATCATCCCATTGCCTGCACCTGGACCGATAAGCGTGCCCTGTTTGACGTGCTGTCGCTGTTCGTGGCCTTTCTGGGTTTGCGATTGTGGAAGGCCCCTGCATCGCGAGCCATTCCCGTGAACGAATTCTTCTACCTGGCCATTATCCTGCAGGCGGCGAACTACTTCGTCCCGGGGATGGGAAAGATGCTCCTGGGTTGGCCGTTCGTCGAACGGCTCGACAATCTGTTCATTGCCAGCTACCTCAACGGGTGGTTTGGGTTTCTGACCACCGAACAAGCACTGGCTTGGGGAAAGTTGATCGCCGATTGGAATCCGTTTCTGGTCTGGTCGTCACTCGCGTTAGAATTAGGTGCGTTGTTTTGCCTGTGGAATCGTCGCGGCTGCATGCTGATCCTGGTGGGCTGCATGGGACTGCACGGGATGATTTGCCTGACGACCGGCATTCTATTCTGGAAGTGGGTGATCCTCGATGCCGCATTGATTTGTGTTCTGGCCCTGCGCGATCGTGAACTGACCGAAATGCTGTTTGCCCCCAGTCGCCGCTGGTTGTCGGTGGCCTTAATTGTGGCGGCTCCGCTGTATTTTGATTCCCACTGGCTCGCCTGGTACGACACCGAATTGAATGAGATCTATCACCTGGAAGCAGTCACATCATCGGGGAAGACCTACAATATTCCCCGCACATTACTGACTCCCTATGAGGTCTACTTCGCCCAAAACAAGTTTCATTTCCTGAGCGACGAGAAGTTCATCAACGGTCGCTACGGGACCACGGTTTCGTGGGAGGCCACTCGTCGACTGGATGGGAAACCGACCGCCGATGTCGCGGACGCAGTGCGCAATGAACTGGGGAAACTCGAGTTCCACGAGCGAAAGATTGCAGCCTTCGATCGCTTCATCCAAGGCTACTTCCGAAATCTGAACCGCCACGGTATCCGGCACTTCACCCCGGAAATCTTGCAGCCACCGCAGCACATTTACTCGGTGGTGCCGGAACCGCGGTATGCCGGTCAGGAACCGGTCGTCATGGTCCGGGTCATCCACGAACGCAGTCTGTATCAGCGTGATCGGATCGAGACGCTCAAGCGCGACGTACTCCGCGAGATCCGGATTGATCCGCCGCCGACGCCGATTATCGCGTCTAAAGGATAAGATTTCACCACGGAGACACGGAGAACACGGAGTTTCATTGCTTACTTTCTGTGTTCTCCGTGTCTCCGTGGTGAATAAATCCTCTCTCATCCAAAGTCAGCACGTCATTCGCGCTGGACTTGACCGTCTGAACGCAATTGTATGACAATCAATCTCTTAGAATTGAGATTGATTTCATCCGCGTGACCGGCGAGGTATCGAGCGTGACGAGTATTCGACGGGGTCCGTGCGGCGGAGTGTTGGCGGTTGCGCTGGCCTTTTCCCTCACATCGATGTGTCGGGCTGACGACTTCTTTCGGAGTCAGGTCGCGCCGATTCTCGAGCGGCATTGCGTCAGTTGCCACATCGGCGACGATGCCAAAGGGAAGCTCTCGCTGGAAACGGCCGCTACGGTCAAGGCCGGCGGCGACAGTGGCCCGGCGATTGTTCCCGGGAACATTGACGACAGCTATCTCATCGAAATGGTCTCCGGCGAGAAGCCGTCGATGCCGAAGAACGCTCCGCCTCTCAGCAAGGCCCAGGTGGAAATCCTGCGGCGCTGGGTGAAGGAAGGGGCAAGCTGGCCCGAAGGGGTTGAGCTGCAAGATCGCAAGTTTGAGGGGCAAACCTGGTGGTCGTTGGAAAGGCTGGCTCGACCAGACGTCCCGAAGTTTCCAGAGAACTCGCCGCAAGCCAAATGGGTGAGGAATGCCGTTGATGCGTTTGTGGCTCAGGAACATGTCAAGAAGGGTGTGGCCCCCGCACCTGAAGCGAACCGCCGTACGTTGATCCGGCGGTTGTACTTTGATTTGACCGGGTTACCTCCGGCACCTGCAGACATTGATTCCTTCGTCAATGATCAAGATCCGCGAGCTTACGAACGGCTGGTCGATCGGCTGCTGGATTCGCCGAACTATGGAGAACGCTGGGCTCGGCATTGGCTCGATGTGGTCCATTACGGTGATACGCACGGCTATGACAAAGATAAACCTCGTCCGTTTGCCTGGCCGTATCGAGACTATGTGATTCGAGCCTTGAACAGTGACAAGCCGTATTCGCGTTTCGTGCAGGAACAGGTTGCCGGTGATGTGCTGTTTCCTGGGACGCTCGATGGCGTCGAGGCGCTCGGCTTCATCGCAGCCGGGCCGTGGGATTTCATCGGGCACGCCGAAGTTCCCGAGTCAAAAACCGACGGCAAGATTGCCCGGCATCTCGATCGAGATGACATGATCGGCAACACGATCGGGACGTTCAACAGTCTGACCGTGCAATGTGCCCAGTGCCACAATCACAAGTTCGATCCGATCCCGCAGGAAGACTACTATCGTCTGCAGGCTGTCTTCGCAGCCCTCGACCGGGCCGACAAGATCTACGATGCCGATCCCGCGGTGACCAAGCAACGAATGGAGTTGCTGGCTCGGCAATGGACCTTGAATGACAAGAAAAAAGAACTGGAGACCAAGGTTGCTCAACTGGGGGGGACCGAGTTGGCCCAAGTCGACAAGCAAATTGTGGCTGCCGATCAGCCGGAGAACTCACCGCTTGCGGCGCAGTTCGGATATCACAGCAATATTGAACAGACGCCTGACAAACCCAAATGGGTCCAGGTTGATCTGGGGCAACCAGCCGCGATTGAGGCCGTGGAAATCGTCGGTTGTCACGACACGTTTAACAATATCGGGGCCGGGTTTGGCTTCCCAGTGTCGTACAAGGTCGAGTTGTCCGATGACCCCGCATTTCAAACCGGGGTGACGGTGATCACCGATGAGACTCGCCGGGAGGTCCCGAATCCCGGGGTGAAGCCGCAACGATTCGCGGTGGGGGGCAAGTCAGGACGCTATGTGCGATTCACGGCGACAAAACTCGCCACACGCCAGAACGATTACATCCTCGCATTGGCCGAATTGAGCGTGTTTGATGGCGCCAAGCGGAACGTCGCTGCGAACACCAAGGTGACCAGCCTAGATTCAATTGAGGCCGCTCCCCGCTGGCGAACCACCAATCTTGTCGACGGATATTATTTCGGAGTCGGCAAGGGGACTAACGGAAACCTCGCCGACCTGAAGCGACAGCGAGACGAATTGCTGGCCACGAAAGTCGATGCTGACACTCGGAAAGGGCAAGCAGACAATCAGCAGGAGTTGGCTGTTATTGTTGCGGCGCTCGGGCGTCTGCCCGCCGGAAAAATTGTCTATGCAGGAACGGTCCATAGTGGTTCCGGTTCATTCACAGGTACCGGCGCGAACAGCGGGCAGCCTCGTCCGATCCATTTGCTGCATCGCGGCGACGTCAAACAACCGCGACAGGAAGTCAGTCCCGGGGCACTGCGAGCGATCAAGTCGCTATCCGCTGATTTCGACCTGCCTCCTGGTCATCTTGAGGGCGAGCGTCGGGCTATGCTGGCCAAATGGTTGACCTCAAATGAGAACCCACTCACGTGGCGGAGCATCGTCAATCGAGTCTGGCAGTATCACTTTGGACGCGGAATTGTCGAAACGCCCAATGACTTTGGCCGCATGGGAGGCTTGCCGACTCATCCGGAACTCCTCGACTGGCTGGCGGTCGAATTCCGTGACGGCGGGCAATCGCTCAAGCAATTGCATCGGATCATCGTCACGAGCGCCACCTACCGTCAGGCTTCGACCGCTCCGCGTGCTGCAGAATTCTCGCTCGCAGACGCCGACAACCGCTTCTTGTGGAGGATGAATCGCCGCAAGCTGGAAGCCGAGGCCATCCATGACGCGGCCCTGGCCGTCAGCGGCCACTTGAACCCGCAAATGTACGGCCCGGGCTTCCAAGATTTCGTCATCGAGAAGCCAGAGCACTCGCCCCACTACGAATACAACCTGTTCAATCCCGAGGACCCGGGAAGCCACCGCCGATCGATCTATCGGTTCATCGTACGTTCGCAACAACAGCCTTTCATGACGACACTCGACTGTGCGGACCCATCACAACGGGTCGACAAACGCAACGAGAGTTTGTCGTCGCTACAGGCTTTGACGCTGTTGAACAACGGCTTCATGGTGACGATGGAACAATACTTCGCGAAGTCGATTGAAGCCGAGGGTGGAGATCTTCCAGTGCAAGTTGAAAGGGCGTTCTTGAAGGCGTTGGGAAGGCCGGCAACTCCCAAGGAGCTTGAGGCATTGGTCGCGTATGCAAAAACGCATGGACTGAGTAACTACTGTCGTTTGTTGCTGAATTTGAACGAGTTTGCGTTCGTGGATTGATTCAGTTTAGTCGCGCCACAAGTTGTCCAGGCGAGCCGGATTTAGTAATAGCAAGAGTTGACCAACATGAGTTACAACCATCAACAGCTGGCGTCACACGCTTCACGACGCGACTTCCTTTGGCAAGCCGGTGGCGGCCTGGGTGGGATCGCTCTCGCCGCGATGTTGGGTGACTCCGGAATGTTATCAGCGGCTACCGGAGAGCAGCTAAAGCTGCGACCGGATGGTGGGTTGCATCATGCTCCGAAGGCCAAACGCGTCGTGCAGATGTTTATGGCGGGGGCGGCCAGTCATGTGGATCTGTTTGACTTCAAGCCGGATCTCATCAAGTACGATGGCAAGCCTTCCGACTTTGGCGAGCCCGTGGAAGCCTTTCAGAATGGACTGGGGCCCTGGAAGAAGCCCGTCTGGGAATTCAAGCCGTACGGGCAATCGGGCAAGTTGTTGAGCGATACCGTGGCTCCGTTCGGAACTGTTGTCGATGAGATGGCGTTTGTGCATAACGTCGTTGCTAAGACTGGCGTGCATAGCCAGGCAACTTATCTGCAGGCGACCGGCTTTCAAAACCCTGGTTTTCCTGGGATGGGAAGCTGGGTGAGCTATGGCCTGGGTAGTCTGAACGAGAACCTGCCCACGTTTGTCGTGCTGCCCGATCATCGTGGGTTTGCTTCCAATGGGCCGAAGAATTGGGATGCGGCGTTTCTGCCCTCACAGCATGCCGGGACGATGATCTACCCCGGGACTGAGACTCCCATTGCCGATCTGTTTCCCAACAAGCGCGGCAAATTTATTACGTCCTCGGCCACGGCTGACGGGCTGGAATTGATGCGGCGATTGAATCAGGAGCACGCTGCGACTCGTGAGGGAGACGCTCGGCTGGAGTCGCGGATTCGATCTTATGAGCTCGCGGCCAAAATGCAGTTGGCGGCCCCGGAAGCATTGGATACTTCCAAGGAGCCGGCTCATATCATGAAGTTGTACGGACTGGATCATGGCGTGACGACCTTCGATAAGGAGATCAACGCCGTTGAAGAGACCGACTATTTTTCCCGGAAGTGCCTGGTGGCTCGGCGGATGCTGGAACGCGGTGTCCGGTTCGTGCAGATCTGGTCGGGGAACGATAATGGTTTCCCGCGTCGCAATTGGGACTCGCACGAAGATATTGAACGCGATCATGGGCCGCTGTCGATGGGGATGGCTCGCGGGGCATCGGCGTTAATTCAGGACTTGAAGCAACGCGGTTTGCTCGAGGATACGATCATCTTGTGGACGACCGAGTTTGGTCGGATGCCGTCGACTCAAGGGGGCAAGGGACGCGATCACAATCCGTATTGCTTCACCAATTGGCTGTGCGGCGGTGGCGTTAAGGGAGGGACCACTTATGGTCCGAGTGACCAGTGGGGTTATAAGCCGCTCGATCGCGAACATCCCACGCAGGTGTATGACATTCATGCCACGATCCTGCATTTGTTGGGGATTGACCACACGCGGCTGACCGTGAGGCATAACGGGATTGATCGCCGTTTGACTGACGTGCATGGGCATGTGATTCAGGAGTTGATGGCGTAGCCCGACTCATGCCGTGGCAGATGCTGCTAGCGTCTGCGTCCCGACGCTGGCAGCGTCGGCCACGAGGAGGACCCGACTCGGAGAGTCGGGCTACGGGTAACAGCTTCGCCTTTACCGTTTCTTCTTTTTTGACTTGCTCTTTTTCTTGGCCTTTGGTTGCGAATTCCGCTGCTTCCCGAATTTCTGCTCCGGGAATTGCTTGTTGTCTTTCGTGGGTTTGCCTTTCCAGGTTGGCTTCCGACGCGGTGCTTCTGGCTTGGGCTCGACTGGCGGCATGACTCCTGTTCCGACCATGCGGAAATCGAGTTGGCGGCGGTCGACATCGACCCGGGCCACGACCACCTTGACGGGACTTCCCAGGCGATATTCCACTCCGGAACGGCGGCCGATCAGGCTTTGCGATGCTTCGTCGAAGTAATAGTAATCGTCACTCAACGAGGTGACGTGGACCATCCCTTCGGCGGGGATTTTCGTCCCCTGGCAGAAGAAGCCGAAGTCCTGAACTCCGGTGATGATCGTGTCGAGTTCCTCGCCAATTCGCGTCGACATGTAAGTCAACAGCTTGACTTTGACCAACTCGCGTTCGGCCGATGCGGCGCGGCGTTCCATCGCCGAGCAATGTTTCGCCAGCGTCGAGAGTGCCACGACATCCGGCTTCGGAAGCTTGCCTTTCTTATGGGCTGCGATGGCACCCACCAGACGATGAATCGTCAGGTCGGGGTAGCGCCGGATCGGACTTGTGAAGTGGCAGTATTGTTCTTCGGCGAGGGCATAGTGGCCGATCTCTTCGATTGTGTATTCCGCCTGCTTCATGCTGCGGAGTAACGCGTAACTGACGGCCTGCTCAATCGGCTGGCCTTCGACTTCATCCAGCAACGCTTGTATGGCATGGCGGCTTTGAAAGCTGGTCAGGGTCAGTCCCAGTGTCGAGGCGAAGTCAGCGAATTTGCGAAGTTTCAGTTCGTCCGGATCACCGTGAGCGCGACGCATGAAGGGGAACTTCTGGTCGTTGAGCGCGGTGGCCACGGCGATGTTCGCAGCCAGCATGAATTCTTCGATGATCTCGTGACTGGCGTCGTGCGGCGCGGTGTGAGCTCCGGACACTTTGCCGTCGTCGTCGAAATCAATCTTCACTTCGGGCAATGAGAGTTCCAGGGCACCTCGCTTGAATCGCCGCTTGCGGAGCAGCATGGCGAACTCGTACATGCGTTGCAGTAAGTCATTGACCGCGGGTGAGACTTCATCCCGATGGAGTTCGGGCTTCTCGATGATCGGCATGACTTGTTCGTAAGCAAAGCGCTGCACGACCCGAATGGCCGAGTTCGCGAACTTGGTATGGATGGGAATCCCGTCCGCCGAGAACTCGATGAACGCCGACTTCGTGAAGCGGACGTGACCTTGCTGCAGGCTGGCTAGTCCGTTCGACAAGATCTCGGGAAGCATCGGTAGGACGCGATCGGGGAGATAAACGCTGGTGCTTCGCTGTTGGGCTTCGCGATCGAGAGCCGAGCCGACTGGCACAAAGTGCGAGACGTCCGCGATGTGTACCCCGAGATGCCAGTGGCCGTCCGAAGAACGCTGCAAAGAGATCGCATCGTCGAAGTCTCGAGCATCGACCGGATCGATGGTGATGATCGTCTCACCGGTCAAATCGAGACGCCCCTCGAGATTGTTTTCGTCGAACAGACTGGCCTGCAGGCGGGCTTCGGCGAGGACTTCTTCAGGGAATTCGTCGGGCAGGCCGAACTCGTGAATGATGCTGAGCGTATCGACGCCGGGCTGGCCGCGCTGGCCGAGGACCTGCGTCAGAACAGCTTCGCCAACCTGGCTGTGGCTGGGAAACCGCAGCATCTCGATGACGACTTTGTCCTGCGGTTTGGCTCCCTTGGCGCCGGGGTCGCCAACAGAGATCGGGTCGGTGAAGACCGTCCCGTCGACTCGGACGAACCCGCCGCCGGCTTCTTCAAAATAGGTGCCGACAAACGTGTGAGTTTCTCGCTGCAGGATCTCCATGACCCGACCGCGAGGTTTGCCGTCGCGGCGGTCGGAGGGCATCAGTTGGATCATGACCTCGTCGCCGCTTTGGGCGTCCTTGAGGTCTTCCTTGGAAATGTAGATGTCGCGGCTGCGGTCGTTGGGGGCGTCGGTCGGCGTGAGGAATCCGAATCCCGCGGCAGCGCGGCGCACGATGCCCGCGATCAGGCCTTTTGCGGCCTTGCGTCGCAGGATGCCGTTTTCCTGCTTGCGAACCAGGCCGTCTGCGATCAGTTCTTCGAGAGCCTCCTTGAACTCAGCGACTTGCGACTTGGTAATACCCAGTTGCTTGGCAACCTGCGAAGTTTTTGAGGGGTGGTATTCCGGGGAATCCAGAAGACCGAGGATTTGCGTACCAAATGTTGACATAGTGTTTTTCGTCGTGGACCGCGAAAGGGAATTGGCGAGCAAATGCCGGGACTCGGCATATTGTCGCCACTTGCGATCCGGCCGGATAGCGACCGGCAGATAGAGAGGGCAGTCGTCGGTTGATTTGCCTGCTGGGGAAGTCTCGCGTTAGGCGGACGTTTCCTGCGGAGAAGGCTGACTGACTGCGGAAACTGAGTCGCGGCTTTTCCTCACCGCGGATGATTTTCGAACCATTACGGGAGGTTAGACGCGGGGCGTGGGAATAAGGTTCGCGCGAATTGCGAAATCGTTTGGCCAGATGGGAGGGCGAGGCTCCCGCCGAGCCGAAGACGACCGCAGGTCGGCGTCCGCCGGAGGCATGACATTCAGCCTCCGGCGGACGCCGAGCTAAAGCTCGTGTTAGGCTCGGCGGGAGCCTCGCACTCCCAGCTCGTGCCCACGTGAATGAACCCACCTCAACCGCTTAACCTGTAATGAATTACGCGATTGCCACAAATCCAATGTCAAACTTTGCGGGTCAGGGAAACTGGATGAAATAACTTCGGTGGAATGATCGCTACACGCGATGCAATCGGCAAAGTCGTTAAACGCCGAATAAAGACAGTAAGTCCGCATTGCTCGCTGGCCGAAGGATTAGTCAGCGAACGGTTGACTCTGGTTGGGAGGGGAAACGCGGTTTGGGCAAACGAGTCTCCACGGCAGCAGGAACGCAGATGCGGTCCGCTTCCCGGTGAGATCTCAATCGACCCCAGGTCGAATCCAATCAGTCCGTTTCAGGCGAGGCTCCAAGCGGGGCCTTCATTTCCACGCAAGGATGCGAACCATGTCGACAGAGGAATTCCAGATTTCCGAAAGTGTGTGCTTGCCCGTTGGCCCCAGGGACCTGCCTCGTGCGGTCACCCCGGCTCCCATTGGCGATTCGGTAGTGGAGCTGATTCAAGAGGCGGCCGATTCGATTCGCGAGTTGATGTCGCCGTGCCTGACCAACCACAGTTTGAATGATGCTCGCTTTACCATTATGCGAGCGATCCGCAGCAGCCCGCTGGGAGAATGCTCACAGTCGGAGTTGGCCCGGTGCCTGAAGCAATCGGAAGCCAACGTCAGCACGCTGCTCGACCGGATGCGTGGTGATGGATTGGTATCGCGAGAAAAATCGCCGCTGGATCGCCGCCGCAGCGTGGTGCGTCTGACCGAGCGTGGCGAAGTGCTGCTCGCCCAGGCCGAACGGGAATACACCTTCCGGACTCAGGAAGTCCTGCGGTGCTTTGCCGTCTATGAGATTCAGGCCTTCCATGACCAACTGCGCAATTTCATTGCCGTTTGCGAGACGGAATTCGAACACACCGAAGCCGATCGCGCCGTCGCTGGCCGCATTGGTGACGTGGCTCCCGCTACAAAGTCTGATTCCGATGACTCGGAGACTCGACATGCTCAGGCCGGCTAATAAAGTGCGATCGCAGTCCGGATCACGCGGAGCACCAAGTTGCTGGACTTGGTGCTTGACGGGGCTGGTGTGCGGATCGATGCTCGTGATGTCGGGGTGTTCGCGTTCGTTCTGGAGACAGAACGCCGACAAGAACACCTACGCCATTCTGCAGGACAAAGCGGCCGACCCGCGCTGGGACCCTCCGCGCCTGGATCTGCAGCCGAATCCGCAGAGCCGCTTCTTCGATCCATACGATCCTGATTGCGAACCACTGCCTCCTGATGATCCGACCGCCCATGCCTATATGCATTGGATGGGGCGGAACATGAACACGGGGGTCGCCAAGGTGGACCAACCGTGGACGGGCGGCGTGCTGCCGCCGTGGTTGTATCCGCAACGGCCAATCCGCGGCTGGAAATCGTGGCACAAGTTCGGCGATACGCTAACCGTGGAAAATCCGCAATGGCTCGAGCCGTTTGGATTGACGCCGGAACAGATGGAAGTGCAGAAGGAAAGCGGTGCGGGTGAAGGACCGGGGATTCCCGATCTGACGCTGGCGGATGCTGTTCAGCTTTCCTACATCCACAGCCGCGAATTTCAGTTGAGCCTGGAAAATCTTTTTACGACTTCGCTGGCCTTGACGTTTCAGCGATTTCAATTTGATGTGCGTTATTTGGGTTTTGGTGGTCGCAAACCCAGCGCTTCATTGGTTCGCGAGGATACTGGCAATATCGAGTCGGCGACTTTCAGCCCACGTGCCGGGATCAGCCAGGTGCTGCCGACTGGCGGACAGTGGATCGTGGAAATGGCCAACAATACGTTGTGGCTGTTTACCGGGGGGAACCAATCGAGCACTGCGACCACTCTGTCGTATTCGCTCGTGCAACCATTGCTACTGGGAGCTGGCCGGCAGGTCGTATTGGAATCACTCACTCAAGCCGAGCGTGCTGCGCTGTACACGATGCGTGACTTTGCGCGGTTCCGCCAGTCGTTTTTCGTGGCGACTGTTTCAGGGAATAATCCAGGCGCAATCGGGGTGACGACTCCCAACGGAATCGGCGTCTCAGGCGGCGGTAACGCAGGTGGATTTTACGGATTGCTCAACAGTTATCAGATCGTGCTAAATGCCCGGTACAACATCAAGCTGCTGGTAAAACAAGTCGCGCGTCGGCGCGCCTTGGCGGCGGCACCGTCAGATGTGTTGAAGCAGCCCTTGCCTGTACCAGAAGATTTTCAGCTTCCGCCGTTACCCGAAAAGTACTCCATGCGGTTGACTTTTCTGCCTGAGCCGGCTCTGAAGGAGTTGCGTTGGACGGGCACTATGACGCCTGAGGAGCGCGACGAACTGAAAGTGCTGCTGCCCAATCCGGTTCTGCAGGACGGCATCGAATCCCTGTTCCAGCAATCCGCATCCCGGGAGGCCTTGAACCTGGAAGTGGCTCAGTTGTTGACCCAACTGGCAACCAGTCGTATCAACCTCCGCACCAGCGAATTGAATTTTCAGAATTCTCTGGACAGCTACAAAATTCAATTGGGATTGCCACCCGATTTGTGGGTTTCGTTGGATGTCGCCCAGTTGCGGCAGTTTCAGTTGATCAGCCCGGAATTGCTGCAGATGGACGATGAACTGACATTGTTTTTCCAGCGGACGGGAATCTTGCCTGCCGGCGAATTGTTCTCGGACGACCTGTTTGCGGTGACGGACGAATTGACGGTCTTGGCTCGCAAGGCACTGACCGATGGAGTGGGACTGCTGGATGAAGATTGGAAGAAAGTTCAGCAGAACCAGGAATATCGTCTGGCCAACCTGCCTTCGGAATTTGAACCGGAAGAAGTGCTGGATGACTACGAGCGCGACCAGCGCTTGATCGGCGGAATCAGGCAAGAACTCAACGAGTTGTTGGAACGGCTGGCGGCGGTGAAAATCGCCATGCAGCAGCACGCCAAAAATGCCAAGACGGGCAAGGAAAAGGGAAAACAGCCGAAGGACGATCCTGCAGACGAGAATGAAAAGATCCCCGCACGGTTCGTTCCGTCCGACGAATTAAAGGACATACATGAGAAGGTTCTGAAAAACGTTCAGAACATGGAAGTGGCGCAGATTAACCTGCGAGTGGAACTGATCAGCATCATCAAATTTGATATGCCGATCGATCAGGCCGTGCAAACAGGCTTGGAGAACCGCGTCGATCTGATGAACCAGAGAGCCCTGGTGATGGATGCCCGACGTAAGATCGAAGTCCTCGCGAACACGCTGCGATCACAATTGGATGTGACTGCGGCAGGCGATATCAGTACGGTACCGCTGGGGGCCGGCAATACGTCGCCATTCGAATTCCGAAAAGATCAGAGCAGCTTTCGGTTAGGGCTGGCGTTCACGGCACCCCTGGATCAGGTCCAGCAGCGAAATGCCTATCGGCAAGGATTGATCGTTTATCAGCAACAACGTCGTTCTTACATGTTGTCCGAGGATAACGTGAAAATCAGTATCCGTAACGAGTGGCGACAACTGAATGCGCAACGCTACCAGTTCGAAATTGCCCGCAAAAATGTGCGTCTGGCGGCGATGCAATATGATCAAGCCGTCGAAGCGTCGCTCGACCCGGGTGCTGTCGGCGGAGCGGGGGGCGGGGGTAGTTCATCAGGTAATAGCAACGGTCTAAACCTGCTCAACGCGCTGTCCGCGGTTCTGAACGCCCAGAACAACTTAATCGGACTTTGGGTAAATTATGAAACGAATCGACTTAACATCCACCGTGATATGGGTATAATGCAGATTGACGAACGCGGTGTGTGGCTCGACGACTATTACCAGAAGCAATTCGCTCCGCTGGATGTAACCGGTGGGGACGGAACTGGCACCGAGGGAGTAGAAGTCCCAGCAG
>JAKFVC010000305.1 GCA_021732415.1 Planctomycetaceae bacterium
ACAGCGTATTGTCATTGCAATTCGATTGGCCCACCATTTGGCGGCAGCACCCCCAACTGGACAGATCGGAAATTCGCCTTGACTTCGAGGGCGCACATGAATCCTGGTTGCGCCCAAACATGGATGGCCTCCAAGGGTTGCGCGCATTGGATTTCATGACAGCTCGAAAATCCTAAGACTTACGGTGTCTTGGCAATTTTAGGTACTGCGCTCTGACTGATAGAAATGATATGGAGGATCCTCGGTCGAAGTCATGTCGGAGTCTCCCTGCCCAGAACTTGTTCGAAGAATTCAAAGCGGTCAAAGAAGGCGCGCCGCCCCATGCCAATCCAAGTGAGCCTGCCAGCGTCAGCGCCGGGACTGGGTAGCGACGTGATCTTCTCTTGAGATTTTCTGCCAATTGGAGCGCGCTGGTACCGCATCGCGAGTTGCCCCCCAATCCTCGGCCTCACGGCACGGGGCTCACTTGGGTCTGTTCGTGATCGAAGAAGTTCGAAGGGATCAAAGAAGTTCGAAGGGATCAAAGAAATCAAAGGGATCAAAGAAGTCAAAGAGCGCACGTCTTACGGCCATTCAACATCGACTCTGAATCGTCGTCCGGCGACTCGAATCCCGCTGCCTCTTTTGTTAAAGTCACATCAGTGTGGCCTTGTGCGATATGGGCCAGCTTACCTGGCCGCTCGCCGAAGTGCCGCTGCGGTCGCACATACTCTTTCAAAAGTTGACTATGCCCCCCGAAAAGACTTCAAATCCTCAGCCCCGCCAGCTCCGCGCAGGAATGGTCGGATTGGGGATGATTTTTGATGAAACGTACCGCCCCTTCTTCGAGCGGGCTCACGCGGAATCGATCTACGACAAACGCTTCGGGGTGCTCGACGTACCCCTTACGGCGGTGGCATCTCGCACGGGTAGCCGGGCCGAGAAGTACCGTCAGGCGGCGGGGACCAGGATCGCGCCGTTCGTCAGTTTCTCCGGCGAAGATTCGATCCAGCAACTGGTCGCATCTGATGTCGATTTTGTTTGCATCGCAACGCCCGACAACCGCCACTTCTCCGCAGCGAAGTCGGCCTTGCTGGCCGGCAAGCACATCATCATCGAGAAGCCCTCCGTGCTGTCATTGGGCGAACTGGATGAACTCGCGCAACTGGCCGCGCGGAAAAAGCTGCTGGCCAAAGTGGTCTATCACAAACTGCTCGACCCGGACCACAAGAAACTACGAACACTGGTCTCGGATCAAGTCTTATCGCACGTCAACAATGGCTATTGCTCTCTGCTGGAACCCAAGAGCATCTCCACCGGTCAATTTGCCGAGTGGATCACCGGGCGTAATCCCGGTACCTATGTCGCTGTGCATTACATCAAGTTGATCGATTTCACGTTCGGGGGGCGTCTGAAGACGATCACCGCCACGGGGCAGCGTGGGCTGGTCGGGCCGCAGGATGGTCCGACTTGGGATAGCTGCCAGATGCGGATGATTTATGAGTATGCCTCTGGTCGCGAAGCCGCATTCGACATCCACACTTCGTGGGTGACGCCGGATAACTTCCCCGGTTATGTCGAGCAGGAAGTGCAATTCCGGTTTGATAACGGGGTGTGGAACGGTCACAGTCGCAAGCGCGGCGTGGAATGCACTGTCGAAGGGCGAACGCCGTTCACTCTCAAAACGACGATGAACAACCACTACAACGGCACGTTCCTGGAGCCGTGGGGCGAACGCTCCCAGCGGGGTTATGGCATCGAAGTTCTCGAAAGATTTGTGCGCGAGGTGGCGTTCGTGGAACTGGGGGGAGCGACCTCCGAACGAGAACACCGATTCCAATCCATCCGAGAATTGACGTATAATGACCTTGCCGCTGATCGACAAACTGTCGCTGCGGTGCAGGCATTGGAAGCGATTCTGGATCACCAGTATCGCGGTCAGCCCGATTGTGTGGTCCGAGTGAACGATCCCGCGGGCGGATTGGTACTGTACCGTCCGGGATCGGCAGATCCGGATGTTTTGTACGAGCCCGAGGTGTAACGGCGAGGCTCGGCCGAGTCGCAATTGAGCGAAGATGCCGTCAGTCAAAAGTTGCGAGTGACATCATGAATGATATTGAAGAACACACCGAGCAAGAGGTCGTCGTTACCACGGCGAAACCAGCTCCAGATAATAAAACCAAACGCCAACCACGTTATGCGGTCATTGTGTTGAACGACGACCTGCATACGTACGAATACGTGATTAATGCCCTGAGCAAGGTTTTTGGCTATACAGCAGAACGGGGATTTCAACTCGCCTTCGAGATCGATACCAAGGGACGCGCCATCGTCTGGACGGGAGCCCTCGAGATTGCCGAGTTGAAACGCGACCAGATTCGCGGCATGGGGCCTGACGTGTTTGCCAGCAAGCCGGTCACGTTCCCCTTGGGAGTTGAACTGGAGCCAATCGAATAGGTACGCGTATCGTGGGACGGGTCTCCAGGCCCGTCCGTCCAGCAGTTTTTCAATAGGATAGGATTCCAGCAGTCATTCTCCAGCTAAAGAATGACCGACAGGAAGCCTATCGTACGGCCAAGAAACCGGGGGCTAGCGCCCTGCGGCTGATGGACGGACGGGCCTGGAGACCCGTCCCACGATACGACGCAATTCAGATCAGCGAACCAAGACAAACGCGGTGTTGTCCATTAGAATTCCTATCCTCGCCTCGCTTACCTACCAGAGTGATGTGACTGCTCCGAAGTCGTAATTGAAAACGCTTCGACTGAATCTCGTCGCTCGTCTTTGAAAAAATACTGATTTTGGGAGCCTGCCTGCATGACGCCGATCCAGTACCGTGGCGAAGAGAAATCCAACGCAGTTCGAGCCACACTCACGCAACGTGAACCGATTGCCCTGCGTACGTTTACTCCCACTCAGGCCGTGCTGGCCAAGTCGGCGGGGATTTTTCATTGGACGGCCGAAGGTCGCAAGCTGTATGACTACTCGTCGGGCGTGCTGGTTGCCAACCTGGGTCACAATCCGGCCCGCTGGTTCCAACGGTTTATTCAATACATGCAGTGGCCGGCCAAGATCTACGGCGGCATCACAGCAAAAGCAGACGAGTTCATCGAGGCCGTCGCCCTGACCGCCTACAACGCGATGACCCCCATTGAGGCTGAAGCCTCCGAACGGCTGGTGAAGAACATCCAGTCCTGGCCGGGCGGCAAGCGTCTCGACACCGTCATGTGGGCCGCCTCGGGTTCGGAAGCCGTTCAGAAGGCACTGTGGGCCTGTCTGCATCGTGACGAGAAGCGGGACCTCATCCTGGCGACACGTTACGGATTCCACGGCAAGAAGGGTCTGGCGGGGGCCGTCACCGGTTCTGAGAAGGACCATGATCGCGATCCTCGCGTGAAGTTCATCAGCTTCCCCATGGCCGAAGTGGACGACGTCTCCAAGTACGGCCAAACAATTGATCTCGCCCCGTATCAACAAGAGCTGGAAGCCTTGTGGAAGGAATACGGCAGCCGCCTGAACTGCATCATTACAGAACCGTATCTGGGTGGCGGCGGCAGCTATCATCCCCCGGCAGCCTACCTGCAGATGGTTGAGAAATTCTGCCGTCAACATGACATCCTCTTCATTCTGGATGAAGTCCAGGCCAACTTCGGTCGTACCGGCCGCATGTACGCCTTCGAGGCCTATGGACTCGAGCCAGACTTCGTGGTGCTCGGTAAGGGTCTCGGCAACGGCATCGCCGTCAGTGCAGCCGTTGGCCGCGGCGACATCATGAGCAGCCTCAAATATGGTGAGGCTTCCGACACCTGGAGTGCGAACCCCGTCAGTTGCGCATCGGTCCTGGCGACCCTCGACGAGTTTGAATCGACCGACGTACTGGCTCACACTCGCCGCCTGACACCGATGTATTTTGAAGGCCTGAACCGGCTGAAGGAAACAGGATTGGTCGTTAAGGTCCGAGGCGAAGGTCTGGTCTTCGGCATCCAATGTGCGCCGATCGGCAAGTTCACTGACAAGGAAGTGGCTGCGAAGATCGTCGAAGCCTGTTACATCGGCCACGGCGATGTGGGCATCCATCTGCTGGGGGCCCTAGCCGGCAACGTGATTCGGATCAGTCCGCCAATGGTGATCACCGAACAGCAGACGAAAGAGTCGCTGCAATTGTTCGTGGAGATCGCCCAGTCATTGGCCAAGCAACTGGCCTGATCAAGCACCCTTTTCAGCAACATGAGGCGGCAAAGGTAGTCAACGACTATCTTTGCCGCCTCTATCGCGCTATGCGGTCTATTTTGCGGTAGTAACGGTCACCAACGTCTGCAAGTCGCGAACACGTTGACGATCCAGGCGGCACGGTAGCAACTGAGTTGCATTGTCCGCCGCTGAGGCAATCCCGTGCCGAACCGCCTCCAGCACTTCAACTCCGGCGTCCAGTGCTGCCGCGACCCCCGCTGCCAGCGCATCGCCGCTGCCGATCGGGTTGACCACATCGATGGCCGGCGGTTGCAGCTTCCAGATCTGGCTCGCAGAACTGACCCAGACGGCGTGTGGACCGTCCGTAATGACCACCCAGCGAGCGCCACTCATATTCAGGTCGTGCATCGCGGCCATCAAATCGGCATCTTGTCGCAAATTGCGGCCCAGCGTCTTGGCTAACTCGGCCCGATTGGGTTTGACGAGAAACGGCTTCGACTGGAGGGCCTGCATTAACTCGACCCCGCGGACATCCAAAACGGCGCGTCCCGGTGTGCGCGCCACAAGATCGCGGTAATAGGTATCGGGTGTCGCCACGGGAAGTGAACCACTCAGCACCACCACTTCAGCCGCCGAGGCCTCTTCGAGATAGGCTTGTTGATACTGCGCCAATTCTTCCACCGAAAACGCTGGCGAGTTCTCCACCAACTCCGTTGTCATCTGGCCACCCGAATCCAATACGGTCGTGCAGACGCGTGTCGGAGCGGCCGTCGTGATCCAACGGCAGGGAACTCCAAGCTGCTGCAGATCGCCCTGCATCGCAGCCAGCGACCAGCCCCCTCCCGCAGCCAGCGTGCGTGACGCAGCGCCCAGATGATGCAGAGCAACGCCGACATTCAAGACCTTGCCCGATGCACAACAATGAACTTCAGTCGCACGATTGACTTCTCCCAGGAAAAGCTGATCAAACACGAGGATTTGTTGCCAGGCAGGAGTCAGACCAGCGGCGAGAATCATACAGCTACCAATATGAGTGCGGTGAATCCAATATAGGGGTGGATCGAGGTACATCCCATACTAGCCCGAAGCGCCAGCGAGTGCATCTCTGGAGTGTCGCCTTCATCGCTCGGCGCGGCGCCGTGTCGTGGCCAATGGCGGCTAAAGCACCGATCTGGCACGAATCCTGCACCGTCGTTGAACTCAATGCGTACCCGCAGATCTCATATCGAGACGCGTGTTCGTAAGGAGTCATGAAAATGCGTGTAGCAAGCGGACTTTGCGTGGGATTGTTGCTTGGGATATGGGGATCTCAAGCGGTGAATGGTCAAACCACGATCCCCGTAACGCAATTCGTGATCGCCGCCCGAACAGTCACGCTGGTCGGTGATGTTCCTCCGCCGATTGCCTCCCCTAAAGTTCGTGATCTCGTCGCACAGATCCTTGATGAGAGGATTTCCGCGACCAATCGCCACGAATTGATCAAGCGAAATCCGGAATTGGCGGGTGAACTCATCCTCGGCCTCACGGACCAACTCACACCCGGAACGCCGGAAGAATACCGACGGATCCCGTGGATCTGGCAGATCGCGATCGAAACAGGCAAACAGAATAATCCCGTTATCATTCGAGCCGTGCTCGAAGTAGCTCTCCCAGAACCCAACCAGCCTCTTCACGATTGGCGAGCCGCCGTGATTGGTGGTGGGATTATCAGCGGGATCGGCCAGCAAGGACTCTGGCCGCGCGAGCGAATGGAGGAAATCCTGCTCGATCAACAGGAGTTATTACTTCGCTGGCAGATGGCGATCAAAGAGGCGGCGAATCTTGTTGAGGACGAGAAAGAGCCTGTCGGTGCTCGGTACGACGCGATGCGGATCTTGGGATTAAGCACTTGGGATCGATACGGCCCGCAGCTCACAAGGTATTTGCAACCTGGCGTCCATCCTGATCTGCAACGGGGTGCGGTCTGTGCTCTCGCCGACATGGACCACGCCGGGGCGGTAACGGCTTTGGTCAAGGGATTGGGCCACTATTCCGAGAAGAATCGACACTTGGCACTTGAAGGTCTGTTACACGGCCAAGTCCGGCAGAAGACACTGATCGAAGGACTGGAACAAGGGATGGTTCGACCGACTTGGATCACCGTGGCACAGCGGGAGAAGTTGCTACAGATTGATGATCAGACCTGGCGGGCGCGTGCGGAGCAGATCTTCACGAAGTAGGACTCTGCAGGCACCTCGCTTCTTCTGACGCCAGTTGCCAGTCGCGTTCGACCATCATTTGAACGAGAGTCCGAAAATCGACCTTCGGCGACCACCCCAGTACCCGCCGAGCCTTCTCCGCATTGCCACACAACAGGCCGACTTCCGCCGGTCGAAAGTAGCCGGGGTCAATTTCGACGAACTCACGCCAATCGAGTTCAAGATATCCGAATGCCGTGTCTAGAAAATCACGGACCGAATGTGTCTGCCCGGTGGCGATCACGAGATCCTGCGGAGTCTCCTGTTGCAGCATCAGCCACATGCATTCCACATAGTCGCCCGCAAATCCCCAGTCGCGACGAGAGTCAATGTACCCCAGGAACAGTTTCTTCTGCAGCCCCGCTTTGATCCGCCCCGCCGCCCGCGTGATTTTTCGCGTGACATAGAGCTCACCACGCCGCGGCGATTCGTGGTTGTAGAGAATGCCATTGCAGGCATAGAGCCCGTAAGCCTCGCGATAGTTGACCGTCTGCCAGTAGGCAAACACCTTGGCACACGCGTACGGCGATCGCGGATGAAAGGGAGTCGTTTCGGTCTGCGGCGTCACGGGAGGCAGGCCAAACACTTCACTCGAAGATGCTTGATAGAGACGCGTAGTGCGTCCGGTCCGACGCTGATAGCTGCGTATCGCCTCGAGGACTCTCAATGTTCCCATGACGATGGCATTGGCCGTCAGAACGGGAATCTGGAATGACAGTCGCACATCACTTTGGGCGGCGAGGTGATAGATCTCATCCGGCGCAATCTGTTCCAGCAAGGCACACAGGTTGCCCCCATCAGTCAGATCGACAGGATGCAGGATTACACCCGCTTGCGCCGCCGATTGATCGTGCGGACGAGGCTCGGCGGAACGGCTGGTGGAGCTGATCGTCCCATGCACCTGATAGCCGCGCGCCAGCAGGAACTCGGACAGATAGCTTCCATCCTGTCCGCTGATTCCAGTGATTAAGGCCACACGCATCGAAAAGAATTACCTTCAGCCTTGGGATCGTGGGACGGGTCTCCAGGCCCGTCCGTCAGCCTAAAAGAGGGGTCGGGCGTTCAAACTTCAAAATTGGCCGACCTTTGATAGTGCTAGAGCCACAACGGCAAATGCCAATTTTGAAATTTGAAGGCTCGACCCCAAACTGCAAGATTGCCGCTTACGGAGGGACTTAATTCAGACAAGGACGGACGGGCCTGGAGACCCGTCCCACGATCCTTACGGCGCCGGAGCATACTCGACACCGAGCAGTTTATAGACGTCCTTCAACCCGCCCAGTTCCTTGGTAACCCGTTCGCTGGGAGCCGGAAACACAACTTTACGCGGTACCGACAACGCCACAAGCTGTGCGATATCAAAAGTCTCCAGCAACCCGAAGCAGAACAGTTCGGGTGTCTCATTGACCATCTTGTTCTGTTCGATGATCTCTTTCAAACTGCCGAACGATTTGTGCAATTGAACTTCGGCAATGGACTTGGATTGAACTGCCGCAGCACACAACGCCATCAAGCTCGTTCGCGGACCATGTGATTGGATAGTGACGGGCTCTCGGGGATGAGCGGCATATTGCCAGTCAGCGACTGCCGCCAGTTGAGCGGCTTGAACGCCGAGGGGCCGATCTCCCACTGTCGACACCAGCAACGCATAGAGAAAATCACGCTTTCCAAGGGCGGACTCACCCATGTAAAACGGATCGACGGCAATGACTCGTTGGTGTACTTTCAGCAAGGACTGCACTTCACCCTGCAATGTTTTGCGGCCAGCATCCCCAATCAGAATTGTGGTTCCGACTGCAGCGGATGGTGTGAACTCGATCGCAGATAACGTCCACTGTTGTTGCAGGTCCAGTTTCCAGACGACAATGTTGGTTTCCCCGACGGACTCTTTCGAGATCGCCTCGGCGGTGGCCACCAATGGTTTGTATCGGAGAATGCTCTTCAGCGATTCTCGTCGCGACGACTGCCATTGCGTGATTGCCTCGCGGGTTGCCGGCAGCGCTGGATTGCGAGGCAACTCGCGCATCGCATTGACAGCCAGACTGTGGAGCGTGGCGTTCCCCTCCGGCAGGGGCACATTCAAGTCCGACTTGGATTTGACCTCGTCTCCGGAAGGAATCTCGTGAGCGTCGTAGGTCGTTCCGGCGAAGAAGTGATCCCCCAGCATGCGGTAGTGGGCTTCGCGATTCTCTTGACCGTAATTATGGTCACCCGGGATTTCGTTGACGTGGGTACGCAGATTGGCCTCTTTCCCATACAGCTTGAATACCGGCTCGGCCGCAGCCAGTAATGGCGGCAGGGCATTGGCCGCTACAAAGCAGCAGTTGTCTTTGGCGTTGTATGTCAGCAAAGTCGGCCGCGGGGCCAGCAGCGCGGTCAGATGGGTATAGTCGGCAGTCAGTCCGAGATCGACAGGTTGCTGTTCCGAGTCCCCCAGATCTGCAGTGACACCAATCCGAGTCAGCAAACTCGAATAGCCAGCGACCGGATTCGACAACGTGACGCGGGTGTCGAGGGAACTGATGAAGATCGTCTGCCACCCGCCACCGGAGAGCCCAGACACTGCGACGCGTGTTGGGTCAGCATTGGGTTGCGCGAGCAAAACATCGAGCCCTCGCTTCATCGACAGATAGAACGGAGCCAAGCCACTCGTCCCACAGAGATCGAGCTGATTCAAACGGTAATGGGCATAGTCGGGCAGCGCGAACTGGCCCATGTACAGCCACTCGGGATTCAAGGAGATGATCCCGCGTTTGGCCTGATTGATACACCGCAATTGTTTGTAATCGGCCGCCTTCCCGTTGGGATCGTGGCCATTGACGTTAAGGGCCACTGGCATGCGCTCCGACATCTTTTCCGGCAGGTACAACAGCGCCGGAATCCACAGACCCGGAAGAGCCTCGTACCGTAGCTTGCGAATCTTGTATCCCGGTCCTCCAGCAATGTCGTCCAGATACTCCACGCCCAACTTGGCATCACGCCAGGCCGCAGCCTGTCCGCGATAGACGGTCTTCGCGAGTGTCTCTTCTCGCAATTTCTGGGCATAAGTCTGCCATTCCGCGAGCGTTGTGACGGCGGGCATCTTGGGAACGCGTGCAGCACAATAGGCTTGCGTTTCTTTGAGAGACGCTTCAGGGGCCAGGGCCGATTTTTCCAGCCATTGTGTGAGGGTCTCGGGAGGGACCTCAGCCCAGACAGACGAACGATGCTCCCCTGCAAATATACAGAGCACCAGCACTGCGTAAAGGATGCGACTTAGGGGACGGATGGGACTTGTCGGACACATGGGAGCATTCCCTTCGATGAATGGCATTCCAGCGCGAGGATTTCATCGTGGATGATTAATCACACCACGCGAAGATTGCAACGCATCAATGGAATTTTGAATGTTGAGCGTGTCGGTAGGTTGGACCATCCGCACCGTGCTTCTCTCGCGATCAACGGGTACAATACGCTGGACTGGTCCGTTGCACCAAACCGCAGGAACTGCCATGACCGCGCCGGCTCACGATGCCAAATCGCCTCGCTTCTCAGAAGAAATCGAAGTCGCAGGGCACATCATCGACAGTCTGATTTTGCCCAAGATTCTTGACGAAATCATGATGCTGGGTGGTCGCTACAAGATCGACGATATCCAGATCGGGCAGGAACGAAACGACCCCAGCCGGGCTCGACTGCAGGTGATGGCTGATTCGTCGGCTCAGTTACAGAAGATCCTCGCGTCGATCAGCCGTCACGGAGCTGTCCCGGTTGATGATCGTGATTGTGTGCTGGTCGCGGCAGACATGGACGGAGCGTTCCCGGAAGGTTTTTATTGCACGACCAACCAGGAAACCGAAGTCCGCCTCAATGGGGACTGGATGCAGTTGGAGCTGCCCGAAATGGACTGCGGACTGCGGGTCGATGTGGCCTCGAGAATCGTCACCACGGTGCCGATGACCGACGTCAAACAGGGTGAGATGATCGTCATCGGCCATCAAGGAGTTCGCGTCGAGCCGCAGGAACCCGCCCGTGGGGAACATGACGCGTTTTCCTTCATGAACAGCACGGTTTCCAGCGAGAAACCCAAGGGCGTCACACTCCGCGAAATTGCCGCCGAGATGCGAAAGGCCAAGGCCGGCAACGGTCGCATTCTGATTGTCGCGGGGCCAGCCGTCGTCCATACCGGGAGTCGCGATCATCTCAGCAAACTGATTCAAGCCGGGTATGTCAATGTGCTATTCGCCGGGAATGCCCTCGCCACGCACGACATGGAACAATCGCTCTTCGGGACCAGCCTGGGAGTCTCAATGGCCGAAGGACGGTCGACCGAAGGCGGCCACGAACATCACCTGCGCACGATCAATCGCATTCGCCGGTTGGGAAGCATCAAGCAAGCCGTTGAAGCTGGCGTGATCACGTCGGGAATCATGTACGAGTGCGTGCAGCAGAATGTGCCGTTTGTGTTGTGTGGGAGTATCCGCGACGATGGGCCGCTGCCGGATGTCATTACCGATGCCCTGGAATCTCAGCGAGTCATGCGGCAGCATGTACCCGGAATTACATTTTGTCTGATGGTGGCGACGACCTTGCATTCGATCGCCGTCGGTAACATCTTGCCAGCCCGGGTGAAGGTGGTCTGTGTCGACATCAACCCGGCCACCGTGACGAAACTCGGCGACCGCGGGACGTTTCAAACGGTGGGGCTGGTCACGGACGTCGAGCCGTTTTTCCGGGTGCTCGTCCAGGAACTAGGGTTGCTGTAAGAGTTAGAGAGTTCTCGTAATGCACTCGTTGGTCGCGTTCTCTAACATGGTACCCCGCCACATCATTGCTGCGGTGATCTGCCTCGGCCTGTTGCTCGTGGTGCGTGTTGATGCCCAGCAATCGCTCGCACCGAAACCAACCGTTACTGCGGCACAGAGGCTTTCGTTGCCGACCGCTGCGGAAACTGAACTGCCTTATAACCAGCTTCCGATCAGCTATTCGCAAACTACACCGCGGGACCCCGTCAGTAAGCTGCAACAGAAGCTGGAACGGAGGGAAGTCACGCTGGAAAAATCTGGCTCTCCGGGCGTCTTGATGCACCTGTTGCGCGAACTGCGAATCCCGGTCTCATCGCAATTGCTGGTATTTTCTAAATCATCGGCCCAGGCCAAATTGATCAAGCCGGCGACGCCTCGGGCGATCTATTTCAATGATGATGTCTATGTCGGGTGGGTGCCGGGGAGTTCACTGATTGAGATCTCTGCCGCTGATCCAGACCTCGGAGGAACGTTCTACAGCCTGTTACAACCCGAGAATGGTGATGTGCAACTCCGTCGAGACGAATCGTGCTTGTTGTGCCATCTGACACGCAGCACGCTACGCGTTCCCGGCCACCTGGTGAGATCGTTTACGACGGACTCGCTGGGACAACTGCAAACCGGATGGTCGCGGATTACACATGCGACGACTTATGAAGAACGATGGGCTGGCTGGTACGTGACGGGGCCCGCCCATTCACTGGGACATCTCGGAAATGCCTTCGGAGATTCTGAGAAACCCGGTCGGAAGCCCCCCGTGCCCACGGTTCCGTTTGACATTGCCAAATCGTGTGACCTAACCAAATATCTGTCGACAGAGAGCGATATCCTGCCACATCTGGTACTGGACCATCAGGTACACGGACACAACTTGATCACGCGACTCAATTACGAAGCACGGCTGAAAAAACCGATCACTGCCTTAGAGCCGTTGGTGCGATATCTCCTGCTTCTGGACGAGTCTCCGCTGCCCGCGCCGGTCGTCGGAAATGCAGACTACCGGCAATGGTTCGAGCAGCAAGGAGGCCGTGATCCCCAAGGACGTTCGTTGCGGGAATTCGATCTTGAGACTCGGCTGTTCAAATACCGTTTGAGTTATCTGGTAACCTCTCCCGCGTTTACAGCACTTCCCGACGAGCCTCGCACCGCAGTGTGGAGGCGCATTAAGGAGATCCTGATGACATCCAAGATTGATTCCCAAGCGACGGTGATTTCCGAGACGGAAGGACAAGCAATTCGGGAGATCGTACGAGCCACGGTACCAGCGCTGCCTGAGGGCTGGTAACGCGCGGGGTTGACCGACGCTGGCAGCGTCGGCTACGGGGGGTCACCCTTTTACTTGCTTCACCAGTTTATGTACGGAGGCCGAGATACGGTCTTCGATGTCTCCGGCCCAGCGATAGGCCGGGCGGCCGTATTCGAACAGGTTTGAGCCACCTTCGTAGCCGCCTTCTTCCCAGACCCGTCGTGAAGGTATGTACGAGATCATGTCGTCCGCATAGCCACAGACCCAGGTGCCCGGCCCGAATTCGGTTTTGAACCGCAGTGCATAGTCCACAACAGTCTCGGCCCCCATGCCGATGACCAGCATTTCCTTACCAAGTTGCCAGGCATGGATCGGGTAGGGATAGGCCGATTCGAACTTGCCGCCGGCATCCAGCTTCTTCAACAGTCGCGTCGACCAGCGTTGCTTGATTCCAGTGCCGTCCTTTTTCAGAGCTTCCAACTCTTCCCGCGGGACGACCGATAAGTAGGTCAGGTCGATGACTTCAAACGCCGTCTTCAGTCCCCCCGAAATCGGCTTCAAGGGTTGTTTAAGGGCCTCTTCGACTCCCATAGCCAGCATGTGACCATACTTCTCACACAGTTCGACTTTGCGGCGCGGCAGCGGATTCTGATCTCCCCCGCACGTGTTCACAAACATGGCCGTCGCGCCCGGATGATTCTTTTCTAACTCTACCTGCGCAAAGCCGGGGTAGTCGCCACACCATGTCAAGAAACTCAGCGTCGTCGGATGGCAGGCGTAACCAAACAAAATGGCTTCGAGTGCCCCATCGGGACGCGTCACCGTCAGCACGGGGACCGTATGGTCAACTGGGCCCACCAGCGGAGTTCCCTTTTCGAGGAGAGCCGCGACGTCGGCTTCGCGGTTGTTGCGGCGGTTGACGGCGAAAGTCGCCCGACCTTCGCCCATTTGCAAGTTGGCCGGAGCCAGCTTTTTCAAGGCCTCGCCGACCATTTCGACCGTCTTGACCACCATCTGTGCGGTGTATTCTTCGACGAGTTTCTCCTGATCTTCCTCGACCGGATAATAGTCGATCAGATCGTCACCCAGTCGAGGCCCGCAATGGTTGTGCGAGAAGGTAAACATGACCTGGTGGCGTTCGATCGCGTACTTGGTCTTCAACTGATCGAACACCGGATCGCTCATCAATTTGGGGACGCCTTGGAAATCGCTGGTGATCAAGACGGCTTTGTGGCCCGCATTGTCTTCAAGAGCCAAGGCTTTCATCCACAAATCGTGCAGTTTGCCATCGGGGGCGCGCTTCGAGCCATAGCCCGCCAGCCAAACCGATTTCTCCGGCGTGATCACAGCTTTGGCGACTCCCGCCTTCCAACCCGCCGGCTTGTCTTCCGCTGCGGCTGGCCGGGTGCCGAACAACGCGGCCATTGCCAGTACGGCAGCGGCATCCGTGGTCTGTCCGAGAAACTGCCGTCGAGTCACTGCCTGATTCATGGTTTGCTCCGGTGGGATGTCTACAGTGTGCCGTGCAGAATGAGCGCCGTTCCGAGGAATGCTTTACGTACTATAAGCGCTGTGACGCAGGCCGCAAAGACACGCAGGATGAAGACAGCTTTGCAGATTCCGACTGATGGGAGGGCGAGGCTCCCGCCGAGCCTAACGCGACCGCAGGTCGGAGTCCGCCGGAGGCTGAGTATTAATGCCTCCGGCGGTCGCCGAGCTCAAGCTCGTGCTAGGCTCGGCAGGAGCCTCGCCCTCCCATCCACCGCAATCTGGTTTTAAGCCAGAACTCCCTTCACGACTTCTCCGTGGATATCGGTCAGGCGGAAATCTCGTCCTTGATAACGGTAGGTGAGCCGCGTGTGATCGACTCCCATCAGATGCAGGATGGTCGCATTGAAGTCATGCACGTGGACGGGGTCACGCGTGATGTTGTAGCAGTAATCGTCGGTTTCGCCGTAGGTCGTCCCGGTCTTAACCCCAGCTCCTGCCAGCAACGCGGTGTAACAACGAGGGTGATGATCGCGACCGTAGTCGGTATCGGTCAGGCCCCCTTGAGAATAAATGGTGCGACCGAATTCTCCGCCCCAGACGATCAACGTATCTTTTAACAAACCGCGTTGTTTCAGATCCTTGATCAACGCTGCAGTGGGCTGGTCGGTGTCACGGCACTGCCCTCGGATAGCTGCGGGCAGTCCGCCATGATGATCCCAGCCCATGTGAAAGAGTTGCACGAAGCGGACGTCGCGTTCCGCCAGGCGACGGGCCAGCAGGCAATTGGCCGCGTAACTGCCCGGACGTTTGACGTCGGGGCCATACTGATCGAGCACATGCTGCGGTTCCGTCGAGACATCCAGCAGTTCCGGCACGCTGGTTTGCATGCGGAAGGCCATCTCATACTGGGCGATGCGAGTCTGTGTCTCAGGATCGCCGATCTTGGAAAAATGCTGCTGGTTCAAAGCAGCGAGACGATCGAGAGTATTCCGCCGCGCAGTCCGGTCGATCCCGGGTGGGTTTGAGAGATACAGGACCGCGTCTCCCTTGTTGCGAAACTTGACTCCCTGGTGCTTGGAAGGCAGGAATCCCGCTCCCCACAGGCGGTCATAGAGAGGCTGGTCATCGGGCCGGCCACTCCCGAAGGATGTCAGCACGACATAGGCCGGAAGGTCCTGATTCTCGCTTCCCAGGCCATAGCTGGCCCAGGAACCGCTGCTGGGACGTCCGGCAAGTTGCGAACCGGTCTGGCTGAAGGTGATGGCCGGATCGTGGTTGATGGCCTCGGTGTGCAAGGACCGGATCATGCAGAACTCGTCGGCGATGCTCGCCATGTGCGGCATGATCTCGCTCATCCATAGGCCACCCTGGCCATGTTGAGCAAACTTAAAAATGGTGGGAGCCACTGGGAACTTGGCCTGCCCCGAGGTCATCGTCGTCAGTCGCTGGCCGCGCCGGATCGATTCGGGCAGATCTTCGCCGCGATGCTTGGCGACCTCGGGCTTCCAGTCGAAGAGATCCATCTGCGAGGGAGCCCCCGACTGGTACAGGTAGATGATCCGCTTGGCTTTGGGCAGATGATGTGGTAAACCTGGCAGCCCGATTGCCGGGGCCGTCACTGCAGTTTCGGCCCCAGCTGTGGCGGGTAGCAGCGAGCTCAAAGCGGCGGCGCCCAACGCCACGCCCGAATCTTTTAGGAACAGGCGGCGATTGAGGACATCCTGGAGGGCGAATGGATTACGCATGGCGGATCCTGCTTCTGTCAGCCGGCACGCACTCGCGTCCGGTTCGATTTCAATATCAAGCGGGTTGTCATTCCGAACCGCGGGCTAACGCCCAGCGGCTGATTACTCTCGCGTCACAAACTCATCCAAATTGAGCAACACATTCGCGGTCAATGTGTATGCCGCCACTTCCGCGGCATTTAGTTCAGGCTTGGGTTTGGCTTGTCCTACGGCCAGCAACTTAGCGGCCTCATCGGCGTGCTGCTGGAAATGTGTCAGATCGGACTTGAGGGCCTCTGCGAGAACGGTCAACTCGCGGTCGGTGGGCCGTCGGGCGAGTGCCAAACGGATGCCGTACGTCAATCGCTCTTCAGTTGACTGGCCTCCTTCGGTCAGCATGCGTTCGGCCAGTTTGCGTGCGGCTTCGACAAACGTCACCTCATTGAGCAACGCCAGGGCTTGTAATGGAGTATTGGTTCGCGACCGTTTGACCGTGCAGATTTCTCGATTCGGCGTGTCGAACAACAGCATGCTGGGGGGAGCGGCGGTTCGCTTCCAGATCGTATACATGCTGCGGCGATACAACCCGTCTCCCGCGTCTGGCTGATAGTTCCGCAAGTCGCCATACTTGCTCGTTTCATCCCACACGCCGTCGGGCATATAGGGCCGCGCGCTGGGGCCGCCCAACTTCTCCACGAGAAGACCGCTGACGGCCAGGGCTTGGTCTCGCAGAGTCTCGGCGGAGGACCGGAAGCGTGGCCCCCGGGCCAGCAGGCGATTTTCAGGGTCGCGTTCAATGAGCTGCGGCGTGACGTGCGACGACTGCTGGTAGGTGGCACTCATCACGACCAGCTTTTGAAAGGCCTTCATATCCCACGGTTGAGCCGGCTGCCCGTTCACGGCGGGCGATACCGTGGGCTGCATGAATTCCACCGCCAGCCAATCCAGGAGCTCTGGATGACTGGGGAACTCAGACTGCGAGCCAAAGTTTTCGGAGGTCTTCACGAGTCCGGTACCGAAGAAACGTTCCCACGCACGGTTCACCCAGACGCGTGCCGTCAACGGATTGCTCGGATCAGCAATCCACTTGGCCAACCCGAGACGGTTCATTTCGGCACCTGCAGGCAGAGGCGGCAATGCGGCAGGTAATCCAGCCACGACCTTGTCGCCCCGCTTTTCGTATTCACCGCGTTGCAGGATAAAGGCTTCTCGGACAGGCCCTTCCCGCATCACCATGACAGTGGGAACTTGGGCCTGCAAATCAGTGAGGTCCTTCTTGGCTTTGGCGACGAGTAACTCGGCTTGCTTGATGGGACTGTCGACGTTGGCCCGGAAGTATTTTTCTAACTCGGCCACTTGTTGAGGCGACCGTTTCGCGGCGTCCAAGGCCAGGAGCTCACGCAGCGATTCCGGGTATTGCGTCCCCCCCAAAGTGACGGCAGCCGGAGGATGCGACGTGGCGGACAGCCGGAACCGGCCAATATTGTGGCCGACAATTGCCGTGTGATGTAGTCGCACAGCAATGGTTGCATCCGATGGGACGGTCAGCGGTGCCTCGACCAGAAACATCGCCTTCCGCGGTTCCTTTTTCGTGGGCCCATCGACCGCCCAGCCGTTCGCGGGGTTACCATCCAGAATCAACTTGATGTCCCAGCCGCTCTGCGAATAATCAGCTTCCACCTTGTTGAAGGTGGCCTTCAGCGGGTCCTTGAGACTAGGGGCAGAGATTTCGGCATCGATACTCGACAGGACAAAATTGCCATTGGAAAATCGTCCCAGGCTCATTTGCGGAAGTTGCGCGTCGGTCAGGCAATCGAGCAGTAAGCCACTGAAAGTTCCCGCGGTTAGCGGCGCGTTGATTTCGTAGGTGTCGTGATCGGGATTCTTCCCGCTGGCGAGATAAGTACCATCCTCCTGCCGCGTCAACGTGGCGCCGCCGAGTGACTTCACCACAGTGGGTTTCAGGCCGCGCCAGGTGGCTTCGTTCGCGGCGATCTGTTCGCGCAGCTTGGGTTCCCAGGCGGTGATCAACTGCGAGAGCGTCTTGCTCTCAGCTACCAACCGATCTTCAGCCGCCTTGAGTGCCTGCTCGAACTTGGCCACATCCGCCTGCCGTTCGGGAGTCAACACGGCCAAGGTGGGGTCGGTATTACGAGTCTCCCCCTGCAGCGTGCCGCTTTCCGGGACATTGTTGAAGAAGGCGAAGAATTGATAGAACTCCTTCTGCGTGATCGGATCGTATTTGTGATCATGACAGCGACAACAATTGAAGGTCAGTCCGAGCCACGTCAGACCGGTGGTTTCGACGCGATCGATGACGGTTTCGACACGCCATTCCTCGGCGATGATGCCCCCTTCGCCATTGAGCTTGTGATTGCGGTTGAACCCAGTGGCGATGATCTGAGCCGGAGTCGCATTCGGCAGCATATCGCCAGCGAGTTGTTGCACCGTGAATTGATCAAAGGGGAGATTGTCGTTGAAGGACTTGATCACCCAGTCGCGCCAGGGCCATTGAAAGCGTCCGCTGTCGACTTGAAAACCATTGCTGTCGGCATAGCGCGCAAAATCGAGCCACTGCATCGCCATGCGTTCGCCATAGCGTGGGGAACTCAGCAACCGGTCGACGACACGCTCATAAGCGGCGGGGGAATTGTCGGCGAGAAACGCGTCAACCTCTTGGGGAGTCGGCGGGAGTCCGGTCAAGTCGAGCGACACGCGACGAATCAGCGTGGTCTTGTCGGCTGACGGCGAAAATTGCAGGCCCTCAGATTTCAATTTGGCCTGGACGAAGGCATCAATCGGATTGTGAATCGTCGCGCCAGAAGCAGAGGGGGGAACTCCGAGACGCTCGGGCTTGATGAAAGCCCAGTGGCCCTGATACTCAGCTCCTTCGGCCACCCAGCGTTTCAGCAATTCAATCTGGGCCGGTGTGAGGCTCTTCCCCGAATTGCGTGGCGGCATGAGCGACACCTCATCGGTCGCCGTGATGCGCGCGATTAATTCACTCTCGTCGAGCTTGCCGGGGACGAGTGCGATGTCACCGGACTCGGCCGGTTTGAGGGCTGCGTCGCGGACATCCAGGCGAAGTTTCCCCTTACGTTGCTGGTCGTCTGGACCATGACAGCGAAAACAGGTATCCGACAGGATGGGGCGGATGTCTCGATTGAAGGAGACGCGTCCCTCAGCGGCCGATGCCGATGTTAAGCTCGTACCTAGCAGAGCAAACAACGTTGCCAGCCCGCATCCCAGCAGGCTGACCCTTGTGCTGTCGTTTTCCATCCGAAATGACAGTGAGCGCGATACCATCATCAATGCTTCCCCGTGAAACAACACCAACTTCAAACATTCCAGCGACCATAACGGGCGGCGCCCCGACAATTCAAGGCCAACATCGCCGGGCGTCACGAGCAGCGTGTCATTGTCTTCGATTGTCTGACAGCGGCGTGTCTACTGGTACTTGATTAAGCCAGCCTGCTCGAGAACTTGAAATAACCACGGATGCGTCCATGGGTTGTTCCAGGGAAAACTCGCCGAGAAGATCGACACGGCCAACAGCAGCAGGCAAAAACGACGGAACCATGGACGGGTCAGGCCGTCATCGAGAACGGGGACCATCGCCGCGAGCCACAGCGGCGTCAGCCAGAACATCCACCGCAGTCCGCTGGTGCGTCCGCCGTAGTTGTACTGGGCGGTCCGCGTCATATAGAAACCCAGCACGACCGCTGTGCAGATCAAGCTGAGCCAATAGATAGTGCGACGCTCGGATGTTGCACCGCGGTAGCCGCGCAACCAGGACCAGCAGGTCAGCAGGAAGATGGGGGATAGCGATAGGATTCCATGATGGCCGATGGTGCAATGGAAGAAATACAGCCACGAGGGATCGGTGGCCTTATCAATCCCCTGAGGGTGCAACCAATAGCTGTCGCGGAAGTTGTAGAGTTCGGTCCCAAAGCTCGCATAGAACGGTTTCAGCCCCCCTGTCTGGATGACGGTCAGGACGAAATGGGCGATCAATGGCACCAGGGCTGCTGGTAGAAACGCCAGCAAAGCGAGACGCCAGTCCTGCCGCAGCAATACTAATCCGATGAGCGCCAGGAAGAGGGCCGCGGGCAGTTCGTTGACGACTGCAAACGCGGCCAACAGCCCCGCCAGGCTAAACCAGTACCAGCGTTTTTCGCCGCCGGCAGTCACCCGCAACAATGGGCAGAGCGACCAAAGCACGCAGTTCGCCGCGACCGTATGGTTGTTGAATGTGTTCAAGAACGTTGACAGGAACGTGCCGAATGCCGCCGCCACAATGATGAAGATCCGCGTCAGATCCTGTTTCGCGTAGCGTTCGACGAGACGCGTCAACAGGATCAGCGAAATCGCGAACGGAATCAGATTGATCAGGATCAGAATTGACTGGACGACACCATGCGTGTGGTGCAGCAAATCGCAGCCGGTGATTTGCTGCATGACCCAATACAGTCCAGCGACGCAAACTGGCAAGACGGGAGGCTTACTGGAGTAGAAATGGCCATTCTGCTGGACCATGTCGATGGTCGACCATCCTGGGTAGCGGATGATTTCATCGATTTGAAACGTGCCCCGTTCCGCCAGCGACCAGACGGTACACCATCGAGATCGATCGTTGGCACTCAACATGGGCGAATGCGCAGGGACCCGGCGGGGCCAGGCGGCGGGACTATAGAGCGCGGTGACACTGGCAATGCGCACCAACTGCAGCATCAGCACGCTGACGATCACCAGGGCATAGACCCACTGTCTAAGGATCCGCGTCGCATCTGACTGAGTCGAACCTGCTGCCGGAGCATTCATCGCGAATCCTTTTTTTGGACCGTCGTCTGTAACCGTTTGAGTCCAACCGGACACAGACATCTTGTCGCCTGTTGGTCATCGATCGTGAGCCGGTCAAGAGAAAAAGTTAGGCCTCGATCGGATGATGTCTCAGGTTTTCCCACATCAATTTCTCGTGAGTTTTTGATGATCGACTCGTTAATACCCGCCAGCTGCATCCTAGTCTAACGGCAAAGATCGCGATCGACACGGGTAAACACTTAGCGTTGGCAAATTGGGTCGCCGCCCGCGATTCGGGATTATCGCATAGTCGTCGTACCGAAAGAGATCAGAAAACAGCCGGCCGGAGCATTCGTCTGTTTCGTCTTATTCATCGACAACTCGTGACGAAGATTGTGACCGGATGAGATGGACGGATCCTATCAAACGCAGTGATTTTTCAGGGCTCTTATTGACAACCCATTTTTGTATA
The DNA here is from genome assembly GCA_021732415.1 of Planctomycetaceae bacterium. GTDB lineage: Bacteria > Planctomycetota > Planctomycetia > Planctomycetales > Planctomycetaceae > JAKFVC01. The sequence continues at coordinate 20,925 of JAKFVC010000305.1, forward strand.
GATAATGTAGACGTATTATAAATAGCCGCGTTCGCGGACATCTTTGCAGGCAGTTTGGATTCATTCGTTCGATCTCTTTCCTTGGGGCAAATCTCGTGTGTCGGTCGCTAGTGGAAGGTGCATCCCGTCCATCTGTCTCCGTGTAACGAAGTGGCAGCTAGGTGTTTTCACTGATGCAATTTCGTGCTAGAATCTGTCCTCGACAATGCTGTCCTGGTCAGTTCTTCTACCGGGATGGACGCTGCGAAAAAGGATGCCAGAGACTCGATATTATCAGGCCTGTCTGCGTTCGCATTCGATGACGCAGGCTGGTGTGAAGGAGGAATCATGCTTTCGGAAGATTCCTTCTAGATTTGAAGCGCGGTGGATATCAGTTGATACCCACCGGACAATAGGAAACGGGAGCGACCTCCGCATGCAGATGCAAGTAGCCTTGAAAGTGATCGAGGGCAAGCAGACGGGTACTCTGATCCCCTTGAACCGTCAGAAGTTTCTGATTGGCCGCGAAGAAGACTGCCAATTACGCCCGAACAGTGATCTTGTCAGCCGCCATCACTGTGTCATTGCCGTTGACGATTTCACCGTGCGCATTCGAGATCTCGGCAGCACGAATGGGACGTTTGTCAACAACCAGCGTATTACGACGCAGGTTGTCTTGAAGCAGGGAGACCTGATCAAGATCGGCAAGTTGGCGTTCGAAATGCAGATTCGAACTGTCGATACCGCCGTGAAGACCAAGAGCATTGCCGAGCCAGTTGCCGTCGACTATACGCAACAAGCCAGGGCAGATCAGGCCGGCAGCGATACCAAAGCTGATTTCACAATTCCTCAACAATTGACCGATCCGGCGCAGATCGAACATCCGACACAGATGTTTGGTGGTGACACGACAATTGTCTCCGGAGCACAGGTGGATGCAGCCGCGAAAGCTGCCGCCCCGCGAATGATTGCTCCTCCGTTGCGATTGCCTGATCCGTCGCAGATTGCGGATCACACCGCCGTTGCGCCCGCCGCCCCAGCAGGGTCGGTGCCGGCTGGACAGACGACCGTGGTTGATTCACGGAATTCGGCTGCCGACATCATCAAGCAATACATGCAACGACGGCCCGGCTAGGTCGCTTTAACTTATGGTCTTCGCCCCCGTGGCCGACGCTGCCAGCGTCGGAACGCAGACGCTAGCAGCGTCTGCCACGGGGTCTGGAGGACCAGTTCTTTATGTCGCCAACGGGGCTCGATGGATGCTCCAAGTGCCGTTCCCGTGAACTCCGCTCTTGGAGTACGTCCACGTCCCGGACACATCGACCGAGCCATCTTGATTCTGCACTGTGTTCCCGACGAAGGTGATCCCTGACGTCGAGTCCGACAGGTTGATGGAACCGTCGCCAGCCAGTGTCCCTGACTTCACGAAGGGCTCGGTCATGTTGAAGGAATTCCCGTCAACCGTCACCGCGATATCGCCGCTCTTGGATGTGGAAATGCCCAGGATCGTGATGTGTCCCGTATAGGTGCCGGTATAAATGCCATCGTAATTCGGAGCCGGCGCTTCCGTATCGTTGATCGTCACCGTCACCGTTTGAGTCGGCAAGGCATTAAACAGAGGGTCGTCGCTGGTCGTATCAACGGTGAAAGTAAAGGGATTGTTGCCATCGATCCCATCGAGCGTCACACCGGTAATCGTGACGTTCTGGGCGACGTTCCAATTGGCCGGGGTGAAGGTCAAACTGCTGACGGAAGAGGTCGCCTGACCGTCTCCGACGGTCGTTATGAACGTCACAGTGACGTCCGAGGTCGGCTGGGCGGTCAGCTTGAAACTCACATCCTTCGACGCGCCTTCGTTGACTGACAAGCCCGTCTTCGGGGTGATCGAAACTCCCGCCACATCGTTGTCAGTGTTGGTTACAGATACTGGCGTGGCGGTCTTCCCGTTGTAGGCCGAATCGGAGCTTTGAGCCGGCTGGAACGTAACCTGATAGGTTTGAGGACCATCAATCTGCGAATCATTGACGCCGGTAATGGTCACCGTCTGGGCTTTGTTCCAGTTCAATGCCGTGAAGGTCAGCGATGAGGTCACCGTCCCTTCGAGGGGATTCGAACTCTGCAGAGGAATGACCACATTGGCGGTGGGCTTGGTTGCCAGCCGCACCGTGAACGTGGCCTTGCCGCCCCCTTCGGTGGTTTGTAGATTGTTGCCCGCGGTGACCTGAATCCCAGGCACGTCATTATCAATGTTCGTCAGCGTCTCCGTCTTGATCGGCAGCGCCTTGTAGGCTTTATCCTTCGACTTCAATTTTCCCAATGAGACCTGATAGGACTTATCCCCATCGACCAGCGTGTCTTCTACACCCTTGACCGTAAATGTCTGCGGAGAGGACCAATTGGCTGTGGTAAAGACCAGTTGCTTGACGCTGACGGTACCCTCTTTGAGGTTCAAACTCTTGATGGGAACGGTCACCGTCGCAGTCGGCTGCGAATCGAGCACGACCGAAAACTGAGCCTGCCCGCCCGATTCGGTTGTGACGAGGTTGCCCACCGGAGTGACGGTCAGCGCTGCGGGAACCACGCGAGACTCGAGGGCCTCAACGATTTCTGCTCGCCATAGTCCACGTCGACGGCGAACAGGGCGTGCCGCAAGAGTGTGGACAAACGGGCTCAGCAACTGAAAAAAACGGCATACGTACATGTGATACCCTCAATGACAACCCCCGCAGGAGTCGCGCTCCATCGAAATCAAGACGTCTCAGACATCGTAAAACCCGCGAGTCATCCGAGACTCACGGCCATCGTTCTTCTTAACCCTTCAACGGGCGACCAGCCAATGCTGGCGAACCGCGAAGCGATCCCTTCCGCGAATATAGTTCCCCGGCGAATGCCTGGCTACACCAATGTGCCTCTGCTCCATAACCGACGCTGCCGGGGGACCGCTGCCATCGTTTCACGAGCCTCAAACTCAACCGCCATAGCCGGTAAGACGACATGCTCAAAAACCTATCTCACGGGCAGATTCGATCTATTGCTTTCAAAGTTGACTATGGCGGCGATCCCTGAACTGCTAAAACTGTGCCCTGTTGGGGAGCCGACTCTCGGAGTCGGATTCCATTAATAAAGAGCACCCGGCTCACCGAGAGTTGGTTCACGACGGAGCGTGTCGCAAGGATTTTCATGACGTTAGCCCAATTGATGCAGATCGTGGTGGCCATCACTTTGATCGAGATGATGATCACGACCGGCCTGAAAGTCACCTATTCGCAATTGACCGCCGTCGCGACGAACTGGCGGTTGGTCGGCTGGGCCTTCCTGGCCAATTATCTCTGTGTCCCTGCCGCTGCGGTGGGTTTGCTCCTGATGTTTCCCACGTCTCCGTCGGTGACGGCTGGGTTCCTCATTCTGGCAGTGTGCCCGGGTGGTCCCTATGGCCCTCCTTTCACCATGTTTGCTCGTGGGAATATCGCCGCCGCGGTTGGTGTGATGGTCCTGCTGGCCGCTTCGTCGGCCCTTCTGGCCCCCTTCCTGCTGGCCTCGTTACTCCCCTTGATGACGGGCGATGAACCCTTGCAGGTGAATTCCATCAAGTTGGTGATCACGCTCCTCGCGACACAGTTGCTGCCCTTGTGCGTGGGTTTGGGCATCCGTCACTGGTGGTCGCCCCTGGCCGACAAGCTTGAGAAGCCTGCCGAGCTCACCAGCAAGCTGCTGAACGTCTTCTCGACCGGATTGGTTCTGTTTGCTCAGTTCCATACACTCTCGGGGATTCGCCCGATCGTATTTGCTGGTATGCTCGCCTTGTTGCTCTTCAGCTTCGCTGCCGGCTGGCTGGCCGGTGGCCCTGCGGGAGACAAGCGACGGTCGATGACCCTGGTGACTTCGCTTCGCAACGTGGCCGTCAGTCTGGTGATTGCGACCAGTGCCTTTCCCGGAACGTCTGCGACGACCGCCGTCGTCGCTTATGCTCTGGTAGAGATCACGGGCGCGCTGCTGCTGGCAATCTGGTGGGGACGACATCCGTAAGTCGCGGCAGATAGGTTCATGTTGACGAGTGAATTGTGACATACAATATCAACATTCGAATTCAATTAAGGATGATTCTATGAACGTGTTGGCGATCGATGTCGGCGGAACAAATATCAAGATCCTGGCGACTGGTGCGTCGGAGCCGCGCAAGTTTCCGTCGGGTCCCGAAATGACACCGGCGGGCATGGTCGCCGGGATCCGTGAGATCGCCAGCGATTGGAAGTACGACGCGGTCTCCATCGGCTATCCGGGATTGGTCCGCCGCGGCAAGATCGTCGCCGAACCGCATAACCTCGGCACCGGCTGGATCGCGTATGACTTCACCGCCGCATTCAATTGTCCGGTCAAGCTGATCAACGATGCGGCCATGCAGGCCCTCGGCAGCTATCAGGGTGGGAAGATGTTGTTCCTCGGTCTGGGCACGGGTCTCGGCTCGGCACTGGTGATGGACGGCATTGTCGTTCCGATGGAGCTGGCTCGGTTGTCCTACCAGAAGGCCACTCTCGAGGATTACGTCGGTCAGCGTGGGCTGCTCCGCATGGGCAAGAAAAGATGGCGACGGCATGTGTTCTATTCTTTCGCCAAGTTGATTGAGGCGATGTTTCCCGATGATGTCGTCCTCGGGGGGGGCAATGTCACCAAGCTCAAGGATCTGCCACCCGGTTGTCGAGCCGGCGATAATGCCAATTCGTTTGTCGGGGCCTTTCGGCTGTGGGATTCGACCATCGACCCCAGCAAGGGTTCGGACGTCATTAGTATCGAACCATCGCCAACACCCGCTTCTTAGTGGAATCTCACACCCTATGCAGAACGAGCACTTCTGCCCGTCTACATTGGCAATTCCCACTAGGAGACAGGCCTGAGTGCCCAGCCCGCAATCACCATAATTATGTGCGTCTGCCATTTGATCATCGACACGCCACCGCATTCGGGCGCTTGGAACATGGCCCTCGACGAGGCCTTGCTCGAAGCCGCCGTCGCAGGTGCCGCCCCCGTCCTGCGATGGTATCAGTGGGAGGCGGCTACGCTGTCGCTGGGCTATTTTCAAAAGTCTGACGAGTGGTCCGCGAGTCCGTCGTGGTCCGCCCTGCCCGCCGTTCGCCGGCTGTCGGGAGGGGGCGCCATCCTGCATCACCATGAGTTGACCTATTCGTGTGTCTTGCCCGCCACGCATCCTCTGACAAACGATCCCTATCAGATCTACCTGGCAATCCACAACGCCGTGATCGACGTCCTCTGTCCACTGGGTTTCGACGTTCGTCTGCGTGCCAGCCGCTTTGGCAAAGATAGCCCCGCCGAGGCCTTCCTGTGCTTCAGTCGCGGTGACGAAATGGACGTCGTGATCGGCACGGACAAGGTCCTGGGGAGTGCCCAACGCCGACGTCGCGGTGCAGTCCTGCAGCATGGCAGTCTGGTCCTCCGCAAGACGGAAGCAGCTCCTCAGTTTCCCGGCTTGTTCGACCTCGCTCCGGCGACGGATGAGGCCGACTTACTTGAATCACTGGCACTGGCAACGGCAGGAGTCCTCGGCGAGCCACTCCGTTCGGCCTCCTTTGAAGAGACCATTCTTGAGCGAGCCCGGCAACTGCACGACGAGAAATATATCAACCTGGATTGGTCGCGTGCGAATCCTTTGGCATAGCGTCCCTACTTCCTACGCCGTGAAGGATATATCGACGTCACGGGAGGGTGAGGCTCCTGCCGAACCGCAAGCGTCTATCGGCCCTCGCCAGACTATGCGGTTCGGCGGGAGCCTCACCCTCCCATCAACTCGAATCACAAATGTAACCTGATTTCTGCAGAAATCCTTAAGGGCGTAGCCCTACTCTGCGGCCAATGCTTCTTGAAACGCTTCCGGTGGCAGCTCCTGGCCGGTGATGGCCTTGAACTGTGTGCCCAGTTGATCTGCATAGACCTTGGATGGCTCGACGACCTTGCAGCCGCGCATCCGGCCTTCATCCAAGAACGGAGTGTTCTGTGGCAGATTGGTGACGTCCATCACTGTCATTCCGGGTTTAAACATCGCCGGATTGATGGTCTGTTTGAGTCGGCCCTTCTCCATCGTGGATTCGGTCAGGATGACGACATCGCACAGCGTTGTATAAATGTTGGCAATCGGCACGAACCGAAAATCAAACATCTGCGCCAGCAGTTGAGCCCGCTCATCATCGGTCGCAGCCACGCTGACCATCCCCTTGCGACGCTGAATACCATAGCTCAACGCGCGGGCAATCGGCGAAGCCCCAATGATCAGCAGACTCCGCCGATCCAGCGGCCGGTCTTCGGGGCCTGTCTTGCCGAGCGTATCTTCCAGCGCCTTCAACGCCCCACGCCATAGCGAATTAAAGGCCTGCCACCCCTTGTCGGCGGGCTTGACCATCAGGTCAGTAAACTGACTCGACTTCACCGAATCTTCGACCTCTTTGACGACCGACAGGATCTGGCCACCCAAGCGCTTATCAGGTAGCAATGCGTTGATCTTCAAGACCTCAAACATCTGAGCGAAGTTGTCGAGCTTGTCGAGTTCCATCGGGAGGCAGCGGTAGTTCAGGCCCAGTAATTGAAAACCCGCATTCAGCACCCGAACGGTGCTGGTTTCAGTCTCTCCAAATCCCGCCACTGCGACAAACCGCGTCTGGGCGTTAATTTCGCGCCAGCGGTAAATGCTGTCGAGTTCGCCGACTGTCGCCTGGCCCTCGTAGGACTCCATCCCCTTTTCGAGGGCCGCATAAATCCAGGGCGAGCCATACTTGCGACCCAGCAACGAGAACGTCAGTCCCGGCCGACCAAGTCCCATGCCGACCACGGGGAGGTCCCGCTTCTTGGTGACAGTCGCTAACAGCGGCCACGCAGCGTCAAGAGTCGGTGTCGGCCCTGTAAACTTGATGGCGTCAGCTTTGCATGCGGCAGCCCGTTCCACAACGGCTTCGAGATTTCCCAACGGCCGGTCGAGCTGCGTGAAACTGATCAGTCGCTTGGTCTTGCCGAACCGCGGGATCTTGTTCGCGATATCGACCTCAAGTTCAATCCAGTCCGGACCGGCAATGATCGCCTGCCGCAGCATGAGGAGGCGTTCGTCCTCCGTGCCACCCCAGTGTCCGCCGTCGATTTCTCTTCGGCACGAGAGCAGGATTGGCTTCTTGGCTCCCTCCAGCAGATCGGGGATCTCGGGTTCCTTGAGCAAATGATCGAGGCACACTTCGACCAGGTCGGCCTGGTTGGCGGCGTTGAAGATGTCGACCTTCGCCAATTGACGCGATTCGGGAACGACAGAAATACAGATCATGATATTCGACCAGCCGGCATGGATATTGATAAGGACTCGTGGAACTGACACGAGGACCGAGACTGACACGTCTTTTACGCCACTCTAACATGCCAGTCTGAGGAAAAAACTGGACGGCAGTCAAATTCACAAGACAGAATCGGCTAAAACTTAATCAATCCGAGCGCAACAGAATCGAGAGCAAACGCCCTAAGCGTTCGTCATTCTTCAGTTCTAGGAACTGATCGGTCGGTCCATTCAGCGCTTTCAGCTCGGCGATCGTCAAGTGGTCGAATTTCTGCGACGCCTCCAACGGCAAGCGGGTCAATCCGGTGACCGAATTCTTGTTCTCGGCACGCAACATCCTGAGAACTTCGCGGTAATACTGCTGCTCTCCCTGGTAATCGCCGCGTGAACGGGCCAAATTGGCGCTCCGCAACAGTTTCTGATACGGTTCGAGCGGGGCGTTTTCACTCCCGTAATAGATTGTGATCGCTCGCCGCGCGACCTGAGCTTGCTGGACGGTGCCCGAGGTCACATCTAAGTCCAGAAATAACATCGCCACCGACAACCCCATGCTGACGACAAATGCCGCCACCAGGGCCAGCGATTTGGAGGCTTGATCGGCCGGCGTTTTCTCTTGAACGACGGGAGCCCCCATCTCCTGCAACGCCAGATCGGGGAGATGACCGTCGGCCCCAAGTTTCACCAGGGGATCACCCGCCTGATCGGTGATGAAGCGAGCCGCTGCCGGCTTGGCTTTTCCACCTGATTTGGTGTCCCCCTTGGTGCCCGCACCACGTTTCGCCGCAGGGGGTGATGCTGTCGCGGTGGCCGCTCCACCGGCGGGTGGGGACTTGGCGCCGTTGCGGCCTACCGGAGCCGTCTGCGAAGGGGCCTCTTCATAGTCCGACTCCGAGGCCGTCAACAGCGAAACGAATTCCAGTGCAGTCCGCCGAGTCACCTGGACGAGTGCCAGTTGCGGCAGCCAGACCCAGCGATCGGGGGGGATCCGCGTTCCGTCGACTTCGATTTCGTCCGTTCCCGAGACAAATATCGCGTGACGGCCGCCGCGGCGCGTGATATTGATCTGCACCTCGTCCAGCAACGGATCACTCAACACCAGCGAGTTCTCCGGCGCACGACCGATCTGCACCAATTCCTCAATGATTTCAAACCGATTGCCACGATCGGGGCCGGTGTTGACAGTGATACGAGCCGACGGATTCATGAAGCCTGTTTCAAGTTACGATGAACGACCGCGAGTACCCGATAATGCGACGAAACAGCAGAGATCGCGGGAAATATGACGAATCTTCGCTCCCCTCGCCTTGGTACTCCGGGGAGAGGGGTCGGGGGTGAGGGGCACTCCGAGCGTCGTACGACTTGGTGTCTAAATGTGTTGTTTTTGACGTCCAAATTGGAACTTTGCGCCGTTAGTTAATCGTGCCCCTCACCCCCAGCCCCTTGTATGGTTAAATGGTTAAGTAGGCAACTGGATTGAGGAATGACGATCTAGAAGTGTTCTTTACCCGAGTTGCTCCGCATCGTGAGCGCCTAGCGAACGATGCGGAGCAACTCGGCGGTCGCGAGATCGACGCCCCTCTGGCCCCCGAGGCCGTGGGAGAGCTGGATACCGACCGCCTTTTTGAGTCTAACCCGAACAGTCGCTGGGGCCCCACTCGTGGGTAGCCCGAATTTGCAAGGATGGGATTTCTCATTTCCAAACTCGTGACCACAAAACCGTCAACCCCGTTCGCCGCCGGCATCGACGTCTCCAAGGACACACTCGATCTGGCCTTCTTTCCAAAGGAGTTCGCACGATCATTTGACAACTCTGTCGCCGGCTTCCAAAAACTGATTACGCTCCTTAAGGCGGAGCCCCCGACCAAGGTCATTATCGAAGCCACTGGGGCTTTTGAAATTCCGCTGGCAATCGCCCTCGCTGAGGCCCAGCTGCCCTTTTGCATCATGAATCCCAGGCAGATGCGAGACTTTGCCAAGAGCCTGGGAAAACTGGCCAAGACCGACCAAATCGACGCCCGCGTGCTGGCCCACTATGGACATGCCATCAATCCACCACTGACCGAACTTGCCTCCGAAGAAACCAGGAATTTCCAGGCATTACTCGCACGACGCGGACAACTCACCCAAATGCAGACAGCCGAAAAGAACCGACTGAAGCAAGCCACCACGAAGCGGGTTAAGGACAGTATCGAAACCCTGTTGGCATGCCTCGCGGAGGAACTGCGAGACATCGATCAACAAATGGACGAACTCGTCCAGGCCTGTCCCGCCTGGAAAGAACGAGAGGAAATTATCACGAGTGTTAAAGGAGTCGGAATTCAAACCTCCAGAACGATCTGCGCCCTCCTGCCAGAACTGGGACACGTCTCCCGCCAAACGGCTGGCGCTTTGGTGGGAGTCGCCCCCCTCAATCGGGACAGCGGCCAATTTCGAGGAACTCGAACCATCTACGGAGGACGTGCCGTAATCCGCCAGGTCCTGTACATGGCAGCACTCTCAGCAACCGTCCACAACCCTGTTATCAAACTGTACTACGACAAGCTTGTGGCCACCGGTAAAAGAAAAAAAGTGGCCCTTGTCGCCTGCATGCATAAGCTACTTACAATCCTTAACACGCTACTCCGAACCAAGACCAAATGGCGCGATCTGACGCTGCCCATAAATCCTTAACAACTTACTTAACGTAGACACTTGTCAGCGCTAAACCCGAAAATATTTGAATTAAACCCTTGACTCCAATCACAGTCGCTCTCCCCGGAGTACCAGGGCGAGGGG
>JAKFVC010000142.1 GCA_021732415.1 Planctomycetaceae bacterium
CTTTGGAGGTGGAGGGGGTCATTTCGGCGGAGGTGGCGGACACATGGGCGGCATGCACATGGGTGGCGGTCACTTTGGCGGTGGCAACTTTGGTGGTAGCCATTTTAATGGCGGAGGGATGCGCAGCGGTCATGTCGGCGGTTTTAACGGTGGCGACATGCGAGGTAATGCCGGTGCGGGCGCTCGTTTATACAGCGGCCACGGCGGCATGGGAGGCGGCTCATTCGCCGGTCGTCATAGCGCTGGAATAGGCGCCGGCCACCTCGGAAATCGGGGCATCGGTGGTGGTCAATCGTTCGCGGCACGTCATGCGGGCGGAATCGGACACTCTGGATTAGGCCAGCGAGCCGGCGGTAGCTTTGGTAATTCGTTCGCCGGTCGGCACTCAGGTGGAATCGGACGCGGTACCGGTGTCGGTGGATTCGGAGGACGCAGCATCGGTGCCGGAAATTCGTTCGCTGGACGTCATTCAGTTGCCTTGGCAAATCACCGCGTCGGCGGCGGCGCTGGGACCGGCATCGGTTCGCGCTACGGTACGGGCTATCGACACGGCGGGTACGGCTTAGGTGGTCTCGGTTATAGCCGTTATGGATATGGTTATGGTCGTGGATTTGGCTACGGAGGCTATGGCTACGGACGTGGCCTGTTTGGCTACGGATATGGTCGCGGACTGTATGGCTGGGGCGGATATGGCGGCCTGTGGGGTAGACGATTTGGGTATGGATTCGGTTATCCCTACTTCCGTTATGGCTTCGGCTATCCGTTCTTCGGCTATGGCTGGCGTGGCTTAGTCGGTTCGCTGTTGTACGGCGGATTGGGCGGGTACGGTTATGGTGGTTACGGCGGATATGGATACGGTGGATACGGCGGGTATGGAGGGGGATACGGTTACGGCTATCCGAGCTATGGCTATTCAAATTACGGGTATCCCAGCTACGGTTACTCGAACTATGGTAGTAGCCTCTATCCGACCACAACCACATTAGTTGGTACGACGCCTGTCATCACCGCCCAATCGCCGACCGTGGCAGTTGGTGATTCCACAACACCCGCTGCAGGGAGTTTCTCCGACCAGGGCGAAGCAGCCTTTAAGTCAGGTGACTTCAAGGGTGCCGAGTATGCCTGGCGACATGCGGTCGTGGATGATGCACAGAATCCCGTGCTGGTCATGATGCTCGGTCAGGCCATGTTCGCGAACGGCAAGTACGACGAAGCGGCGGGAGCCGTCCAGTCTGCCATGCAGCAGATGCCGGCCGATCAGTGGGGCGTGGTGGTGAAGAACTATAAGGATCTGTATGGCAGCATGCAGAACTATACCGATCAGCTTCGCGCCCTGGAAAAGGCCGTGAAAGATAAACCGGACGATCCCGCTCTGCGGTTCCTGCTGGGCTTCCACTATGCCTACCTGGGCTTCCCGCAACAGGGCGTGACGCAACTCGACAAGGCCATCAAGCTGGCTCCGCAAGATGAAATGGCCAAGCAACTGCGGAACCAATTGCAAGGAAAGTCACCCACATCAGCGGTGACACCGGCGGCGGTCCCCACACCGCCAACTCCGGGTCAATAAGAGTCGACGGTTCTCGCAGGTGATTACGAAGAGCTCTTCCTATTCAATTAGGAGGAGCTCTTTGTCTGTCGTAACCAATCTCCTGTGCATAACGAAGATAAACAAGCGAGCCGGGCGGCGTAAGCCCCCGGATTCTTTTCGATGCAGATTGAAAACACAGAGGCACGGAGAACACAGAGGATTTATCGTATTCTCTGTGTCCTCTGTGCCTCTGTGTTTCAGAAATTGTCTTGAAGAATCCGGGGGCTTACGCCGCCCGGCTCGCCTGTATCGTTATTTCTGCGCTTCTTTTTAGTGTGCTTATGCCAGTAGTTTCTCCACCACATTCCCAGCCACGTCCGTCAATCGCACATCAATTCCTCGATGTCGATACGTCAGCTTCTTATGATCGAATCCAAACAGGTGCAGCAGCGTGGCGTGAAAGTCATGTGTGTGGACACCGCCTTCGGCCACCGCCCAGCCGAGGTCATCGCTCTGGCCGATCAGCTGGCCACCTTTGATCCCACCGCCGGCCATCCACATACTAAAGGCATGGGGATGATGATCCCGCCCCGCCGCGGGACCGGGCTTGGCGTTTTCCGTGATCGCCGTCCGACCGAACTCGGTCCCCCACACGACGAGAGTCGAATCCAGCAGGCCCCGTTGTTTCAAATCCTTCAACAGTGCCCCAATCGGCTGGTCGACCTCTGCACATTGCGCCCGCAGGCCTCCTTCGAGATCCTTGTGCTGATCCCACGTGCGTTGAAAGAGCGACACCACCCGCACACCACGCTCGACCAACCGCCGAGCCAGCAGGCAGTTTCGTGAGAAAATCCCCTGCTGCCCGCCGCGCTCGACGCCGTACGCTTCCAGCGTCGGCTTGGTTTCACTGGCGAGATCAATGAGCTCCGGAGCGGCCGTCTGCATCCGGTAAGCCAGTTCGTAGGCCGCAATCCGGGCCTCGATTTCCGGGTCGTGCACCTGCAACGACTTCAATCGATTCAGCTCGCGCATCGCATCCAACTGAGCTCGATGCAGTTCAGGGGGGATATCATCCGGCGTCTGCAGATTGAGGATCGGCTCGCCTTGATTCCGAAACACGACGCCTTGATGGACCGACGGCAGATAACCATTCCCCCACGCCATCGCACGAGCCACCGGCCCACGATGATTGATCAGCGCGACGTAACCCGGCAGATTCTGTGACTCGCTGCCCAGACCATAGGTCAGCCAGGCCCCAAAGCTGGGACGACCGGGGCTGTCCTTCCCGGTAATCATTTCCAGTTCACCCGGAGCATGATCAAACGCCGCATGATGCATCGAACGAATCAGGGCGATATCGTCGGCACAACTACCAATATGCGGCAGCAACTCGCACATTTCCGTCCCGCATTGGCCGAACTTACGAAAATTGAATCGGCTGCCCATGAGCAGCGACTGATTCAGTTTTATAAACGAGAACCTGACGCCCTTCGTAAAGGACTCGGGAATCGGTTGACCATCCAGTTCCTTGAGTTTCGGCTTGGGATCATACAGGTCGAGATGGCTGGTCCCTCCTGCCAGAAAGATGAAGATGCAGCTCTTCGCCTTACCAGGAAAGTGCGACGGACGCGGCCGGAGTGGATCAATAATCCCTCCAGCCGAACCCTCAGCACCCAGCAGTCCATCATCGCGCAGCAGCGAGGCCAACGCGGCCACGCCGGCACCACTGGCGGCACTCGTGAGGAAGCGTCGACGTGTTTGCAGGATGTGTTGTTCAATCGCGTCCATAAACATCGCCTCTATTGACCGGAAACACTCGGCAAATCAATAAACTCTTCTCCCGGGTGCCACTGGCTCTGCCAGTGCTTTACCGGTCGAGCACTATTCGGGCACTAGCAGAGCCAGTGGCACCCCAGCAAGGGATTCAATTCTGCTTCCCGATGCATCTCACTCGCGTGTAATAAACTCATCCAAATTCAACAGCGTCCGTGCCACTCCGCGCCACACCGCTTCTTCTTTAGCCCCAGCACGCAACTGCCGTTCGACTAAACTCTGCATAATCGTCAACTCGGCATCCAAAGGCGGACGAGACAAACACAACTCGAACCCCAACAGCAATCGGCCCCGCTGATCCTGCGTGGCACTCATCAGACGTTTGCCGAGCACCCGCGCACACTCGTCTAATGTCGGCTCATTCAGCAGCGTAAGGGCCTGCATTGGCGTGGTGGACCGATCGCGCATCACGATGCACTGATTCCCGTCAGGAGCATCGAACGCGGCCAGCATGGGGAAGGGGAAGGTCCGCTGCATGTGCACATAAACGCCACGACGATGAGGGTTACCGTGTGCCTCACGAAAGTTCTCGTTCTTAAGTTCCGCCAATTGACCGAGTACCTTCGGCAAAGGAGGCTGCACTGAAGCGCCGCCCACGGTGGGATCGAGTAACCCACTGGCGGCCAATGACAGATCGCGAACAAGCTCTCCTTCGATTCGATACCGATTCTGTCGCGCCAGCAGTCGATTATCAGGATCGATTGTCGCCAACTCGGGACGCATGACAGAGATCTGACGATACGTTGCCGAGGTCACGATCAGCCGAATCAACTGCTTGCGAGTCCAGGCCATCCCTTGCATGTCTCGAAACTCGGCCGCGAGCCAATCCAGCAGTTCCAAATGCGTAGGAGCCTCACCCTTCCGGCCGTAGTTCTCGGGAGTAGGCACGAGCCCCTGGCCGAAGAGATGCTGCCAGACATGATTGACAGCCACGCGAGCCGTCAGCGGATTCTCTGATGAGACAATCCAACGGGCCAGGTCCAGCCGATCCGCTTGCGGGCCACGCGGGACCAACGGAGGCAGGAAGCTCGGAGTCCCCGGTTCTACAGCCAGGCCCGGATCTAAAAAACTTCCCCGCTTATGAATCTGGGTGACCCGTGACGCGGCCTTAAACGTGGCCGCTTCACCCTCGCTGGCATCATCGGCGTTATTAAAGAACGCATAAAACTGATAGTACTCACGATGGGCGATCGGATCATATTTATGGGAGTGGCACTCGCAGCAATTCAGAGTCAGCCCCATCCAGATGAGTCCCGTCGTCGCAGTGCGTTCCTTCACCGCCTTCGTACGGAACTCCTCCTTATCAGCACCGCCCGCCGAGTTATAGAGCGTGTTGCGATGCAGACCCGCGGCAATCCGCTGATCAGGCCGCGCATCCGGCAGCAAGTCTCCCGCAATCTGCTCGATCGTGAATTGATCAAATGGCAGATCTCGATTGATCGAGTCAATCACCCAGTCACGGTAACGCCAGGCGTGCGGACGGGGCCGGTCGTTCTCATAACCATCGCTCTCCGCAAAATTCGCCAGATCTAGCCAATGCTTTCCCCAACGTTCGCCGAAGTGCTTTGAGGCCAGCAACCGGTCCACAAATTGCTCGTACGCGTCTGGGCTGACGCTATTAATAAACGCATCGACGTCCGCCGGCAATGGAGGCAACCCCAGCAAATCCAGACTCAGCCGCCGGGCCAATGTTCGCCGATCGGCCTCGGGAGAGGGATTGATTTTCTCCCGTTCCAATTTGGACATCACAAACGCGTCGATGGGATTGCGGATCCAAGCTGAACCAGGAGCATTCGGCACCGCGGGCCGTTGAATGCCACGGAACGACCAGTGATCATCAAACGATTCCTTACCCGCCAACGCATCCGGCCACGGAGCTTTCTGGTCCACCCAGCGTCTCAACAGGGCGATCTGCTCTGCGGGGAGAGGTTCTTCGTCCGGAGGCATGCGTTGCGTCTCATCAGCGGTCGAAATCCGACGAATGAGTTCGCTCGTCATACTCGAACCGGGAACGATAGCTGGGCCAGTATCTCCACCTAGATAGGCTCGCCGACGAATATCCAGACGCAGGCCAGCCTCCTGCTTTTTAGTCCCATGACAACTGAAGCAGCGGTCTTGCAGAATCGGCTGGATCTCGCGAGCAAAGTCCACCGGCGTTAGTGGTTTTCCCTCCACTTTCGGCTCGGCGCTGATCGAGGAGACGCACATCAAGATTGCCAGACCGACGGCAATGACTCTTCCAAGCTCATTGATCATGTGTCTTACTCTAGAATCTACGAACAACCTGGTGATTCCGCAGTTCATTCAATATCTTCGCAATTTGCTCGGTTTCGGTAGCCGACATCCGCTCGAGCTGACTCATGCGAACGGCTTCGTCAACATGCGCCACCTGCCCTAGGCCCAGGATCGCCGAGTCCACTTCTGGTCGTGAAAGTACATAGCGCACCGCCAGTTCGCGAAGTGCCTGGACCGACCCCAGGGTCTCACTCAGACTCGCTGCTCGGGCGGAATCCCGCTCATAAAGCGGCAGCGGAAAAAACGGCGTGCGAAACGTGTGCGCGGAAGGAGGTTCGCACAGCAACGCTCCTGCGGCAAACACACGAATGGCGAAGATCCCCATTCCCAGTTGCTTCGCGTCCTGCAGGAAACCGCCATAGTCAGGTTCTGCGAAGCCCCAAGGGGTCTTTAACAAAGCGCTCGGATTCAACAGATGCACGGGGGCCTGAATGGTCGCAAATCGGCGAGACCGCATCACCTGGCACAACGCCTCCGGATCTCCAATTCCCGTGAGACCGAAGTGATCCACAAGACCCTCGGCCCGCAAATCCTCCATTGCCGCCAGCACGCCGCGCGGTCCCAGAACATCTTCAGGCGTAATTGAAGTCGGTTCATCCCCCCGCCGCGGTGTCATCGAGTTATGAAGCTGCAACAACGTCACGCGCGGCATCCTGAGTCGTTGCAGGCTGCTGCGAAAGGAGTCGACTACCAACTGGCGCAGATCGGTTTCGTGTTCGATGAGCAAGCGAACTTTGGTCGCCACATGGATCGGCTCACTGCCACCCGCTCTAGGAAGCACTTCACCGAGGTGTGTTTCCGACTTCCCGGCCCCATAGCCGGCCGCCGTGTCGAACCAGTTAATGCCCAGCTTAATGGCACGAGAAACAACTGCCAGACGATCTTCAAAGGAACCTTCCGTCAGCAACGCCGACACCGGCCCCGCACCGAACGAGATTTCGGAGACCGAGATGCCGGTTGATCCCAACGGACGGTATCGCACTTTCGCTCATCCTTTCAGACTCAGCATTCACGCCTTCAGATTTGACCCGTCCGTTCGCGGAGCAAACAAGATAATGATCATTCCGACTGCATAGATCATACCGGTCCACAATCCGATCTTCGCATAATCTCCGCCAAATAACCGCACGAGCACTCCGGTACCTAAGACCACAAAAGCCGCAACAACTCGTCCAGTGTTAAACGATATCCCGGTTCCCGTAGCTCGGACTCGGGTCGGAAAGAGCTCCGGTAAATACAGCGGTAACCATCCAAAATAGATCACCCCCACCAAGCCGAATCCAAACGACGCGGTATAGAACCAAGGGTGCAGCGGATGGAGCCAGCCGAATACAAAAGTGCTCGCCATTAAAGACAACAGGCTGATCAGAAAATACGTCGTGCGTCTGCCCAACAGCGTTGCCAGAATCCCTCCGAGCAAACTTCCGAATACCGCCCCGCTCGATCGCGCCACCAGCGTGCGGGCTTTGGATTTCGGGTCGGCTTTAGCAGGCGACGACTTAGAACTTGTTTTGCCATCGGCTGATGTCGTGGAGACGACTCGTTGCTGCGCAGCGACTTGATCGGTCCAGGGAATGATCCATTGCGAATTCGCTGCAGTGCCAATGACTGGGATGGCACCCAACAAGATCCCCATCAAAGCGCGCTGCCGGAGTGGCGGACGGAAGAGTTCTCGCAACGGCCCGGCCGAATCGGTCGCCGGGTTGATCCGCGAAGTCATCCACCGGACCGACTCGGGAACGCCCCGCAGGCACCAGATGCCAATCACCGCCGGGGCCGCTCCCACCAGAAACACCCAGCGCCACGACGACGAGGTCACATCGAACCACAGCCCCGTCATCCCCATTAAGACCTGCCCCACATTCGCGGCCGTCCCGAGGATTCCCGCCAGGAAGGGACGCGAAGCATCAGGCCAGGCCTCGGCAACCAGGGCGACCGTATTAGGCCAAGCCCCACCGATGCCGTGACAAGCCAAAAACCGTAACACGAGAAGTTGAACCGGTGAGTCCGCGAAATAGCAGGCTCCCGTGAAGAACGAATAGCACAGGATACTCTGAGCCAGCGCCTGGGTGCGCCCCCTGCGATCGCCGATTAACCCGAAGATCCATCCACCCGATGCTGCCCCCAACAAGAACGCCGCCTGATACCAGGCGAACCACTGTGTGACAGCCTGCTCGTCAATCGCCGCGGCGGACGACGTTCGGCTGGCTGCCGCCGACTCCGTCATCAGACTGATCATCGCCGGACGATGAATCAGCACAAACAATGAGATCTCCAGCCCCGCAAACATCCAGCCGAGAAACGCCGCGATCAGCACGACATATCGCTGTCGCGTGGACAGTTCTCGGATCGGCATGTTAGTGGACGGTTCGCTCATCGTGTTTCGCACCTTGCTGGAGATATAAGCCTATCCCAATTCAACGACCTGCTTCGACTTCTTTCCACAACGGACCGTAAACTTCTTTATCGAACGGAGGGCACCCCGTGGGATATTGGCCCAGCGGATGATCTTTCGCTCGCATCAGTGCCGTGCAATAGGAGAACGTCCGACAGATTTGTTTGCGATGAAAACGGCCCTCCGTTTCTAAAGCACGAGCGAACTCGGGATGCGAAAGCGTTGCCCGGCCAAATCCAGCAAATGCCACGTGCCCTGCGCCGACATTCGCCGCGGCGGCATGCGCGGCATAGTCCTGCAGCCAGCTATAACCGCCGCCAACCACCGGCACATCGGGGACGGCTGCCTGAATCGCTTGTGCGATCCGGAAATGGCGACAGACACCGTGCAAGGGATGCTCGGGAGAAAAGTATCCATCGACCGGCGGATACTCGGCCGGACGGACTAAATGCGGATTACTGTAAGGATTGCCCAGGCTGATACTAATTAGCTGCACACCCCACTCGCGCAGATTCCGGACATGTTGCAGCGGCTCCGTCAAATCGTCGTGCAAATGATCGTGGGGATCCGTTCCCCAGGCAGTCACCAGCGGCAAGTCATGTCGGCACGGGATCCCGATCGGTTCGTCTCCGGTTTCCGCTTTGCGATAAGGAATTCCATCATAGGCGTTCATCCGCGTCGCAATCACCAGATTGGGACATTCCTGACGAATGCGCTGCACGACATTGCGCACCAATCGCGTGCGATTCTCCAAACTGCCGCCGTAGAGGCCAGGCCTATTCCGCGCCGACAACAGCTCCGAGAGCAGATAGCGGTGGCATTGTTTAATATCGACAAAGTCATAACCGAGCTTCGCGCACCAGATCGCCGCCTTCACATACTGGTCTTCTAACCGCTTCAAGTCATCATCACTGAGTAACGGCGTCGAGGCATCGACGGTCCGCCCAGTGGAACGGTCGCGAGTCAGCGGATCAAGGATCGGATCGTGAGTCGCCAGCAACGGCTTTTCGACGCTATAGCGTCCGGAGTGCGTCAACTGCAATCCAACTACTAGGCCGTCCGTTGTACCCATCGCCGCAGCATGTGACTCACGGCAAATAGTAAGCATCCTTTCAAGGCCCGCCGCGGTATGATCGGCGACCTGCAACTGACGGGTGTTCGCCCGCCCCTCGGGACAAACGGCGGCCGCTTCACCCCAGACCAACTTGGCCCCGCCGGCTCCAAATCGTTGGTAGCGACGAAAGGTTAGCTCATCAGGATTGCCGTCGAGAGTCCCGTCACAACCTTCCATGGGATGAATCGCGAGCCGTCCGCCAACCTTCAAATGTCCGACCATAATCGGCTGAAACAACGCCGAGAAATCGTCGGACATCGCTAACGATTCGCCGATCGATTCTGCGTCCGCGATCACATCTTCAGGAGACTTATATCGAAAGTAGCGAGCCATATTTCGCTGCAGCCTTATCTCTTCAAGAATGCCAATTAAATAGCGCTCTGGCGAGCCGGGTGGCGTAAGCCCCCGGGTTCCTCGGGCAATTTCTGAAACACAGAGGCACAGAGAACACAGAGATCTGACAACTTCTCTGTGTTCTCTGTGCCTCTGTGTTTCCAAATCTGTATTAAAAGGAATCCGGGGGCTTACGCCATCCGGCTCACCTGCATTGTTATTTCTGCGATCAGCCTTAGTTCTTCTTATCCGCTGCGAACTCACGATAGCGTTCCAACGGACTATAGTCCGTTTCAGACGGCGACTCATGCACGACGACACCAAACCGGAGATGAAACTTTTCCCCTTGTTTAATCACAAGGCGACTCGGTTCCAGTTTGGTGAATGCCTTGCGTCCAAACGGATTGACCGTCAGGAATCCATAGTCCCGCGCGTGGCTCCACGAAGGTCGAAAGTTTTCGGGGGCCGACAACACGGTCAACCCCACCCACTGGTTTTTCAGCGGACCGGAGTAATCGCACCATTCGGCGGTCTGTCCCCAGACCTCTTTACCATTCTTTCGCCCGGCACTGTCGAGGATTCGTCCTCCCTGCTGACGATCCACGGCCAGAGCCGTCACCATGCGGACCCCCAGTCCCATTTCTTCCTGATCGCCAAACACGAGATCCGCATCGCCCGGCCGAAATTCACTGGCCATTTCAATCTGATAGCCGCCCGAGACGGCCCGAATGTTGTAGCGGCACGTTTCTTCGCATACGGTCCCTTTTCCGTCCGTCGTGCGATAGCGATTCAGCACCGCAAACTTCCCGCTGCCTGTGCCTCCCGTCGGCGCTTCTAGAAAGCGGTCATGCTCAGTGCGCGCCTTCAGCCTCCAATAATCGCAACCACTCAGATCGCCGAACGACAACCAGATCCCCGTATGTAGACCCTCATGATCAACGGCATCCGGACCCTTTTGCGGCGGATGATTCCGTGTGACCTGGATGCCTGACCTAGTTTTGACATGGGCGAAATAGGGACGCGAAACTTGCGAATCTTGATACGTATAATCAGCCACATCGACGTCGCCCATCCGAATCACGAGCGTTCCCGGACGTTGCACAAACGACACCGTCGGCTCGGCCGCCTGCATGCGGTGAGGCACAACCAGCGCAGCCAACAACCAGACCATTCCGCGGAAATACCGCCAGTGTAGAGAGTGTCGCATGCCTTCTCACTTCCTCTCTGGAAGGTAGACTCGGAAGATCGCACTATTATCCAATTGACCTAGTCCCGCCGCTTCAGCTTCTTTTAGCAGTTCCAAATGCGTTTCGCTCAATGGCAGGCGGGCGCCCGAGATCGATCCCGCTTCCAGAATGAGCTTCACGTCCTTCAGATGTTGCGAAAGTCGCGCGACGGGCGTGAAATCGCCTTCGATCATCTTCTCCCCTTTAGAGTCCATGATCCGGGAATACGCGGCACTCGCCCGAAACACGGCCAGCGTCTGCGTCGCGTCGAGTTCCAGTCGACTAGCGAACGCCAGTCCCTCGGCCAACGCCGCGCGATTCAGCCCCAGCACGAGATTTGTGACGAGCTTCATCTTCGAGCCGCTGCCGGTGGGGCCGGTATAGATGGCCTCGCGGCCGATACAGCGAAACAGGTCGGCACAGCGATCGAATTCCGCTCGTTCCCCGCCAACCATCCAGAGCACATCACCCTGGCGCACATGGGCGCTGCTGCCGGAAATGGTGGCATCCAGATAGGCCACGCCGAGCTCCGCCAGCCTGGCCGCGATCCCGATCGCCGCTTCCGGGGCACCCGTCGTCGTATCGACAATCAATTGCCCGGGACGCAGCCGCTTCACGTTTTCGGCTAGTAGGACATCCACTTCAGAGTGACTGGGAACACTCAGCAGGACGATGTCACACTGACCGAGGACAGCTCCCGCATCAGGAGCCACTTCCCCACCGAGAGCCTTCAACTGTGCACAGCAACGGGACTGAATATCAAAGCCCATGACCCGATGTCCGGCACCTCGCAGACGCGCAGCCATGGCCTCGCCCATCAGGCCAAGTCCAATTAGACCGAACGTTGTCATACACGGGGTCGAAGTCATCGGGAGTTCCAGACAGCGCGCAGGGACAATCACCGAACAGACCACAGCTTACTGAACTTGCTGAGTTCCGGACATGGCGAAACTGCCGAGCTCCATGCGAAAACTGCCTGCCCGGTGTCGTCGATCACCATCAGTCAATGACACTATGTCCGGCAATCTTCGCGGAACTGGGTCGGGCTGATGCCTGTCGCGTGCCGGAAGAAATGGCTGAAATAGAACTCGCTTGAAAAGTTCAGTTGAGCGGCGACTTCCTTAATCGAGAGACTCCGATCACCGAGGAGCAGTCGTGCCTGATCGAGCCGGGTCCGTTGCAGAAATTCATGCAAGGTCTGATGCTGCGAACGACGAAAGAGTTCACGCAATCGCGAGTAGCTCAAGTGTGCGATGGCGGCCAGTTCGCGGGCTTTCCAGTCACGGACGGGATTCGCCAGCACGGCCTCCAGGACGCGGGCCACGGGAGGCACGATCTCGGCCTGCGGCACCGACAATAGCTGACGGTTCGCGAGCAACAGCCCCAGGATGTGCGTCAGGATGAGATGCACTTCCCATTCATATCCGGCAGGCTGTTTCTTGACCAAAGCCAACAAGCGGCGCAGACTGCGGCGCAGCGCTGCCATGTCTTTCGGCTCGTTGAAATGAAAGTCCGGCTGGCCACGCAGCATTTCCAGCCAGGCCTCTACACCGGGCCCGCTGAATCGTACTCCCTCCGTATGCAGTAATCCGCCGGCCTCGGGCAGATAGTTCCGCGGCTGCCGCAAATCAACTAACCAGCAACAATTGCCGCGGGCCAGCGGGTATTCGGTGCCCTCAACCTCCATCGTCCCGAATCCCGCGACAACCCAAAACAGGAACACTCCCGGCTTGTCGTAGCCCGCGTGCCGTTCCGGCTCATCGCGCGTGACCGATCCCAGCGACAGCGCATGCCACAACAGCCGGCGTGCCGCAGCAGAGGGTTCAGCGAAATAAAGTCTCGACGGCGAGATTGTCATCAGGAAATTTTATTATTTAACCGCGAGCACCGCAGCCGTTATCACCAATTCAACTCGATACAGGGGCGCTGCTAATTTCGCATGAATACACGCCCGGGAAGGCGCATGGCCCGGCGGCAGCCACGCTTCCCACAGCTCATTAAACAGGGGCAAGTCGCTCGGTTCCGGCAGATAAATCACGACTTGCAACAACCGGGTCGGATCGCTGCCCACCATCTGCAATCGCGAGACAACCTGCGCCTGAACTTGCTGAAACTGCCCGCGGGCATCCTGGCTGGGATCATCAGGCACTTCCACAAAATACGCGACACCGCCATACACAACGGCATCAGACCATCTGCGAGTAACTCCGTGACGAATGATGTCAGACAAGGGAACTTCCTTCTCAATTGGGAACTTAGTCAAATCGCAATGTAACGCATTTCAGTGCAGAGTAAACGTGCAATAACATTGACCATACCGTAACCCAGAATTACAGCGTTGTACCGCCCCCGTTGGGCTTGCCCCAACGGAGCGCTGACTGGCCAGCTACCTGAACGCGATCCAGACAATTCAGCTCTCCGTGGGGCTCGTCCCCACGGGAGCAACGATTCGGACGCAGTCTAGATTTGGATTCTTGAACCGGCCATGCCGTTATCCGCATGTGTCGCCGTCGAGTCGTGGCTTCCGTGGGGACGAGCCCCACGGAGAGCGGTTCCTCGTGCTCGGACAAGTAGCTGACCAGTCAGCGCTCCGTTGGGGCAAGCCCAACGGGGGCGGATTCGAAACGCCCCACTCAATCACGGCTGCGCGCGATAATTCCAGCGACTCAAACCGCGATTGACATCAAACACTTAAACGGGCAGAATCTTATCAGCAATAATTGATATGTCTCGATGCCCAATGCGAGCGTTCCTGGCATCCTGATTCAATCCCTACGGTTCTTCTAATGCCCTCTGCACTGACCCACCCACAGTTCTCCCGGCGAGTTGCCCTGCAGGCCGGGACGCTCGGGCTGCTGGGATTGGGCATGCACGAATTGCCCGGCTTGCAAGCCGCAAATTCTGCCAACAGTGGGACCAGTTTCGGCCGAGCCAAGTCGTGTATCTATATCTTCCTCTCGGGAGGCTTGGCTCAACACGAAAGTTTCGACCTGAAGCCCGAGGCCCCTGCCGAGATCCGCGGCGAGTTCACTCCCATCGCGACGGCCACGCCGGGGATGGATATCTGCGAGCATCTGCCGCTGTTGGCCAAGCGTAGTGCTCAATGGTCGGTGGTGCGATCTCTCACGCATCCGAGCAACGACCACACGGCCGGTCACTTCTTTATGCTGACGGGACGTTCGACCACTCCGCCTGGATTTGTCGGCGATCGCAAGGCACGACCATCTGATTGGCCTTCGATTGCCTCCGTCGCTGGGGACGCAGCGCGGCAGGGATACACGGCTGAACCGGCGTCGAAATATCTGCCTTCGACGATTGTGTTGCCCGAACGTTTGGTCCATTGGTCGGGCGGAGTCATCCCCGGTGCTTATGGCGGTCAGATGGGACCGCAGCGCGACCCGTTCTTCATTGAGGCTTCCCCGTACGGCGATCCCTTTTGGCGCGGAGCCTATCCCGAATACACGTTCGCGAATGAATCCAAGAAGCCCCCCGCTGCGGCTGACTCGCGCATCTATCGAGCTCCTAGCTTGACGATGCCCCAAGGGCTGAACCTTTCACGGCTGGATGCACGCGTGGCTCTGTTGAAAGACATTGATTGCCAGCGCCAGGCGCTCGAGGATGCGGCGACTCGCAACTATGACCATCAACGCCAGGCTGCCATCGGGCTGCTCGCCGATCCGCAGGTGCGACAGGCGTTCGATGTGACGCAGGCTGATGACAAGACCCAGGAACGCTACGGCCGCAACAGTTTTGGCTGGTCACTGCTCATGGCGCGGCGCCTGGTGGAGGCGGGGGTCAACTTGGTTCAGGTGAACCTGGGTAACAACGAAACGTGGGACACGCACGGCGACGCCTTCCCGCGACTGAAAAATAAACTGCTACCGCCGACCGATCGAGCGTTGACCGCATTGATGGATGATCTCCACGCGGCAGGATTGCTCGACAGTACGCTCATCGTGATGGCTGGCGAGTTCGGTCGCACGCCCAAGATCTCGACATTGCCGGCTTCATTTTTCGGACCGGGACGCGACCATTGGGGCGCGGTGCAATCGGTCTTCTTCGCGGGCGGTGGCCTACGCGGGGGCACCGTTGTCGGGGCATCTGATCGCGACGGCGGCTATCCCGTTGCTGATCCGCAGACTCCCGAATCGATGGCGGCGACGATCTACCATGCGCTGGGAATTGCCCCCGATGCCGCGTGGCATGATGGACAGAATCGTCCGCATCAGATCTATCATGCGGAGCCGATCGCGGCGCTAATTTGACGTTAGATGTGGGATGGGCACTCTCGGCAGACCCCAAATTGCGAACCGCACATTAGCGCGCTGCGGCTGACTTAGGCCGCAGCTCACTGAGCTTGACTCGCTGCTGCAATACAACGCCGCCCTGCTCGTCTCTCACTTGCAATCGCAACACCGGGTCGGCCTGAGTCCAGTCGACCTCCATCGCGCCGAAGTTGGTGTCGAAATAGGTCAGTCCCACTCGATAGGAATTAATTTCGTTAGCAAATCGGACGCCGGCTTTCGTGAAGTTCCCGCTGGGTGCATTCAAACTACTGGTCGTGATATCGAATACCGGATACCCCACGCCATCCGCATGATCGGCAGTTAATCGGGAGATTTCCGACAAATGGCGATCGCCGCTAAACATCACCACTCCCGCCGCTTGAGTGTCACGCAGCAGCTTAAAGAATCGCTTGCGCTCTGCGGGGAAATTGCCCCACATTTCTGATCCATGCTCGTCGGCAATGACTTGCACGCTCGACGCGATCACGCGAATCTCTGCCGGCACTTTGAGTTGCTCGGCCAGCCATTTCCACTGAGTTTCGCCCAGCATCGTCGCGCCGGCATCCGTATTCGGGGAATATTTTCCGCGATGGCCCTCGCCCGGTTCACCCGGTTTATAGCCCGTCTTTAAAGGACTCCGAAAATACCGCGAATCGAGCAAGATCACCTGAATTCGTTTGCCCGCAGGACCCATCACGTGAGACGAATAAACACCTTCTTGCGTGCGTCGCACATCGTCTTTCGGGACGTCATAAAAGTCGAGAAACAACTGTTGCGATTCGCGTTTCTTGGGATATTCGGCCCCGGCGTCATTGGCACCGTAGTCATGATCATCCCATGTCGCCAGAATCGGACAGGTTTGCTTCAGCTTGGCGTATCCCGGTTGTTTCGCCAGCAACTCATATTTCTGCTTGAGAACCGCCATGTCCTCAGAATCACCGTAGATATTGTCGCCAATGAACAAGAACCGCTGCGGTTGCATGGCGACGACGGCGTCCCAGATCGGCTGCGGCTGATCCTGTTTAGCACAGGCCCCGACGGCGATGCGCGAAACGATCGGCTCCGCCGAGATGACGGCCGATGCGGAGCACGAAATCAACAACAGACAAACGCTAAACCACAAGTGACGCATGCTGTGAAACCTCGCTCAGGACATCGAGTTGAATTTGCGGGAGGACCGTAGGACGGTAATACCGTGGTCTCCAGCGCTACGTCAACTGACCCCGCGAGTCTAACTTCCTATCGCTAACTGAAAATGCACAATAAAATCCCCCGGATTCTTAGGACGATTTCTAAAACACAGAGGCACAGAGAACACAGAGGGATTGTCCCATCTCTGTGTTCTCTGTGCCTCTGTGTTTCCAAATCTGAATCAAAAAGAATCCGGGGGCTTACGCCGCCCGGCTCGCCTGACTCTTGATTAGTTCGCGGCTACTCGATCCCCAATGTCACTGCGACATGATGTTCCCGTCGGTCGTCGACCAGCGGAATATGCGGCGTTTGAATCTCCGCTCCATCCAGGACGATGCGACTGACGTTGTGCGTCGGTTCGTTCAAGATCTTGAATTCGATACGGTAGAACGTCTCATGGAAACGGTAGTTAATCTTATAACGTTTCCAGGACGCTGGCACGCACGGACGGAATGAGAGCCGCGTGCCCCCTTCGAGTTTTAGTCCAAACAGGACCTCGGTAATCAACCGATACATCCACCCGGCACTACCGGTGTACCAAGTCCAGCCGCCTCGGCCTTCCTGCGGATTCACGGAATAGACATCCGCGGCGATCACATACGGTTCGACTTTATAAACCGTGGCATCCGCTTCATTGCTGGAATGATTAAGCGGATTGATCATGTCGAAGCATTCCCAGGCACGGGCGTTTTCACCCAGCAGCGCATAGGCCATCGTCGTCCAGACAGCCGCATGCGTGTATTGCCCGCCGTTTTCGCGAACACCCGGCACGTAGCCTTTAATATATCCAGGATCGAGAACCCCCTTATCAAAGGGCGGATCAAACAATTGAATTAAACGAGCATCCGACCGCACCAGTCGCTCATAGACGGCATCCATCCCCTGGCGCATCCGGTCAGGCCGCCCCGCCCCGGAAATCACAGCCCAGCTTTGCGGCAACGAATCGATCTGGCATTCCGTATTCTCTTTCGAGCCCAGTGGCTGACCATCATCGAAATAGGCCCGACGATACCAGCCCCCGTCCCACGCCTGAGCCTCAATGGTCTCGCGCAGAGTCTCGGCCTTTTCAAGGCAGAGCGTAACAAACTCTTGATCATTGCGCAGCGTCGCCACTGGCACGAACTTCTTAAGAACGTCAATCAGGAAGAAGGCCAGCCAGACGCTTTCCCCCTTGCCTTCGACACCAACCCGGTTCATCCCGTCATTCCAGTCACCACAGCCCATTAACGGCAGTCCGTGGCTGCCGAATCGCAACCCGTGCAAGATCGCTCGTTTGCAGTGCTCGTACAGAGTGCCCGATTCGTCCGAGATCTGCGGCTGGTTGTAATAACTTTCTTCTTCAGGAGCGACAAGGCGATCGGTTAAGAACGAAACGGATTCATCTAGCACCCCCGTATCGCCCGTGACGCTAACATATTGGGCGGCTGCGAATGGCAGGAATAAATAGTCGTCCGAAATATGCGTCCGGACACCTTTGCCCGTGGGGGGATGCCACCAGTGCTGGACGTCCCCTTCACGAAATTGCCGCCCCGCGCAGCGTAATAAATGAGCTCGCGTGAGATATCCCGCCGACTGGAGCAATGCCAGCGAATCCTGCAATTGATCACGGAATCCGTACGCGCCACCCGATTGATAGAAACCGCTACGACCCCAGATTCGACAGGACAAAGTCTGATAGAGCAGCCAGCCATTCGTGAGCGCGTTTAAGCGCTGATCGGGCGATTCCACATAAACAGCGCTGAGCGTATGACTCCAGAAGTTCCAGACTTTCTCTAGCGTCCGTCGACCATCACCCACACGCTTAAATCGCTGCAGTAAACCGCTGGCCGTCGGCGCATCGTCAGCCGCTCCTAATAGCAGCATCACTTCGCGTTCTTCGCCATCTCCCAGTTCAATCCAACTTTGGATCGCACAGCACGGATCCAGTGCGGCACCCGCTTTCCCCGACAACCGCTGATTCTTCATCGCGGCCGGATCTGCGAGTGTCCCATTCCGTCCGATAAATTCGCCTCGATCACACGTGATCGTACGCGTGACTTCGCTGGATTGGAAAAACGCGACAAGTCCCGGGGAATCAATGCTGTAACGATTGCGAGCAAAAATGGCCCCCGTTTGCGGATCAATTTCTGTCGTGATATGGGCCGCCGTGCGCTGCCGCAACTCACCCAGCACCCATTCCATATAACCGGTGATGCTCAGCGAACGTTTGCGTCCCGAGTGATTGCGGATCTTCAACAGGATAAACTTGACCGGAGCATCCACCGCGACGAACGTCACCATTTCCGTGGTCAGTCCCGAGTCTTCGTACTCCCAGACCGAGTAGCCGAATCCATGCCGGCACACATACGGCCGAGTCCCCCGGGCCGGTAGTGGCGTCGGACTAAAGAATTTGCCGGTCTCCTCATCGCGGATATAAACGGCTTCTCCGACGGGATCGCTAACCGGATCGTTGTGCCAGGGGGTCAGCCGGTACTCGTGCGCATTCTTAAACCACGTATGCCCCAGTCCGGATTCCGTAACAATCGTGCCGAATTGTTCGTTCGCAATCACGTTGCACCAGGGTGCTGGAGTCACCACTCCGGGGCGCAACAGCGTAATGTACTCCTTACCGTCCTGGGTAAATCCACCAAAACCGTTGAAGAACGTCAGGTCCCGACGAGGTGGCGTAGCGATTCGCTCCGGCTCACCTTTCTTAACGCGCGTCGGACGCAAGACAGGGATCGTGAGTTCGCCTCGCGGGCGGCGCTCGAGCTGTTCGGCAAGCGTTCCGGCACCATCGGACAAGACAACCGTCGCGATACTCTCGAGTAACAGACGATCCTCTTCCGGCATCTGATCGCTGCGACGGATAAAGATTCCGCCCGGTTTATCGAGCAATGGCGCATCGTGCCCAGATGTCACTAATCCCATTAACGCATCGTGCAAGTCATGTCGATATCCACCCAGATCTTCATCCCAGATCACGAGATCAACACTGAGCCCCTTCGATCGCCAATACGCGTGGGCCTGCAGCAATCGCCGCACAAAGTTCAGCTTGGTCGGGTCGGAGACCTTAACGAGCACGATCGGGAGATCACCGCTGATACTATAAGACCAGAGGTAACTTTGATTGCGACGATTCTGAGCGATCAAACTCGAGTTAGCTCGATACAGCGAGCCGCCATAGACCAGCGGCCCGGCCAATTGCGAGAATAGTGTCACATCGCCGTCCGACGCCCCGAACTGCTTGCGAGCGACTTGTTCGTGCGGCCAGGCCAGCTCAAAGACTCGATCAGCGAGCCGGTAATCCTGATACTTTTCGATGAGCGCTAGTGCCCCTTCTCGCGTCGGAGAAATGCCCGTGACATAGTCCACACGCACGCTTTCTTCCGCGTCGATCTGCAGTTCGCGCCGGATACTGACAATCGGATCGAGAACGGCACCGGCCGTATTCGAGAGTCTGGCGGGGCCATGCATGGCCGCTGGATCACGTGGAGAGCGGCCCCGCCCGAGAAACTTCAACCGGTCGGTCTCGAAGCTCATCGCGCCGGGACGCGACTTTTCGACAATCATGAGATGGAAGACAAACGGTGGCTTCTCATGTTCGGCGCGTGGGCGGCGAGTGCAGAGGATCGCACTCCGTTCCGGCAAGAGCTCTGTCGTGACAAACAAATTCGAAAAGGCACGATGAGCGGAATCTGCCGCGGGCGGAGCCAGTACGACTTCCGCATAGCTAGTCAAATCCAGCGAACGTGGCAACCGACTAATGTTCTTCAGAATAATCCGGCGAACTTCCACGTCGTCCTCGGGTGACACGCCAATCGTCGTTTGCACCACGAGTTTATTATCGACACGTCGGAACTCGGCCTTTCCGGGACTAAAAGTCGCACCGAATTTCTCGGGACGACGTGCGGTCGGCCGGAAGGTATTCGACCAGAATTCGCCTGTCCCCAAGTCACGGATATAACAAAACTGGCCGAGCTGGTCACGAGTCGCATCGGGAACCCACCGGGTGACAGCCAGGTCATCCCACCGGCTGTAGCCACCGCCCGCATTGCTGATCATCACGTGATATTTGCCGTTGCCCAGCAGATGGATCTCGGGCACGGTGGTATCTGGTGTTTCAAACGATCGCGTTGTCTCACCAGTCGCTCCGCTGATTCGGCCTTCTTGATTCGGTGATTCGGCCGGGTGCGGATCGACGGGCCGCAGGACGTGCGGAACCCGTTCCTGCAATAACAAGTCGTGAGCTCGCAGCAACGGATCGTTAAGGAATCGTCGCTGCATGGGGTGATCAAACAAGACCGCATCCAGAGCGAGTAAACTCATGCCGCTATGATGCGCCATATAAGTCTTACAGATGACCGGTTCGTTCGTGGGTCCACTGCGCCCGGGAGTAAAGTCCACCGCGTCGTAGAACCCGTACTCGCCTAGATAGCCGGAATCTTCCATCTGCTGAAGATTGCGACACGCTTCGACCGGGGTCACCATGGCCCCCATCACGCAGGCATAGGGCGCGATCACCAGATCCTCGCCTAGTCCGCGCTGCAATCCTAACCCCGGCACGCCAAACGCGCGGTATTGATAGGTGAGATTCGCATCGGTGACGTTATAACAACTTTCTGAGACTCCCCACGGAACACCCTGCTGACGGCCATATTCAATTTGACGATTAACGGCTCCGCGGCACGCCAAGTCAATTAATGTCCCCTCATAGGTCGGCATAATGAGAATCGGCATTAGGTATTCAAACATCGACCCCGACCAACTCAACAGAGTCGGCTCGCCACCTTGCGTGGTCAGCATACGTCCGAGGGCAAACCAATGCTCGCGAGGTAGTTGCCCCTGAGAGATGGCGACGAAGCTGGCCACACGTGCTTCAGATGCGAGCAAATCATAGCGGCTATTATCCATCCTCTGATCCGAGACGTTGTAGCCAATCGCCAGCAGATCGCGACCCTCGTCGTAGAGGAAGCGGAAGTCCATGATCGCATGGTTGCCGCAACGCAACGCCAGCAATTGCAAGGCCTGGGTCAGCTTGCTGGCTTCCAGGGCAGCCCTCTCGAAGAGTGCCGCATATTGCGTCCAGCTTTGACTCCCATTATCGGAGGACTCCTTCGGCAGCGCAGCCACCGCGCCCGGCGTGACTTGTCCATTCTGCAGTTCAGCCGGTTTCGACGGCAGGAGATCCTCGATCGCGCGCTGGATTTCACCAGCCCGTCGAGCCATGTCATTCACTGAGCAGCCATGATCCAGCTTCTCGATCAACTGCAGAACGTTGTCGGCGCGCTGTCGAGCTTCGTGAGTCGCGCTGCCATTGAACTCGTGGACGGGATGCGTTGCGGTGACCCACGGCGCGAGTCTCATCAATTCGCTGTCGAAGTCGCGACATTGGACTTCGAAGGCCTTCACCCACGGTTGAATTGCCTGTTCGCCCGCCGCTGCCAAACCGCCCGCCAATTCCGCCGCTCCTGCCGCCATGCGGTCCAGCAACCGGTGAGCTCGCGTTAATGTCGTGACCGATGCACGACACTCCACGAGGAGCCGTTCCAGACGTTGCGTGACGTCGCGCGAATTCGGCGCGCTAGGTGCAGCCTCATTAGATGCCGAACGAGTCCGCGACAGCTCTAGAGCGATCCTCAGAGTATCGGCCAACCCGTCGAATATTTCGGGGCGGATAATCGGTTGCTCGCCCAGATCTTCTAACCCAGCCTTTAAGACCAGCAGCAGGCCAGCCAGGTTGCCGCTATCCACACTGGAGATATAACGTGGCTCAATCGGCTGCAAGGTCCGCGTGTCGTACCAGTTATAAAGGTGACTCCGGAAGTGATCCATCTGCTCGAGCACGGACAACGTGCGACTGATGCGGTCGACAACTTGTCCGGTGGGGATATAACCGAGATCCCAGGCCGTCAGATTGGCGATGAGTCCCATGCCGATATTGGTCGGACTGGTTCGCGTCGCAATGACACCATTCGGATCCTCTTGATAGTTGTCGGGGGCCAGCCAGTGATCACGCTCACTGACAAACGTGTCGAAGTAATGCCATGTCCGGCGGGCGATGCTCCGTAGATGCAAACGTTGTTTCGGAGAAAGTTTTTTCTGCCGCGCCTCAAGCGGCTGAGACAACCGCCAGGCAATTGCCGGTCCTGCCAACCACAACAGCAACAGCGGTGCCGCCGCCGGCAGGGCCGCTGGCGCCCAGAGAATGATCGCTGCAACCAAACCGAGACTGCAGACGGTCTGGGCGAACATCAACTCGTAATGATCTGCCAGATTACCAGACATCCGACGTTCGGCGTCACTGGCAGTCGTCCATTCCAGCAGTCGTTTTCGCGACACAAACATCCGGTAAAACGTGCGAATGACCGCATCGAGATACCAGTGTGCCTCATATGGCAACACAGAAATCACGAACAGCTCTTGCAGGACCTGCTTGTACAATTCGCGCGCTTTGGCCTTCAGATGCAACCCGAACGGCATCTCGTCCGGGATCCGAATGAGCCCCGGAATGGCTCCGATCAGGATCGGTAGAAAGATTAAACTTAGTGCAGAGACCGTCCAGAACAGCGCAGCGCCGGGGGCCAACAGCCAAGCCGCGATCAACATCAACAACAACGCGGGCTGCATCACGCTGCGACGCAAGTTATCAAACAGCTTCCACCACGACAGCCAGCTCAGCGGACTGGGAGCGTGTCCCTCCGTGTGTGGCACGCGGGGCAGCAACCAGCCCAGTAACTGCCAATCTCCCCGCACCCAGCGATGCCGGCGACTGGCATCGGCCAGATAGCGCGACGGGAAGCCTTCAAATAGCTCGAGTTCACTAACCAGGCCACTCCGCGCAAAACAGCTCTCGATCAAGTCGTGGCTGAGAATGGCATTGTCAGGAAATCGGCCATGCAACGCCGATTCAAAGGCGTGCAGATCGTAGATGCCCTTGCCAATAAAGCTCCCCTCGCCGAAGACATCCTGATAGACGTTACTCACCTGGTTCGTATACGGATCGATCCCGGGATCACCGGCAAACATACGGCTGTAGCTGCTGCGCGTCCCCTCGGGAATTGTCACGGCAACCCGCGGCTGCAGCACGGCATATCCATGACTCACGCAGCCCTTTTCCTTATCGAAGCGCGGCCGATTCAGCGGGTGAGCCATGCAGCCGATTAATTTTTGTGCGGTATCACGGGGCAGCTGCGTGTCGGTATCCAAAGTGATGACGTAGCGTACGGTCGATAATGGCAGAATGTTGCCGACGATCACACTGAAAGCGTCCTGCCGGCCTCCACATAACAACATGTTAAAGTCGGTCAGCTTCCCGCGCTTGCGCTCCCGCCCCATCCAGACCCCTTCCTGTTCGTTATAAACACGCGGTCGGTGGAACAGGAAGAAGGTGTCCTTGCGGTCGCCCGCGTATTTCTGATTCAGTAGTTCGATGCCCTCGCGGGCCAGATCGATCAGCTGTTGGTCACCCGGCTGAGTCTCCTGATCGGCATCACCGAAATCGGTCAACAGGGCGAAATACAGATTGCGATCGCGATTGGCCAGGAAGCGGACTTCCAGTTGCTCCAGCAGATTCTCCAGGCCTCGGGCGCTGGTCAACATCGTCGGGACGACCACAATGGTTCGGCACTCGATCGGAATCTCTTCGCCAAAATCGAGCTGATCGACCGGCCGCGGTGCGGTGAGTAACCCGCAAATCCAGTTGATCATCGAGACTGAGAACTGGGTCGCATAAACTGCCAGCAACAGCAGGGGGAGGAGCCAGATGACCGACCATGTGGCGCCGATCACTCCCTGAGAAACTCCGACGGCAACGATGACCGCCAGCATGGACGCCCAGATCGCGAACATCCCGCCGAAAAACAGCGGCATTCTGTAACGTGTACCAAATCGCTGAAGCTGATTGCCGATGGAACGCCGGTAGCCGACGCTCTTTTCTAGCAAGCTGCAACCGTTATCGACGAGAAAATATCCAATGTGATGGTCAGGCTGGAAATCGTGCGTCTTGCGGTATTCTTCTGAGTCAGGATGATCCTTAAGGGCTTCCTGGGCGAGTTCTACCGCCACGCGGGCCACCTGAATTTCCGACCGCGGACTGCGTTTCGCGATCCGTTCCACGGCGTGTCGATAGCGATCGCGGCTGGCAAAACTCATCTTCTTATAGACGTCGACAGGATCTGACCTGAGGACACGGTCGACGTAGCTCTGCTCTTCGACGAACTGCTTCCAATCCAGGGCACCCAACGCCCGCAGACTGGTGATGCTGTTACCCATCGACACTTGATCGGCTGCCTGGGTCTGGCTGTTGAGATGGACCAGGCGCTCCACGCTCTGACCATGTTCCAGCAGCCACTGGTCGAGCCACGTGACGGCCACCGGCACCTGCCCCACACGTCCTTGCAGGCGTTGAGTGTATTCGGCGACAAAACTATTGCTGACGACGGGCTCACTCTTGATCAAATCGGCCAGAACCACGATGACTTGCTTGGGGTCCTGTTCGAGCGCATCGAGCACGCGGCCAGCCCACAGGGCACCGGTGTCTCGATCCTGCTGCTGCCAGGCAATGCGCACCGCGATACGCCGCAAGTTTTCCAGTAGAGCCAGACGCAACATGATGGGAATTGCCCACAGTTCGCCCAGCTTCAGGGGAGTCACCGTTTGATAGGCGGCCACGAAGTGCTGCAGATTCTCCGCATCCAGTACACCATCCGCATGCGAGATCAACTCCATCGCGATGTCGTAGACCCGCGGTCGACCATCTGCCGGACCACCGACGAGTTGCGGAAGCTCGAGACTATAGCCTCGTGGCAGATGCTGGCGGGCCATTCTGACGTGTGTCTCGATGATATAAAAATTATCGAGCAACCATTCGGCGGCGGGAACGATGGTGCGTCCGTCACTTAAGGCCGCGTTGGCCAGTTCGTAGGCTTCGCGCAGGACGGTGGCGTTTTCAGCGAGGCTGGGCAACAGTCGGTCTTCACGAGGACGAGAGGCTATTTGATGCCAGTTGGCCAGCGTGTGCCCGTGCCGCGTGAGCTGATCCAGACTCAGGAATTCCGCGCGGAGTGCTTCATCCTCACGCCCGAGACGTAAGATCGTCGTCCCCTGTGCCAGCTTGGCGCGGGACGTACGACGCAACTTGGGAGCCTTCGTTTCGACATCAATCATGCTCCCCAACCTTTCGACAATGCGTTTTATTTTTTCCACCTGACGCCGATTGGTGAGCGGACTGGCGCTAGCCACCGGTTACTGGGGCCAATAATGATGAAGAACCGGCGGCTAGCGCCGTGCCGCTCACCAACAGTCCCACGAAAAATACCCGGCTCTCCGTGGGGAGATGACCGGGTATCAATCACCGCGGAATAGTGGATGTACTGTGCTGCTGCGTCGTGATGTTGTGGGCCAGACAATTCTGCCCGGTTTGCTTAACCCGCTAAGCACCCTCAGACGACTGGCTTTCGAACACCTTGAATTTGAGTCAACACGGCGAACAGGACCAGCAAGCACAAGCAAACCAAGTTCGCCGCTCCCGCTGCAGCCACCGAAAATTTCCCAATCACAGCCGTGAGCATGGCAATCGCGAACAAGACCAAGAGAGTCACTGACATGCTTGAACTCCTTTATGTGAGACCGGACCGACCTGTTGCCTCCCGAGCGTGGGTGACTCTGGCGTGATTTGCGCACTCACACCGCAGGGAGGTAAAGCACGTCGTGTGCCAAACCGCCAACAATAACGATATTTCTGTACATTATCAAGGGACTCGACTTGACGAAAGCCAAGCTGCGGCAATGCGGACCCGACGTCCAGTTGACCGCGCTGGAAGAGATAGAGCAGGAGACTTATTCCGTTTCATGATCCACGAGAGCGCAGGATGAACGTTCAGAATCCATGACTCTCAGTGACGCGGAATCGGGCCAGAAATGGCTGCACAATCACCCACGCTCAGAACGACTTGCAGCAGAACTCGCCAAGAGTTCTGGCGACCTGCAGCAACCACCCCTCGAAGTACCGCTGACTTCGACAACCAGCGGGAAAGTTTCGATTTGATACGAAATCAACTTCGCCATTTCGCGAACCACGGCCAGCGCAGTCATTTTGATTCTGAACCGATCTCCAATGACAGTTAGGAGAAACGGCGAGACACGATTCTCTAAGAGGTCCCACAAAGGGCTACCAAAAGTATCTAATCGATTGAATTCTGATGTTCAAATCAATCCGGAAATTAAGGGTTTCACCGGAGGAAAACACTGGCTTTCGATGATGAATTTGTTATGATGATCTCCTGTTAACAAGGATTAGAGAACCCTTTACGGTTCTATTGATCCTGACTCGGCCAGCGTTGAAGAGCCGAGTTTCGGGCCATCCGATTGCGTTCAGGGGTTCATCTAAGAGTCGGCCGCTGTGGTCAATTCTTCCCGAATTCTTCAGCGCATCGGCTTTTAGGGAGTGCCTTGATCGGCTGCAGTAGGATTCTGGAGATGGCGGCCCTAGGGCTCGCACTGCGAGCATCACCTCCATTTCATGCCACTGAATTCAAGCAACGGGACCCGGGTATTGTCAGGATGGGAGCATGCGGCACCAATGCCGCCCCTGACTTGCAGAGCTGGCTTGAGAAGCCCCGGAACCTGCCCCCCGCCGATGGACGAGGGGGGAGATCTACCGACTGGTGAGCATCGTTCTTACCGCCTGGTACATCAAACTGGCAACTGCTGTTCTGGATTCTGGTCTTCCGATTAGGAAGGCATCTCCGCGCCCTCTGTGCTGGGTGATGCCGGAACAAGTCTGCGACCGATGGAAGATGTTAGTGAATGACACGACCGCTAAAGCTGGAACTGCCCGCATAGCGTGCTGAATCTATACAGAAAGAGATTGGGAACGTTGAAGCTGCCGAGCCCCATAATTTGCTCATCCCGCAACATCGACATTCCCATAACAATACGCATTCTCCGTTCACATCCCGCAAACCATACAATCCCGACAATCATTAAATTTTAGCTTTCTCTCAGCGGACGCTTTGCGTCTTAATTTTTTACGCGGTTCCATGACTTATATCAAATCCCGAGTGTTGCCGTTTTCGATCGACCAACCGTTCTCTGTGACGGTCGAAGAAATTGACGCACCACGGAAAGATCCCATGGTCGACCCGTTCTCATCCGCGAGCTGGCTGTTCCCCGGATTGGGGTGCCGTTACGTCGGCATGGGGCACGATGTGATCGGGCAATTTGCCGAGGCCGACGCGTTAATTGTCGAGGCCGAAGCGCTGTTGGGCTACGACATCGAAGCAGTCTGCCTGACTGGCTCTGGCCGCAAGCACGTTCCCGCGCGACAAGAAGCACAGGTCATCTATGTGCTGGATTGTGCCTATGCTGCAGTGCTGAAAACACACGGGTGTTATCCCCAAGTTGTCGCCGGCCACAGCCTTGGTAGCTTAGCCGCCGGATGGACTTGTGGTGCTTATGATTTCACGACTGGACTGCAGCTTGTCACACACGTTGAAGAGCTGATGGAAGAGTTGATCGATGGACGAGGCCTGACGATGGGAGTCATCATCGGCCTGGATGATGAGGCCGTTCGCACGCAACTCGCCGTTCATCCCGAGGTCTATCGAGCCAACTGGAACTCACCGCTGCAGCATGTCGTCGCGGGTCCCGTGGCCGCAGTCGACAACATCCTCGCGAGTGCCACTGCGCAAGGGGCCAAGCAAGCCAAGCGGTTCCCGTCAGAACGAGCCATGCATACGCCCTATGTGAATGAAGTTGCCGCACGATTTCGTGAGCATCTGGAGAGCGTGTCCTGGTCGGAGCCATGCGTTCCGCTGGCCGATATCCGTGATGCCAATGTGCTCCGAACGTCGACAGAGATCTGTGAATTCCTGGGTGAGTTCCTCGCGCAGCCAGTCCACTGGCAGGCGACGATTCAGAACTTGCTCCAGGATGGGAATCACCACTTCGTGGAAGTCGGGCCAGGTAACCTGCTCAGCAGCATGTTGCCATTTATCGATCGCATGGCTGCG
The DNA here is from genome assembly GCA_021732415.1 of Planctomycetaceae bacterium. Classification (GTDB taxonomy): domain Bacteria; phylum Planctomycetota; class Planctomycetia; order Planctomycetales; family Planctomycetaceae; genus JAKFVC01. The sequence goes on from JAKFVC010000142.1 coordinate 28,195, forward strand.
GTCAGTACTGCCTCCGAGATCCTCGATCAAAAGGCTAAACGATAATGTCGCGATCGCGACTCCTACTCTCTGGAAATCAAGCGGTTGCCCGTGGCGCCATGGAAGCTGGCGTGATGGTCGCCACAGCTTATCCCGGCACGCCCTGCACCGAGATCCTGGAGTCGTTGTCGACTTATAGCTCCGTGAAGGCGATGTGGTCCACCAATGAAAAGGTGGCCTATGAAGTCGCTCTCGGGGCGGCTTTCGCTGGCGCGCGTGCGATGGTCTCGATGAAGCACGTCGGCTTGAATGTCGCTGCCGACCCGCTGTTTTCATCGGTCTACACCGGCATCAACGGCGGTCTGGTGGTCGTCGTCGGCGATGATCCATCCGCTAACAGTTCGCAGAACGAACAAGACAGCCGGCACTACGCCCGCGCTGCCAAGCTGCCGATGCTCGAAGCATCCGACAGTCAAGAAGCCTACGAGTTGATGAAGCATGCGTTCGACATGAGCGAACGGTTTGACACGCCCGTGTTGATGCGCATGACGACTCGGCTATGCCACTCCAAGACGGTCGTCAATATCGGTGAGCCTCCCGCCGTACCACCGAAGGCCACGGGTTTCGTACGCGACTTCGACAAGTATGTCCTACTGCCGCGTCAAGCCATTCAACGCCACGCGATCATCGAAAATCGCCTGGAAGCGTTGGCGGAATTTAGCGACGACTCAGCTTACAACCGCATGGAATTGCGAGACCGCTCGCTGGGCATCATTACGTCGGGCGTGCCCTACTGCTACGCCCGCGAAGCCTTCCCCAATGCCTCAGTGCTGAAGCTGGCTCAGACCTATCCGCTGCCTAAAGATCTGATTCACAAGTTCGCCGCTGAAGTGGAACGCATTCTGATCATCGAAGAGCTTGATCCGTTCCTCGAAGAACAGATCAAAGCGATGGGCATCAAGGTCCATGGAAAAGAATGGATCCCGCGCGTTGGTGAGTTGACCCCTGAGCGGATTCTGCACAGCGTGGAAAAACTCTCTCCGCAGCCGCAGGAAAAGGGTGACACGACGATCGCTGCACGGGCTCCGCGAATTTGTGCCGGTTGCCAGTACCTGGGTGTTTATACCGCGATCGCCCGCCTGGGTGTGCGTGTGACCGGAGATATCGGCTGTTACACGCTGGGATCACTGGAACCCTGGAATGCGATCGACAGCGTCGTCTGCATGGGTGCGAGTATCGGTACCGCCCTCGGTATGGAGAAGGCACTCGGAGAAGAATCGCACGGCAAAGTCCTGGCGATTATCGGTGATGGGACCCTGCTCCATTCGGGCATCACGTCGCTGATGGATTTAGTGTACAACCAGGGGCATTGTACTGTCCTGATTATGGACAATTCGACGACCGCCATGACGGGGCTGCAAGGTCATCCGGGAAATGGCACAACGGCCAAGGGATTGGCTGGTCCCGGCGTGAATATTGAAAAACTGGTCCAGGCCATCGGAGTGGAATGGATCCGCGTCGCGAACCCGTACGATCTGGAGCAAACCGAGTCGATCCTGCGTGAAGCCCTCGCTCACCCGGGACCATCCGTCGTCATCAGTCGGGCCCCCTGCCTGCTGTTGAAGCCGAAGACTCTTGTGCAACAGGCTCACTTGAAAGAAGAAGCATGCACCGGTTGCGGTGAATGTTTCAAAGTGGGCTGCGTTGCCATTGAACGACAAGACTTGGGTGGCAAAATTGCTCCCAAAATCAACTTGGACCTGTGTGTTGGCTGTACGCTGTGTGTGCAAACGTGCCCCGAGGAGGCGCTCGCACCAAAAGCGGTCACACCCGAACTCGTGGAGATTCGTCAATGGAAGATGCCGTTACCAATTACCCCCTTACCGTATTAATTGCCGGGATGGGTGGCCAGGGCGTTGTGCTCGCCGGAGATACTCTGGCCGAAGCTGCGCTATTGGCCGGGCTGAACGTCAAGAAGAGCGAAATCCACGGCCTGAGCCGGCGCTTTGGCAGCGTGTCGTGCCAGGTGCGGATCGGTCGCGACTTGTACTCGCCCTTGCGCGGTCACGGCGGCGTCAGCACCATCCTGAGCTTCGAGGGCTACGAAGGCCTGAAGCATCTCCCGTTCCTGCAGACCGACGGCGTCGCCCTGATGAATCGCCTGTGGAGCAAGCCGGGAGCATTGACCCCGGCCGAAGCCACGGCCCCGTCGTGCGTCAACGACAAGCGGATCGAATGGTTCGAGGGAACGGCTCTGACCCATCAGGCCGAGTGCCCCCGCAGTTTGAACTTCTTCATGCTCGGCGTCCTGTCGGCTCGCTTGAGCATCGACGCGGGTGCCTGGCACGAAGCCTTGGAGAATCTCCTCTCGAAGCGATCGCTCGATGTGAATCGTGAGATGTTCTCCGCCGGCCGTCGCGTTGCTGCGGCACATGTTGCTGCCCTGACGGGTCGTCCCGCACCAGCCGTTTCGGCTCCGCGTGCGGTGCCTCGTCCGGCTCTCATCAAGCACCGCGTCACCGAGCAACCTGTCGGGACAGCAGCGAATGGCGTGGGGTAAATTGGAGCAAACGATGCCTTTCATCGGCTCCCCTCGCCCTGGTACTCCGGGGAGAGGGGT
>JAKFVC010000090.1 GCA_021732415.1 Planctomycetaceae bacterium
CGCCCGGTTCGCTTTTCCGGCCAGGGCGAGGGGAGAACCAGAATCTTGTCCCGATAACAAACTCAACTCCATTATCACGCGTCGCGGACGGGCCTGGAGACCCGTCCCACGACGCCTGGACGACTAATACAACCACCATGAATATTCAGGCCGAACTTCGCCGCCGCTTTGCCCCGGTCCTCGCCACCTACACCAACGAACCTAACAAATACCTGGAGATGATCCGTCCCGTCCAGGACGCGAAATTCGGCGACTACCAAGCCAACTTCGTCATGCCCCTGAACGGCCAGCTCAAGCGCAAACCGCACGAACTCGCCAACGAAATCATCGGCAAACTCGACCTTGCCGACATGTGCGAGACCCCCACTGTCGCCGGTCCGGGCTTCATCAATCTCAAGCTCCGCGAAGACTGGCTCGAAGCCGAAACCAACCGCATCGCTGCCGACCCCCGCGAAGGTGTCGAACCGATCGAGAAACCCAAGACCTACGTCGTCGACTTCTCCGGCCCCAACGTCGCCAAGCCCATGCACGTCGGCCACCTGCGCAGCACGGTCATCGGCGATTCCATCTGCAAGATCCTCAAGTTCGTCGGACACACGGTTCTCAGCGACAACCACATCGGCGACTGGGGCACCCAGTTCGGCATGATCATCTACGGCTATAAACATTTCCTGAATCAGGAAGCGTTCCAGCAAGACGCCGTCCAGGAACTCGCCCGCCTCTATCGCCTGGTCCATCGCCTGTCAGACTACTACGACCAGCGAGCCCTCCAGCCCAAGCTCGACAAGGCCCTCGCCGCAAAACTCGAAGAGATCGACACAGCAGCCGCACTCCCCGGCGACGACAAACAAAAGCAGAAGCGCCAGAAGAAACTCGTCGAAGAACTCGAAACCATCCGCGAACAAATCGGCAGCAGTCGCAAGAAGTTGATCTCCGTCGAGACCGATCCAGCACTCAACCATTACGCGATGCAGCACCCTGACATCTCGGTCCAGGCCCGCCTGGAAACAGCCAAACTCCACGGCGGAGACCCCGAGAATCAACGTCTCTGGAACGAGTTCGTCCCTGCCTGCCTCAACGCCATTCAAGGCATCTACGACCGCTTTCACATCACGTTCGACTACGCCCTGGGTGAAAGCTTCTATCAACCGATGCTCGCCGAAGTCGTCGCCGACCTGCAAGCCAAAGGCCTCGCCCGCGAGAGCGAAGGTGCCATCTGCGTCTTCATTCCCGGCACCGAAGCGCCGTTCATCGTCCGCAAGAGCGATGGCGCGTTCACCTACGCGACAACTGATCTAGCGACCATTAAATATCGCCGCGAACAACTCCACGCCGACGGTATGCTCTACGTCGTCGACACCCGCCAGGGCGACCACTTCAAACTGTTATTCGAAACGGCCAAGCTGTGGGGCTACACCGATATCGAATTCAAACACGTCAACTTCGGCACTGTCTGCGGCCCGGACGGCAAACCTTATAAGACGCGCGAAGGCGACATCGTCGGCCTCGAATCTCTCCTCAACGAAGCCGTCGCCGAAGCACTCAAAGTCATCGAATCAGAAGAATTATCAAAGAGCGAAGACCGCCCCCGGCTCGATCCGGCGACCCAGCGCAAGATCGCCGAAGTCGTCGGCATCGGTGGCATCAAGTACGCCGACCTGAAGCACAGCCGAGAAAGTGATTACGAATACAGCCTGCAAAAAATGCTCGCCAAAAACGGCGACACGGCCACCTATATGCAATATGCGTACGCACGAGTTTGCGGAATCTTGCGGAAGGGAGAAATCGAACGCGAGACGCTACGAGCCCAGACCGGCGGCATCCGACTAGGACACCCCAAGGAACGAACCTTGGCCGTGCAACTCAATCAGTTCACTGAAGTATTATACGCTGCCGCGACCGATTGTCGACCGAGCTATTTGACCGATTACCTGTTCAAAACCGCGAACGCTTTCAGCTCATTCTACGACGAGTGCGCCGTGCTCAAAGCCGAAACCCCCGAACTCCGCACCAGCCGCCTCCAACTCGCCGACCTGACCGCCCGGGTACTAGGCCGCGGCCTGGAATTGCTCGGCATTCAAACCATTGAGCAGATGTAAATGACATCGTCGCATCCCCAACACACCAAGTGAGCCGGGTTCCAGAAGGCCCCGGACAATTCCAACTCGGATTCCAAAAAAAAGACCAAGAGTTTTTAGCCACAGAATGACACAGAAGAAACACAGAAATTCAAATTGGAGTCCCCGTCAAAACCACTAGCTTTACCATTTCTTACTTCCCATTCGTGTCATTGGTGTAATTCGTGGTCAGAACTTCTGCAGTGGAAGGACCACGAATCACACCAATCACACGAATAGTTTCTGCTGAATGCCATTCTTTACTCTCATATCCGATTGATACGCGCAGGCTTGATTGCGACTATTTGAACTTCTTCTTTTCTGTGTTTCTTCTGTGTCATTCTGTGGCTAAATCCTCTGTTAATAACCAAATACACGACAAGTGTTTTCACGGGGCCACAATCGGCTCCAGCGTCAAACTACTAATCTCAAAACACGTATTCGTGGCCGACAAAAACAACCAATCCTTCTTCGGCACAATATAGTCCGGCCCCACCGTCAACCGCGCCGCGTCACCCTTCCACTCAAACGCCGGCTTGCCATCAATCGTCAGCGTCACCTGGCCCGGCTCCACCCGGCATTCAATATCGCACTTCTTCCCGTCTTCAAAGTAAGTAGCAGTCCGGGTCGTTTCGTTGGTATCCGCAGGCGACTTCCCATCGAGCTGATTCAACCCGGTGACCTTCCCCTCGGAACCATCAATCGACACCATCGATTGAAAACCGTCCACCACAATCCCAAACCCAAACTGTTCCGGTCCTTCGATACGCTCCACCTTCATCTTCAAGACATACGCCTTGGGCAGATCAAACGGAATCTGCATCCGTCCAGCAAACTCGCGCTGCGACCGCAGATTCTTGTTTTCGAAGAACCAGACCCCATGCACCTCATCCAGCTTGGGATCGATCAACTTCAGCAAGTCGACCGTGGTCGACGACGAGGCTCCCTTAACCGGCGGCTTAGTGGCCACTAACCGGACCGGCCGCTGAGTCGGCAGCGGCACTTCTTCCGGCCACTCCCACGGACGAAACGCGAGAATCTCACCTTCGATGAAACCCTTCAACTGATAGGTCTCCTGCTGCACCACACGCCCCTTGGGAAACGTGTTCTGCTGCAGCACGGTCACTTCATTCGGAGTGATTTCATCAATGACCATCGTTTGTCGCTTGATGCTCCGCAGGACTCGATCCAGCTTATACTCCACCTTTTCCATCTGCAGAATATCACCCGCCATCCACGGTTCTTTGGGTCCCAACTCACGTCCCCAACGGTAGAATCCCCGTCGCGTCGTCTCGACCAGCTTGAGAGCCGCGTCCACCATTTCGGACGATTCCCCACTCCCGATCTGGCTCCCCAATGACCGTCGAGCAAACGCGGCCACCGTATTATTCCGCGCCGGCGTGTTCTTTTCCTGAGACCCCGCATGCACCGACAGATCCGCCAGCTCAGTCCACAGGGCCTTATCCGGATCCGCCTGAAACGCAACGATCTTGCACTTCACCTTGGGAAACGAAGTCCACTCAACCCCGATCAGCACGTTCCGACCGCTATCCTTCAGCAGCTTGACGTCCTTCACCGCAAACGGAGTCTTCCCAGCTTCCAGTTTTTCCACCCGCGTATCGGCCGCTGCCCGCACGGCGTCCACCTTCAACAGCCGCAAGGCCATCGTGAATTCCACCCCCGCCGCCTGATGAGCGGGCCATTTCGACGGTGCCTTCGACAGCTCGCGAGCCGCCACGTACACCTTCTTATCCGCCAGCTTCTCAGCCACCTTCTTGGCGACTGCCGTCAGCGACTCTTCGAGCTCAGGAAACTCCGCCAGAGCAGGGCGGGCCGAACCCAGCCATCCCAGAACCAACAACGGCGCAACGATAATTTTGAGTTTCGACCGCATACAGCGAGTTCCTCAATAAAGTAGTTTTCAATGCGCATGAGGTACACGTGGGCAAAATCAGAATAACGAAGTTTGATGCGTGATTCACGAGTTATTCCAAAAATCGTCGACCGGCAAGTCACAATCTGCCGTATTGAAGAGGACTATTCTCACGCCAAGGCGCCAAGGCGCAAAGAACGAAGACATTAATGTGCAGCGTCATTTTGTGGACTTTGCGCCTTGGCGCCTTGGCGTGAGATTATTCTGGAAAGACCATTCCCGAGCTACGACCTCTCGATACCAACGGGCATACACCTTTGCAAACATCCCCCCAAACTCGCTCTTCCCCCCCGTCCTGATTCCTCCTACACTTTGCGCCAAGTAGCATAAAGGGAAATTGCGCTGCTTGATCAGGAGGATTCGAGCCCCCCCACTGCGGTCCGGGCTCGTGCGGAGCAGGAGGGAATCTGCCGTGCCGTTAGAGCCTTTTCGTTTTCTACATGCTGCGAACCTGTTTCTCGACCATCAACTCCATGGAGTCGGGCCGGTTCCTGATCACCTACGCGAGCCCCTCGAACGAGCCACACTGCTCGCCTGGGAACGCATCGTTGACGCGGCCATCACCCGCCAGGTCGACTTCGTCCTCCTCGCCGGCAACTCGTTCGATGCCGCCGACCACAGTCTCACCGGTCAAGTCGCCCTCGTGGAAGGCTTGGAAAGTCTCGACGAACACAACATCCCCGTCTTCATCGTCCCCGGCAGCGCCGACCCCGATATGGCCTGGCGCCTCGGCATGTCGCTCCCGGAAAACGTCACCCGCTTCGGCGGAGAACTCAGCGAACCAGTCAGCCTCAGCCGCGACGGCCGCCCGTTCGTCACCATCCATCACGTGATGGCCAACACTCGAGACCTCAACGCCACCGACGGCAACGGTCTCGACGAACTGGCCGTCTTCGCCCCCCATTTCGACCCCGACGAATGCGGCCCCTTCGACATCGCCCTCCTCGAATCGGTCACCAACGACGCCGCCATCGCCCCCGAACTCCAAGACCACGAAACACCATCCTCGGCCGACTGGCGCAGCGGATCGATCCCCTTCGCCAAACCGGCCCTCGACCCCGAAGTCGTCAAGCAGTGCCCCATCGAATACTGGGCCCTCGGCGACAACACCCACCGACAATCCTGGCGAGTCGGCCGCGGCCTCGCCCACTCCCCCGGCAGCACCCAGGGCATCTCCCCAACCGACACCGGCCTCCTCGGCTGCACGCTGGTCGAAGTCGAAAGCGACGGCCGAGTCCGCGAATCGTTCATCCCCACGGCCCGCGTCCGTTGGGAGAACGTCACGGTCTCGGTCCCACCGCAGACCACGCGCGAGTACGTCATGCAACAACTGCGGAACGGCCTCGATGCCATCCCGCGGACTACCCAGGAAGAACTCTGGCTGGTCACGTGGAACATCACCGGCTCCGGCCGCTTCTACGACGACCTGCAAGACCTCGACTGTGCCCGGCGCTTGTGGACCGACGCCCTGCAGTCGCTGGCTGGCTCGTCCCCGCAATTTCATCTTCGCAAGATCCAATACACAAACCCCGTGGCAGATGAACCCGGCACGAACTTCCTCGCCGAGGAATTTTCCCGGCAGTTGGCCAGTTGGCCGGCCACCCCGCAACTCGCCGAGCAACTGATCGCCGCCTCCCAATTGGCCGACACCGCGTGGGCCAACCGACTGAAGCCGGCCCTGGCCGAAGTAAACCCCCAAGCCGCCATTCAAGAAGCCCACCGCCTGGGATGGGCCTGGTTGAAGAACGGTATTTAAAACGAACAAAAACAACCGACCGACGAACGCTTCAATAAACCCAAAAATCGTGTGCCACTGGCTCTGCCAGTGCTTTGCCGGACCGAGTATCGAACGACATTCGGCACTGGCACAGTTTATGTAGCACCCAACCCAAAGTTTATTGATTGATGACACCATCCGGTTCAATCGAACCGAGTGCTAAAACAACGTGAATCAAACAACAGAATTACGAACGCTTCAATAGACCCAAGAATCGGGTGCCACTGGCTCTGCCAGTGCTTTGCCGGACCGAGTATCGAACGACTTTCGGCACTGGCACAGTTTATGTAGCACCCAACCCAAAGTTTATTGATTGATGACGCCAACCGGCTGGCCTCGACGATTTTCTAGGCCACCCCGCTAAGAACACGTGACCGCTGCCTGTGAGTGAAGGAAACCCCGCGATGCGCATGACCGACCTGCATGTGGAACGCTTTGGCGCCTGGCAAGACCTCCATCTGCCACTGCCCGAGTCAGGTTTGAATATTCTGTACGGTCCCAACGAAGCGGGCAAAAGCACGCTGATGCGGTTCGTACGCGCGATGCTGTACGGCTTCCCCGTCACGCGGTCCGCCGACGGCCTGGCCCCCATCCAGGGAGCCCACGGCGCCATGGACTTCGAACACGACGGCCGCCGCTTCCGCCTGCAACGCAACCACAACCCCCACACGCGCGGCGACCTCTCCATCACCAGCATGGATGCCCGCCCGGCCCCCTCGACCCTGCTCGAAAATATTCTTAACGGCATCGAAGAACCCATCTTCGAAAAAGTGTTCGCCATCGGCCTCCGCGAAATCCAGGAACTCGGCACGCTCCAGGATGGCGAAGTCGCCGACCGCATCTACGGACTGACCCTCGGCCCCGACGGCCAGAAACTCATTAACTCCGCCGAACGCTTCCGCCTCCAACAGTCCAAACTCCTCGACCCGACACTACAATCAGGCCGACTCGTCGACCTCCTCGGCCGCTACGAATCGGTCAATTCCGAACTCCGCAATCAAGACAAACGACAACGCCAACACCGCGAACTCTGCCGCGAACGGACCCGTCTCGAAACCGAAATCGCCAGCCACAAACAACGCCAAGAGGGCCTCCAGCACGAACTCCGCGGCAACCTGCTCATGCAGCGGATCTACGGCCCGTGGAAGAAAACCCAGGACTGCGAACAAGAACTGCGTGAACTGAAGGTCGTCCAGGACTTCCCCGACCGTGGGATCGAGCGCTTGCAGAGGCACGACAAGGAACTCGCCGACGCCACTGAATCTCGCAACCAACTCCTCAACCTGGCCCGCACCGCCAAAGCCCAGGCCGCCAAGCTGCGACTCCCCGTCGAGTACCGCGCTCACGGTCCGTCGATCCAAGGCCTCCTCGATCAACGCAACTGGATCCTCCAGGTCCAGGACAAAGTCGCCGCCCAACAACTCGAAATCGAACCGATCAAGCGCGAGCTCGAAAGCCGCCTGCAAACTCTCGGCCCCGCCTGGTCACCCAAACGTCTCGACACCTTCGACACCTCACCCGCCGCCCACTTCCGCATGGTCAGCGTCGCCCGCTCCTTCCGCGCCGCACTCCTGCGACGAGCCAAAGCCAAGCGCCTCATCAAACGCCTCGAAGCGAATTGCAACGAACAAACCGACGCGATCCTGAAAGGCATGCTCGAACACAACGTCGACGCTCTCGACGAAGGATTGTCCACGACTCGCAAACAACTCACCAACTTGGAGCAGCTCGGCAAACTCAAGGTTCAACACTCTGAACTGCAACAACGGCAAATCGGCCTTGATGAAGAACGCGAACGTCTGGAAGCCCGCCTCATTCTGCCGCCGTGGGTGTATTTCATCCTGATCATGTTCGGCATCACCGGCGGTGGCCTGCTGCTCTACGGTATTAATACCGGCCTGCAACTGACTCAAGTCGTCGGCGCCGTCTATACTTTATTGATCGTGACCTGCACGGGAATTGTCTGGGCCATCAAGAACTATTTCGAGCATGAAACTCAGCAGCGGCTCAACCACGTCAACTCGCTGACCGACGGCAACGTCCGCAAGATCCGCGACACGCACCAGAATACCCGCCAGCTCATCACTCCCGATCTGTTAGCATTCAACAGTTCACTCGGCAATACAGCCGACACATTCTCGGAAGCCGACCTGATTAAAGAACTGGCCCAACGCAGCACGGCCCTCGAACACCTCAGCCGCGAAGAGCAAACCCTCAACACACGCCGCAAACGCCTGAACGAACTGCGCGTCCAGATGCAGCATCGTGAGCGTGAAGTCGGGACCGCGCGACAGAGCTGGCAGGAACTCCTCACACACCTCGGCTTCTCGCCCACCGCGGGCATCGACGAAGCCTTCGAGACGTGGAAGGTTGTGGTCGAAGCCTGCGAACTGAAACAAAAGTTCGACGCCCTGCAGCGTGATCACCAGCAGCAGAAGTGGATCGTCCACTCGTACGAACAACGCACCTGCGAGATCGGCAAGCGTCTGCTCAATGTCGCCATTGAACCGGCAAAAGCCTGGGAATATCTGAAGAGCTGGGAACAAAAGCTGACCGCCCACGCCGCCAACCGTCAGGAACGAGCCCGCCTCAAACGGGAAGCCCGCGTCCGCATGCGCGAAGCCAGCGAATACTATTCTCTGTCGCAGGACATCAAGACCCAACGCGCCGCGTTGCTCGTTCAAGGTGGCTCCGCCAATCACACCGAGTTCACCACCCGCGCCGAACAAGCAGAGCGTCGGATCCACCTGTTGGAGCAACTCACCGAAGCCCGCATGGAACTCGACCGCGCCATCGGCACCGACCGCGACATCGTGATCGTTGAAGAGGACCTTCACGCCTACCAGCAAACCAAGACGACCCAGCGGATCGAGACCTTCAAACAGGAATTAATTAACCTCGATCACGACCTGCTAAAAACTTATGAAGAGCTCGGCAGCCTGAAGCACGAGATCAAGCAACTGGAATCCAACCGCGACTCCAGCCGTCTCCGTTTCAACCGCGAACAAATTGCCAATGAACTGCAAACGGCCGGTGAAGAGTGGCTCGCCACCGAACTCGCCGGCCACGGCTTGAACGGCCTCCGCGGCCACTTCGAACGCACCTGCCAACCGGTGACGCTGGCCGACGCCTCACGCCATCTGCAACGCCTGACACTCGGCAAATACCGCAACGTCTGGACGCCGCTCGGAGAACGCCAGCTCCGCATCGACGACGACCAGAACCGCACCCTCAAAGTCGAACAACTCAGTCGCGGCACCCGCGAACAACTCTTCCTCGCCATCCGCCTGGCATTAGTCGAAGAGCTAGCCCGTCAGGGGACGCGACTCCCCATGGTCTTAGACGACGTCTTAGTGAACTTCGATCAAGAACGGTCCGAAGCCGCAACGGAAGTCCTGCGCGACTTCGCCCAGAAGGGATATCAAGTCCTCCTCTTCACGTGCCACCGCCACCTGGCCGAACGAGCCGAAACCCAGGGCCTGCGCCCCATCTGGCTTCCCGGCAAAGAGGGCCAGCCCCCCGCGGTAGAACGCCTGGCGGGATAGCCCGTAGGATGGCCGCCCCGGCCGTCGCATTTTTGTCCCACGCGTTGCTCAAAAGCAGACGGCCGAGGCGCCCATCCTACGGCCCAACTTCCCGAATCACCCGGCATGGATTGCCCGCCGCAAACACCCGTTCCGGAACATCCCGAGTCACCACGCTCCCAGCCCCGATCACCGCCCCCGAACCAATCTTCACTCCGGGGCAAATGATGGCCCCGCCTCCGACCCACACATCCGAGCCAATCTCAATCGGCTTGGCGTATTCCAGGCCGCCGCGACGCTCCACAGCACTCAGCGGATGGGTCGCCGTGTAGATCTGCACCGACGGACCGAACAGGCAAAAGTCGCCAATCGTCACTGCGGCCACATCCAGCACGACGCAATTAAAGTTGAAGAAGACCTTCCGGCCGAGGGAAATATTCGTCCCATAGTCGCAGTAAAACGGCGGCTCAATCCAGACCCCGTCACCCGCGATCCCGATCAAATCACGCAGGATCGCGGCCCGTTCGTCAGTCTGAATATCACGCGTCGCATTCAAAGCCTGACACAGATCCCGTGCCCGTCGACGAGCCAGAACCAGTTCCGGATCAAGGGCGTTATACATCTGCCCGGCGAGCATCTTCTCACGTTCGCTGGTCATGATCGGACCCTCAAAATCCGAAATACAAGATCTCACGCAAAGGCGCCAAGGCGCAAAGAATTCATTTCATTTCTTCGTTCTTTGCGCCTTGGCGCCTTTGCGTGAGATCATTCTTCTTCAGACCACTGACGGTCACGTATGGAGAAACTCCAGTAAAAAATCAGCGCGCTTTAATCACGACAGCAAAAACAAGAACACGAGCGCCCCACCCATAAACGCGACGATCGCCACGCCCATGCGCAACGACCGCTGCAGGATCTTTTCGGGAAGCTCATAGCGTGTCGCGTTGTAGACCAGGCTGACCGTCACCACCAACGGCAGCAGCCACCACGTCACATTCATATTCGCTGCCAACAGGGGATCAAGCATCATCAGAGCCTGCTACTAATGCGGACGAAAACACCGTATTAAACGGGACGCTACTCGCAGTGAATGTATGAGAGTGCCAGTGTGTGAGGGTATGAGAGTGAAGACCAATCCATTCCACATTCCGACGACACATTCACTCCGTGACTCTCACACACTCATACTCTCACACCGTTCCAATCACGAAAAAATCCAGTAAACCGCTTTATCCAGTCGCCGATATCTGGTCCGCCAGCGAATCCCCAGCCACGGGCGCAACAACCGGAGTCGCCGCCACAGGTGGGGGCCCAGTCGCATCATCCGGCTTCTTCCCGGTGGTCGAATCCTCATCCCCGTATCCGTAGGCTGGTCCCTCGAACGCATCCCAGATCGCCAGCAGATTCAGCAGCCCGGCAATCCACGTATAGACCAACGCAATCTCAAAGTATTTCCCCAAATCCCCGTGGGCCGCCTCGAGTCCCTCCGCATCCAACGGGGCTTCGTATCGATTCCACAGCGACCGCACATTGAGCACCTTGCCCCGCAAATCGGCCGAGAAATCGCCCCCCTTGGGGCCCTCCATCCGTCCCTTGACCTGGCACTTCAAGGCCCGGTGCGGTGACGGGAAGACCTCGGGTTCGAGGCTCTCCAGGTAATTGATGCTCACCTTGACCGCCGTCCCGTCGGGCACGCCTCCATCGTTCTCATCGACGGTGTGGACTGTCCCCGTCAGGCGGCCGGTCACGCTGCGCCGGAACGTGTCATCGTCCGACGGCTGCATTTCAAACTGGCCACCGACGCGGAAATACGCCTTGCGACCATCCGTAAAACTGACCCCGGCCAGGGCCCCGTCGAACGTGCCGCTCAGCGGACCCTTCAGCTCAATCTGGCTGCGATCTTCGGGCCGCCCACCGGGTGATGCCCGGCCGGTCTGATAAATGGCAGGCAGAGCTGCCGCCCCGACCATGATTTGGGCGGCATAACCAGCCGTCCAGCGGCCGCGTTTCATATCTCGGTTGTAATAGACAACCTTGCCATCCCCCAGCGCCCAGCCGCAGAACCACGTGCTCCAGATGCAGGCGGAGTACAAAATGGCCTTGAACCAGCGCCCCTGGTAGGCGTGCCCCAACCCGGGAACCAACCACGCCAGAGCGGCTGCCAGGATGGGATTCTTCAGATCAATACGCTGCGCAGGCATGCGGCCTCACCTTGCGTTTTCCGCCGCAGCACGATGTCCGCGCGACGCAAATGCGGGCTGGAACTCGGTCAACGGGCAAGCACGTCGATAATTCACAATAAATCACTTCACCAATCTCCCGCGACGACTTCACCCCCGCGAGAAACTGCGCAATTTGAATCACGTATTCTAGGTTGCCCTGTGCAGCGATGCCAGCCCTGACCCCCAAGCGGGAGTCCGCAAGGGGCAGCCGCTAGTTGATGGGTGCATTCCGAAACCGCCCCCGTTGGGCTTGTCCCGACGGAGCGCTGACTGGTCAGCTATCCAACATTGAGTTTGCAGAATTCTCAACCTTGACGTCTCCGCTGCCCCCTGCCGCCAGCCAGTCGCTGATTTGACACCGTTCGCTCACGGCGGCAGGGGGCAGCGGAGACCACGCGTTGAGGGTCAAGAACATTGCTCTCTAGGTAGCTGGTCAGTCAGCGCTCCGTCGGGACAAGCCCAACGGGGGGCGAAAACATATGGCAATCTGGGGGTAAATGACGACAGCCATTCGCTCAATCGCCGCAAATCTTAGGCAAAATGGATCGCCTCGAACTGCAGGCAACTGCCGCACCACAAACCTCATCTGACAATCAACATACCGATTTTGACACATTTCTCTGACCAGCAAATGAGGCACAGGCGCCGCAACCGTCACTTGCTGCCCATTTTTGATCAAGGAAGTGTAAATCACGGATGAAACGTCATCCATATGTTGACATGGCGCGAATAATATCAACAACACGTCTGCGCGGAGTGGGCCCTCGCAGTACCAGTGATCGACTCTCCGGTATTCCTCAGCGTGGAGGCGACCGCTCGAGGCGTCGATTGGTTGTCCTTTGAAAAGTACTCCGGGCTCGATTATGGTCGGCGAAATTGATTCTGTTTCCCCCACGTTCTCCCTCTTCCGTGGAGGCCTGTTCTGGCTGGGCGGATTTGCGATTATTTTCCTGGCGATCGTCGTCATTGTCAGCCTGTCCGACTCGGCCAACACGGTCATCAGCAGCCGGACCGGCCCCGGAGCCGTACGTCGCCCCGGCGCCCCCGACAACGAACCTTCCATGGGCCTGACCCCCGAAACGGCCACTCCACCCGCCACTGGAAACTCACCGTAGGATGGCCGCCCCGGCCGTCTTCTTCTTCGGACATGAAACCGCAATCAATCCAGTACCGCCGCGTCAATTGACAAAGCACACGACGGCCGGGGCGGCCATCCTACAGACACACATATTCTCGCGCCATCTTTGAAAAGAGCACCGCAAGCCGGGGGTCGGGTGTTCAAACTTCAAAATTGGCCTGTCGGTTCGGCGTGGAAGTCCAAACGGGCACGCGGCCAATTTTGAAATTTGAACGCCCGACCCCAAACTGACAGACCCCGCATCACACTGCACATCACAAATTCGAAACTGCTGGAGAGCAGCCAGTCGAGGCCACCCTCGCACAAACTCCACGCGAAAATCCCGCGCCATCTTTGAAATCTTCGCCCCGATGTCGAAACGCCCAAGTTCGACCGTAGGATGGCCGCCCCGGCCGTCTTCTTCGGACATGAAACCGCAATCAATCTAGTACAGCCGCGTCAATCGACAAAGAACACGACGGCCGAGGCGGCCATCCTACAGACACACCTATTCTCGCGCCACCTTTGCGACGTGGAATGGACTACGAAGCCTGTCAGTTTGGGGTCGGGCGTTCAAATTTCAAAATTGGCCACTCGTCAACCGAGACTTCGAAGCCCCACTGACAGGCCAATTTTGAAGTTTGAACACCCGACCCCCGCCTCACGCGAAATTCACGCGCAATCTTTGGGTTTTGCCTGCCCAATTCGCCGTTCCAGCTCCTGGTCCCATCGGATCATTCGCTCAAGTAACTCCGTGGGAAACGGCGAGGCCAGCTCCGACTCGTCCTGGCCGGGCGCCGCGGTCACGGGCGATTGGCCAGCAGACATTTTCAACAATCGCTCGAGAAACTTGTCATGGGGTTCCGGACCTCCCAGCACGGGCGCAGCCGGCGGAACCGGTGGCGCGGCAGAAACTGGTGGAGTCGGTGGAACGGGTGGACGAACCGGAGGCTTCGCCTTGAAGCAATCAGGCAAGCCTCCCACAAACGTCAACTCGCTCAGCTCCCACATCCACCGTCCCTTGAACTCTCCGACCTTATAGCTCACCACCCGCATCGCAGTTTTTGCACGGTACAACTGCGCCTTAGACCAGCCCGCGCGCTGACCTTCGCGAAACACTTCCCGAGCCGACCGCGCCCCATTGCTAAGAAAATTTGTGAGGAACGCCGCCACCGCCCTCAGCAGAGCGATCCGATGCTCCTGTGCCGAACTCCCCCGCACTTGATCCAGATCCAGCTTGACATTCCGCCCGTCCCAATTAAACCCCTGATCAGTAATCTGAAAGGCCATCGCCAGCGGCAGCCTCGCACACCCACACCGGATGGGAACAAACCAGCGCTGCCCCGGATCGCACATCTCACAATCGATCCGCCACATATGCTGCCCGGGCAACTCACACTTCTTGCGAGCCGAGATCACGACCACCGCAATGCCACAGTCCTCCGCCAGTTTCCCCAGCGCCGCCATCACCAACCGCATCCGCTGCGTCTTCGGCCCCGCCGCACAATACACTTCCAGGGGATCGATGATCACTAAGCGGACATTCCCCAGCGTCTCAATCTGCCGCTTCAAGTTGGGAATCACACGCTCCAGATCAAACGCCCGCCCTCCGTCTGCGGAACTCGACTTCAACCCCGGAACGGCGGCAACATTCCGCATGTTGGCCCCACTCTTCATCAACCGCGGCACCATCTTATTCGACAGATGATCCTCACCATTCAGGATGAGCACCTTCCCCGCGACCGGAGCCGGCCCCGGGATCCGCAAGAAGGTCGGCCACATAATCCCCGCCGACACCCGAGCCGCCAGATCCAACGCCAGGCAAGTCTTCCCGACGCAGGCATCCCCATGCACCACAGTCACCTTGCCGATTGGAATCATTTCCTCCCACAACCACTGCACGGGTTCCGCCGGCACGTCCGCCAGCGAAACAATTTGTAACTCCGGCGACTCCTCTTCCTCCGCGGCAAACAGCTCCGGATGTTCTTTCCGATACCGCGCCTTCGCCACCTGCACCATCCCATGCCGAGCTTCCAGCTCCTGCCGCGGCCAGTTCTTGTTCCGGATGTACTCGACGAACGCCGGCCCAATCTCAAATTCGCTCATTCCCACCCGCAAACATTCCAGAATATACGCAATCATTTGCTCGCGCTGTTCAAGCGACACGCCCCCGAGTTCCAGTTCACGGATCGCAGCCGGAGAAGGTTCATACGTGGTGTCCATGGTGAGTTCCTTTCGGGTAAGTGGGGATTGTCATTGGTCCTTGGTCAGTTGTCGTTCGCTCGCGATGTCGATGTGCGAGAGCAGCGGCTGAGGCGAGCCGGATGGCGTAAGCCCCCGGATTCTTCGTCGTGGTCCAAGTCGTCCAAAGAATCCCGGGGCTTACGCCACCGGGCTCGCCAAGACCACTTTTCGTTGCAACCCAATATCAAACGACAACAGACTAAGGACCTCCTTTTTCCCACATCATCAACCAGTCCCCAAATCGCGAAACCCAGCAAACGCCGGCGTTTTCGCCGCACCGGAGCGTGAAACCTGAGAAATCCCCCATCGCGCAAGAGAGTGTGCGCCCTCGAACCGAGCGCAGATTTGAGCGTGAGTCAAAGCCCGTAGTGCACTGTCACAGCCAAGACTGTGGCACCCCTGCCTCTGCCAGTGGTTTGGCGGAAGGCAAGTCGATAGACGCCCGGCACTGGCACAGCCAGTGGCACCCGACGAGAGGCGTATTGAGGACTCTTGCCGTATTGATTTTTCGAGGCGGCGGTGATGCCTGGCTCTATGAACTGGCCCCCCGAGAGCGAGTGCTTCAATACGGCCTGATTCCTCATTCACACCCAAACTCTGGGTGCCACTGGCTGTGCCAGTGCTTCGCCGGACAGCGAATCGATAAACACTCAAATCGCGAAAGCCGTCAAAAACAAGGTTCTCGCCGCACGACAACATGGAGGCCGTGAAAAACCGCATCTTGCAACATGATGTGCGCCCTCGAACTGGACCCTGATTGGGGCGTCCGCCAACGAAGGTCGCCTTCCCAATCGCACCTTCGGACCTGAGGGTCCGCAGCCATTGGCTGATGGCCGAAGAGACGCCATCGCCGGTTACAAATGACACCAAAGAGGTCATTCGCAGTCACCACGACGAGACCGACGCACTGACCGGCGCGGCACGAAGCAGACTCTACTCTCTACTCTCTACTCTCTACTCTCCACTCTTTCGCGCAGCGCCGTTACTTCAAATTGAAATCGGCTACGTTGGGCTTATTCTGGACGTCAAACTTCAATCCAGAAGTTCGCTCACCGTAAGCTTCAGGGATGTTACTCTTGGGGCGACGAGCATTGCGTGCCACGGGATCATCCGGGCCGGGGGGCATCGGGTCGCGACTGGTAATTGTCACAAGATTGGGACCGAGCGCACCTTTCAGACTGTACGTTCCATCCGGCTGGATTTCAGCCGTGGCAAACGCCCCCGTATCAGGCTGGAACACGATCGTTCCGATCTTCAACGGGACGCCTTTGTAGGTGACTTTCCCAGTCACGTCCCCCAATTTGCGCACCGGAGCACTCGGGCCACCGCAGCCCAGGATGGATCCGATCACTAATCCGCACATCAACACGGGACCAAATCGTCGTCGCATGGAAGCCAACGTTTCTCTCATTGAAGCGGTTTAACGATTGCAGCTGCTATTTGGAGGGAGCACATGGAAATCGCCCCCGTTGGGCTTGTCCCAACGGAGCGCTGACTGATCAGCTACCCAACAGCGAGTTTTGCAGAATTCTCAACCTTTATGTCTCCGATGCCCCCTGCCGCCATCAGCGAAACGCTGTAACAGCAGCGACTGGCCGGCGGCAGGGGGCATCGGAGACCACTCGTTGAGGGTCAAGAACGTTTCTCTTTTGTAGCTGGCCAGTCAGCGCTCCGTTGGGACAAGCCCAACGGGGGCGACAAAAGAAGAACATTCTGGGTTTCACTGTGACACAGTCACCCAGAACACCGAGGTTAAGAAGCCCACATCGCGTTAGTGGACGCTTAGAATTCGCCGATAACATTACCATCGGCAACATCTGCCAAGAACAAGAGCGTGTTGATATTGATATTGTCGCTGATGAAACGGACTGAGCCATCCCCCATCAGTCCATGAACTCCACCCACGTGCTGACTTTTCAAGGATTGGTTACTCTGGCTCGCGGGGGGAGTCAGGTAGGCAACATTGGGTGCGAATGCGACGCCGCGATAGCCACCGCCGACGAAGTTTCCATTCGGCTCATCCTGGCAGCCATACCACACCGCGCCAGTATGCGCTCCGGTGGCCTGCGCGTCGGTTTGCATTGTTCCCGTCCCCTTGGCCAGGCCCGAGTATTCCCCGACGATCATCGTATTCGACGCGCCGTCGACGTACTTGGCGAGAGTGGTCTTGCTGTTCTTGAAGAATGTACCGGAAGTCGGGATGGCGACCGGCGTGGTCCCGGCGATTCCGACGTACTGGGTCACCGCCTGTGTCAAAGAGCCATAGGTCATAAACATACTGGTGGTGGACGACGGACAGATGTAAGCCGGCAAAATCGTTTTAACCGCCAAGGCATGCGTCGCATCTCCGGCAGAATTGTTGTAATCGTACCCGATCCTCCAATTCAGGATGTTGTACAGAGGCGCCTGATCCATATACGGCAGAATGCTGGCCTGCAGGCTGTGGCCAGAGTTGCCGCCAGTGGACCAGCCCGCATACCCGAGACACGGATTACAAGTCGCATTCCCGGGAGGGAACGTCTGCATGGAGTCGTGGTAATTGTGCAGCGCCAGGCCGATCTGCTTGAGATTGTTCTTGCACTGCGACCGGCGAGCGGCCTCACGGGCTTGCTGCACGGCGGGCAACAACAACGCGATCAACACGGCGATGATCGCGATGACCACCAGCAGTTCGATCAGCGTAAATCCACAGCGTGGACGTATTCTGGGTTTGGGATCTCGCATGCTTCCGTTTCCTCGTTCCAAGTTCAAAAACTCAAATCACAAATCAAAGTTCGGTTACCACGCGCAGCAACGTAGGTGCGAACGCGTACGTGCGCATGCCCCAAATTGAATATTTAAGGTATACGATACAATGCCCAACAGGAGTCGCTTCGACCAAGTGTTCACCGCAAGTGCAGGCATGAGGCACACGTGAACCACACAGCGTGGCACCACGATGCCGATCAGGTGTGAAATTCGGCAGGCAGTATGGACGGACATCAAATACGCAAAATACCTACGCAAACCGTGCGCCACCTGCCGCGACAGCCGCGCTGCGATCAGGTTCGATGCACCTCGAATGAAACTTTTCCTTGGAAAATTCGACGGCTTGGATTATCAAAAATATCCAAAATGTCTTTTTGGGAGATTCCCGGAAGATATTCCCTGGAGCAGCGCCGAGGCCCGGAGATGCACTGAGATTGGACACCCGATTGTCAGAATCAAGGCACCCCACTACGCGGCCTCCACCTGGATCCTCTTCCAAGGCATCAGCAGCCCTGACGTCTGCGATCTGAGGAACCAACTCCGGAGACGATCACTTACCTCGCGGATCGGTGCCGTATGTGCCGTTTGTTTCTGGTGTCGGCAGATTGGGTTTGGAGCGGTCCGGGCGGTCTGCAGCGAACCACTGGTTCTTGGCAAATTTGAAGGTCTCGGGAGCCGTCTTGGCTCCGACGTTGACCTCGACACTCACCTGTGACCGGCGAAAGACGATTCGGTTCCCTTCGATTCGTACGTTACGACACGGCGGGAAGCCCTCGGTGGTTGTCTCCTGCAAGATGCGAAAGACCCACTTCTCGGGAAAGAGGATCGTGTTCCCGGTGAATTCGGCCTGATCTACCCCCGTAAAAGCACAGGCACACAGAGATCCCGAAATTTCATTCTTGCGGATGTAGATCTTTCTCGCTTCATACTTGGCACCGGCGGGTCGAAAGTAGGCGGCTCCGGTCGAGCCACCCGCATTGATGGGGCGTTGGCCGGCATTCACGAACCGGCAGTTTTCAATCGTCACCTGTTCGCTGCCCCCTTTGCATTGCACGCCACCGGCCTGCGAGTAATTCGGCTTGCCACCGAATTGGCAATCCGAGACCACCACCTGATGGCAACCGACCAGATCGATGGCCTGGCCACCCCAACCCGCCACTGAACAGTTTTTGATTGTCAGGTCATCCAGCCCGGAACACTTGATGCCGTCAAAGTTCCCCTTGGGGCCGACGTCGCTGATGTCGAGATGCTCGAGAGTCACGGCCTTCATCGGCCGGTCGGCAACGCCACCGTCATCCAGATTCACACCATTGTGGCTTTGGCCACTCACCCGCAGATGACGCAGTTTCAATCCCGAGCAACCCGAAAAATGCCACCCCGAGCTCCCCCCCTGGAAATGGGGCGGCTGGTCAGGATCGGCCCCCTCAACAGTCAGATTCGCGACCCCTTTGACCATCAGCCCACCCGCGTATTCTCCCGGAGCAATGCGCAACACAGTCCCAGCAGTGAGCCTGGGCAAAGCCGCTTTAAGGCTCGCAGCATCGCGCACCAGGACGACCGCAGCCTGGGCGGCCGGGAGGAATCCCAGCAGCAGAACAAGGCAGGCAATGGAACGCAGACGCATGATCGATCTCCAGATACCAACTAGTGCTTCGTCAAAGCTAGGAATTGGGGTGCCACTGGCTCTGCCAGTGCTTTGCCGGACAGTCGAAAGACTACCGGCACTGGCAGAGCCGGTGGCACCCAACCCAAAGATTAAGGTGCGACGGAGCACAAGGCCACATTCACACCAAATTTGCAACTCGGCTCGAAGATCAACTGCGGTCCGGCGAATGGGATACGGAGATGCGTTCCGCGGTCTTGACAACCATCAGCACACATCTGTACAAACAGGACTCTGTGACGCGAACCCCCATGCCTGATTGGGATTCACAACACGTTCCTGCCTGCACCGCTCCCCGCATTGTACGAGAAAGTCCCCGTAATGCGACCATTCCTCAGTCTGGCCGAGATGCTGTTCCCGCTGGTCGCCAGGGCTCGCGCAAACTGGAAATCGAAGTCCGTCCCCACTCGCCAGTCCCGACGAGGTCGACGGTTCCCCGCGCACGTCGAGTGTCTCGAGAACCGGCGTTTGTTGACGACCTACACGAACGCGGTCCCGCTGGCCATTGACGATGTCAGCACCGTTTCGTCGCAAATTCCGGTGTCCTCCACGTCGCACATTACCGACGTCAATGTGACGTTGAATATCTCTCATACCTGGGATTCCGACCTGGATGTGACCCTCATCGCTCCCGACGGAACACGCGTCGTCCTCTTTCAAGATCTGGGTGGCTCGAGCGACAATTTCTCGACCACGACTTTCGACGATGAGGCAGGCACGCAGATCAGTTCCGGTTCTGCCCCGTTCAACGGGACGTTTCGTCCGTCTGGTAGCTTGTCGATACTGGACGGAAAGGTTGGCCTAGGCAACTGGCGGTTGGAGATCACCGATGATGCGGGAGGCGATGAAGGGACCCTGAATAACTGGTCCCTGGATATTTCTTACGCGGCGGCGGGCAGCGTCACCGTTGTCAGTCACGGTGCATCGATCTCGGGTTCTGGCGGCCCACTGGAAACCCTAGGCGCCGCCCTTTTTGCGCACTATGACGCCGGGGCCTCAACGGCAGCTTTATACAATTACGATCCGGCCACCGGCGGCTTGACGATCGAATCGGGCACACCGAATGCCGACAATAAGATTATCCTCTTCGATTGGGAGGCCGAGTCCGACCACTTAGATCCGGGGTATGACGAAGCAGCCGGGGACGCGCTGTTCGCCATGCTGGTGCAGAATAATCTGCTCGGTTCGGACTATCTGCATCTGATTGGGCATAGCCGCGGCACCGTCGTCGTCTCCGAGGCCGCTCAACGGCTGCTGCAATATTATTACACCGTCGATCAGATGACCTTGCTGGATGAAGAACCTGGCTTTGGTCCCCTGGACGATGCTGGTCCGCCGAAAGCGTGGGAGGGGATTGGGTTCGTCGATAACTATTGGGGTGATGGTACGGCGGGGCTGCAGGGTGAAAGAATCGATGGCGCGTACAACCACTACCTGTCCGGACAAAGTCACTCGGGAGTCCGAGACTGGTACACGACGACCGTTACGAACAGCGGTATCCAACAGGGCTTCTATTGGCGAACATTGCCCCCCGCACAGCAACCGGCGAGTGATGGTCCCAAGGCCGTTCTGGAAGTCGCTCCGGGCATCATCAATGGAGATTTTGAATACTACGACGATTCCGTGACTGACGATCCCATCGCCGGGTGGGAATACCAGGGGGGAAGTGGTGATGCCGACAACATCGTGGTGGGACCGGGAGACCACGCGCTGCTGCTGGAACCCTTCGAAGCCACTCGCATCCACAACCGCCTGTACATCCCGGGCGATGCGCGAGCCCTCGAGTATCAGATTGACGTTCCCACTCAGGGTGACGGAGATGTGCTTACCGTCTCTATCGGAAGCACAGTTCTGGAGACAGTACCACTCTCGCTAGCTGATGTTTCGAGTGGCACCGGCCGACGGTTTTTCGGTACCGAGACGCACACGGTCAGCATTCCTGCCAACCTGCGAAATTTGGTGAACACGCTGACGTTCACGGTGAGCGCACCCGGCGCCCTCAATGTGCTCACAGCGCATGTCGTCATTGATAACGTCCGATTTGCTGAAGCCAGCGGGGTCTCCGTGGTCGAAATCATCGACCGTTCCGGCAGCATGTTTGGACAACCGCTGCAGGACGCGAAAACGGCAGCCAGTCTGTTTGTGCAATTGTTGAATCCGGGTGATGAAATCGGAGTTGCCAGCTTTGAAACCAGTGCAATGTCCAATTTCAATCTGACCGAAGTGGGTAACGATGGTGTCGTTAAGCAGCAGGCGATCAACGCCATTAACGCGATCGACTCCACGGGATCGACGGCGATTGGCCTGGGACTGCGAGTTGGCCAGGGGGTGTTGAATCCCGCGAGTTACACTAAACGCGCACTCATTCTGATGTCGGACGGGTACCAGAACTCAGGGCCTGATCCGTTGTCGGTGATTGATGCGGAAATTCCCGCCGATGTGCAGATCTTTACGATTGCCTTCGGTACCAGTGCCGACGAGGTACTGCTCCAGCAGATTGCCCAGCGCCGCAATGGACTGTTCTTCGCCGCACCGACCGGAGCCGACTTGTCCCGCATCTACGACATCATCGCCGCCGCCGTGTCAGGTGATGTCAATCTGAACTCGACCACGGGTGGAATCCATCAGAACGAAACTCAGACGCAGTCGTTCTACGTCGATCCATCGGTCTCGCAATTCCGGGTGAGTGTCAACTATCCCGGCAGTGATCTGGACCTGGAATTGGTGACGCCGCAGGGGACCTTGATCAACCACGCCGCGATGGCCGGAAATCCGGATCTCGAGTTGATCGAAGGCGCGACGTTCGAAGTCGTGCGAGTCAATCAACCCCTGGTCGGCACGTGGCAGGTACGAATTATCGGGAAAGTGGTGACTGGCTCTGTCGAGCCGTTTACGCTCACGACGGTGGCCACGACCGCGGTCCGTGTCGAGTTGCAACCCGTCGCTCAGCCGGTGACCTTGGGAACTTCGGCCAACCTCGAAGTCGATGTGGTGGATGGCACTGCCGTGCTGGGCGCGAGTGTCGTCGCGACACTGCAGCCCTCGACTGGCGCCCCCATTGTCGTCACACTCGTCGACGATGGACTGCATGGAGACGGCGCCGCGAATGACGGCCGCTATGGTCAATCAGTCCTGTTCAATCAAGGCTCAGGAAATTACTTCACATCGATACAGATTACCGGCACCGACAACTCGGGTACGAGTTTCGTCCGCAGTCTGACCACTTCGATTGTTGTCGGCTTCGTCAATCCGCCCGTTATCCCCGCCGGGCAAATCTTTAGTCTGTCCGAGAATTCGCCCTTCGGCACGGGTGTCGGCAACGTCCTGGCCAGCGATCCTGGGGCATCCCCTCCGCTCGATACGTTGACGTACTCATTGACTAATAATCCGGGCAATGCCTTCGCGATCGACGGATCGACCGGTCAATTGACCGTGCTGACTCCCGGTGCGTTGAACTTTGAAACCACGCCGCAGATTGTCGTGGGAGTCTCCGTCATGGATGGCCGCGGTGCCGTCGCAACTCAGACGATCGTCGTCCAGGTCACCAACGTCAACGAAGCGCCTACCAACCTCACCCTGACAAACAACATCGTGCTGGAGAATCTCACCAGCGGATCGGCCGTTGGTACATTCAACAGCACGGATCCCGATCAAACGAATACCTTCACGTACACTCTGGTGACTGGCACCGGAAGCAATGATAACGGCAGCTTCACCCTGTCGAATGGTCAATTGCTGACTGCCACGACTTTTGATTTCGACGTCAAGACGAGCTACTCCATTCGAGTTCGCTCGACCGACCAGGGGGGACTGTCGATTGAAAGACAGTTCACGCTGACGGTCACTAATGTCAACGAAGCGCCCACCAATCTCTTGCTGTCCTCGACGAGCGTCACGGAGAACAATGCTCCGAACACGAATATCGGGACACTGACTGCCACCGATCCCGATTCCGGCAACACGTTTTTATTCAGCCTGGTCACCGGCACCGGCAGCACCGATAACGCCAGTTTCTCCATCCTCGGCAACTCGCTGAGGATTCTTCCCACCGCCCATTTTGCGACTAAGAACAGCTACTCGATCAGGCTGCAGGTCGCCGACCAGAATGGATTGACGTTCCAGAAGCAGTTCACGATTAACGTCCTCAAGCTCAACGAGGCTCCCACGGATATCTCGCTCTCGGCGACGACACTCGCCGAGAACAATGTTCCGAGCGCTGAGATTGGAATACTGAATGCCACCGACGCCGACGCGGGGAGCACGTTTACCTATAGCCTGGTCCCTGGATTGGGCAGCACCGATAACGCCAGCTTCACAATTTCTGGCAACTCGTTGAAGATCATTCCCAGCGCCGACTTCGAAACCCAGAAGACGTACTCGGTCCGGATCCGCGTCACCGATCAAGGCGCGTTGTTCTTCGAGGAATCCTTCAATATCAGTGTGACCGATGTGACGGAAGCCCCGACGAATATTATTCTCTCGCCGGCGACTATCGAAGAAAATAATACGCCCAATACCGTCGTCGGGACGCTGAGTGCCATCGACGCGGATGCTGGCGGCAGCACGTTTACTTATAGTCTCGTAGCGGGCCCCGGAAGCACCGATAACGGCAGTTTTACGCTGACCGGGAATACTCTGACGATTGTCCCCGTCACTTCATACGCCAATAAGAAGACGTACTCGATCCGGGTTCAGGTCACCGACCAGACGGGATTGACGTTCCAGAAGGCACTCGTTGTTAGTGTTCTGAAGTTGAATGAGGCCCCGTCCGATATCCAGTTGTCCGGAACATCCATCGCCGAAAACAATGCCCCGAATGCGACCGTGGTCACGTTGAGTGCCTCAGATACGGATGCGGCGAATACGTTTACTTTCACGCTGGTCCCGGGACTTGGAAGTAACGATAACGCCAGCTTCTTCATCACGGGCAACACGCTGCAGATCATCCCCAGCGCCAATTTTGAAACGCAACGCTCATATGCCCTCCGCATTCGAGCCACCGATCAAGGCGGGCTGTTCGTCGAGAAATCGGTCACGATCGACGTTACCGACGTGCCTGAAGCCCCCACCGATATCACGCTGTCACCTGACAGTGTCACGGAGAACAATCCCGCCAACGGCCTTATCGGGACACTCACGGCCGCCGATGACGACGTCGGCAATACGTTCACATTCGCCTTAGCGGCCGGAACCGGCAGCACCGACAACGCCAGCGTGACGATCGTCGGCAATGTCCTGAGAATCATTCCCCGAACGAACTTTGAAATCAAGAACAGCTACGCGATCCGGGTCCGCGTCACGGATCAGTCGGGCCTGGCGTTTGAGAAGCCGCTGACCATCAACGTGACCGATGTGAATGAAGCGCCTACGAATATCGCCTTGTCCACGGCCAGCATCGTCGAGAACAACGCCCCCAATGCCGTTGTGGGGACACTGACCCCGACCGATCCTGACGCCAACAACACGTTCCTCTACAGCCTGGTTGTGGGAACCGGCAGCACCGACAACGCCAGTTTCTCAATCTCCGGTGATGTCCTGAGGATCATTCCGGTGACCAATGCCGGAACCAAGAACAGCTACAGCATCCGGCTCCAGGTTGCCGATCAGGACGGACTCACGTTCCAGAAGCAACTGACGATCAATATCACCGATGTGAATGCAGCGCCCACTAACATTGCCTTGTCCTCAACCTCCATTCCCGAGAACAACGCGGCGAATTCCGCTGTGGCAACGTTGAGTGCCGTCGACCCCGATCCCAACAACTCCTTCTCGTTCGTGCTCGCCGGCGGGCAGGGCAGTACGGACAACACCAGTTTCGCGATCCAGGGCAATACTCTGGTGATCTTTCCCAGTACGAACTTCGAAACGAAGTCCAGCTACAGCATCCGGCTGAGAGTGACCGATCAGGACGGTCAGTCGTTCGAGAAACCCGTCACCATCACGGTCGATAATGTCCCCGAGGCACCGACCAACCTCAACCTGTCACAGCAGACGATTGCCGAGAATCAACCCGTCGGAACCAGCGTGGGAACGTTTAGCACCACCGATCCGGACAGCAATGAAACATTCACTTACTCGCTGGTGACAGGCAACGGCAGTACGGATAACGGCAGCTTCTTCATTTCGAACGGCGTGCTGAAAACCACGTCGGCATTGGACTACGAAACTAAGAACAGCTACTCGATCCGCGTGCGCACGACTGACAAGGCGGGATTGACGTTCGAGAAACCGTTGACGATCGAGGTCACCGACTCCAACGACGCCCCGACCGAACTCGAGTTATCCTCAACGAGCATCGCCGAGAACAATCCGACAAACGCCACGATCGGGACGCTCACCGCCAGCGACCCTGACTCCGGCAATACGTTCACGTTCGACCTCGTGGGCGGAATTGGCGACACCGACAACGCCAGCTTCACGATCTCCGGCAACGTGCTGAAGGTGCTCCCCAGCACCGATTTTGAGACCAAGAGCAACTACGCCATCCGGCTGCAGGTCACCGACCAGGGGGGCCAGACATTCGAGAAGGCGTTTAATATCACGATCCTTAATCGGATTGATGCGCCCACTAACCTTTCTCTGACGTCCGCGTCAATTACCGAGAACAATCCCACCAACGCCGTGGTCGGCACGCTGACAGCCACTGACCCTGACCCCAGCAGTGCGTTTACATTCCGCCTGGCCTCCGGAGCTGGAGACAACGACAACGCCAGCGTACTGGTGGTCGGCAACACGGTGAGAATGGCCTCGATTACCAACTTCGAAGCGAAGAGCAGTTACGCCATCCGCGTACGCGTTACGGACCAGGACGGCCTGTTCTTCGAGAATGCGTTGCTGATTAACATTGTTGATGTGAACGAAGCACCGACAATCGTCGGTCTGGCCGATCGCACAATTCCAGAAGACAGCGTCACGGACTTGGTGCAGTTCCTGGTGGCAGACCCAGAAACTGCAGCCGAAACTCTGACACTCAGTGCCACGTCCAGCAATCCCAGCCTGATTCCCGACGCGAATATCGTATTCAGCGGAACGGGAGCGAGCCGCGGCGTCATCGTCACTCCAGCGGCCAATCACCATGGTTCAGCCACGATCACAGTCACGGTCAGCGACGGAACCACGTCCTCCAGCGAGACATTCCAAGTCACGGTTCAATCCGTCGATGATCCCACGATCATTTCCACGAGTTCGCAGCCCCTGGTGTACCTGATCGCGTCGAAGAAAGTGGTCACCATTGATGGCCAGGCCACGATCTCCGATTCGGACTCACCCAACTTGATGTTTAATGGAGCGGTCCTGACAGTATCGGGGCAAGGCGGGAAGGACACCCTGTCGCTCGTGAAACAGAATGGCCTCGGTCTGAAGGGCAAGACGGTACTGTTCGGCGGGGTCGCGATCGGCACTCTGGCCGGCGGCAAGAAATCGGCACCCTTGACCGTCCACCTGAATGGTGCAGCGACACAAAGCGCGGTCCAAAGTCTGATGCAAAGCATCGGATTCAAATCCGTCGACAAGCTACCAGGCACCCGCACTCTGCAATTCCAGATCACTGGCCTCGGAGGCAAGAACACTAACCCGGCGACTAAATCGATCCAGGTAATCCCCAAGTAGCCTTCACATTCCGCGTGAAGTAAGCTGAGCGCGCAGTTGGCGTTGCATGCTGGCAGAATTGTAGGTCAGGCTGTGCCTGACACACACGTCTGGCCTACTTGGCAACCTTACTTGTCAAGATATCACGCACGTGCTCAGGAAGGACGATGAACTCGGTTTCCCCTCGCCGCAAGAAGACTGCCCGGACGTGCGGTTTCGCGATCGTTCCCGAGGACAGCACATGGTCCGGAAAACCGAGCGACCAGTCGAGCGCAGTGACTCGCTCGGGATACCAGCAGCCCCCCGCGAGCAAGTCATCACGATGGGCCCGGTAGATGGGGATGAACTCAGGCAAGTGCTCCCAGTACTCCCGCTCAGCCTGATCCATATGCCCTCAGATCTTTATGCAAATACCAAGCACCTTCATACACGAGATTACGGCTGAATCGAAGTTAGATGAAGTAGGCTTGTGGTACATCATTGTTCGCCTTCGTGAAGAGTTTGTAGTTACAGATCCGCAGCGATTACGACAGACCACCCTTCAATGCGTTGCCGAGTTGCTCCAGTTGAATGAGGTCGTTGCCGGGTACTACAAGCCGGATGGAACTGGTATTGATGTATGGAGCATACCGCCTGAAAGCATCGTCTCACGGATTGAAACCGAATGGGATACGCTGGGTCGCGAACCGAACATTGGCGAGATCGTAGTATTCATCGGCAGGGCTGGATCCTAGGTGAGCCTAGGAACGCGCGACCTTCGCATTTGGTTCGAGTAAAATGAAGCTCGTTGTAAAATGATCAAACACGCTGCACGGCGCAGTCTACTCAATACAGCATCTCTACCTGGAGTTAATCCGTCATGGTGGTATCCGCATTTACGAGCAGCTTAAGGCAGACGCACTTCCTGCACGTGTCTGTTCTCGCATTGCTGATGCTAACAATATGCGATTCCGTGCTTGCAGCTCAACGGGCGAAGAAGCCGTTTGGCAATATTCCTCCATTCGAACTGTTGCTGCAAGATTATCCCAATTACGAGACGCTGCAAGCGAAAGGCGACGTAGATCTTAAGCCGCTGTACGAAGCAGCGGCCAACAAGAGTGCTACTAGAGAGCAACGGTGCGACGCGCTGGTGCAAATTGCAATCAGCAGCTCCCCCGCAAACATAAAAACTGCTGAGTTACTGGCGATCGCCGACAACCCCGAGACAAATGAGGCCACTGCAATCTGGGCGATCGTCGCAGCGGGGAGAGCGCTGGGAGATGAGAAGCACGGACCGCTCCTCGAAAAAGCCCTCTATGCACGGTTGTCGGATTCTCGAAAGCCAGGTTGCTCTGGAGCGATTCTACTTCTCGCTGTCACGACCAAGTCGCCCAATAATATGCTGCGCGAGTGGTCCAGATTGTTGCGTGACAGTCAGAGTCCGCTGGCCGTCTGCAAGGCGATATGTTCATCCGCCGATATGGCCACCAGCGTGTATGGCTCCATTTCCTGTGATCAAGCCATTAACTGCCTGTTAGCAGGCTATAATGAGGCGGGGCAAGATCAGGATCGAAAGGTGCTGATCTTGGATGTGCTGGACCAAATCTCCACGAATGCGATGATAGATGACGAATCTGACGCGATAACGAGCTGGTACCTACACTCGTTTGGCCAGCGTGAGTTTGCCAATGTGCAAAACGATGTCAAGACTCGAACCTTCGCCACGGGCTGTTTGCAGCCCGGGCTGCAGATCACGCTTGCTGCGAAAGCGGCGGCTGAGGAAATACTGAAGCAAACAGCCATCGATGCCAGGTTGCTCGCTGCTGCAAGGCATGTGGTTGAGAACGCGAAGAAGTATGGAGTCGAAAAAGGGGAATAAGAACTTTTAAGGGGTCAAGACTCTTTGAATCAAAAACTCCTGCACCTTACGCATTTCGGTCCGCATGGCGAATCTTTTTCGTCGGTTTCACGACTTCAAATTGACGGCTGGCGATGTTCGTGTCCTGGCCGGAAATATTCGTGATCTGCAACTGCACCGTCACCGTGGGGACATACAGCTTGTTCTCATAGTTGATCCGTTGCAGCAAATCCTCGACGGCGGCGGCTGTGGCGTGGGAATTCAGCTCAACCACCAGGTCCGGATGCCGTCCCCTCCCGCCGCTGTAGGTCCCGATGACGGTCGATCCATAGCGGACGTTCTTGCCGTCCAGGTTGATTTGGCCCGCGCCTGTTCCCTTGGGCCTCACGCTGAGAATGGTTTTCTTCGTGTGCCCGGTCGTGACAGTCACGGTCAAGACGGCGTGGGAAAAATCGGGGTTGGAACCGAAGGCCGCCTGGAACTCAGACTGGGGATCGACAAATCCCGTCTCGCGTCCCAAATGATACGTCCCGGTGGGAGCATGCAACAGAATTTGAGGTGTGTCGGGAATGACATTCACAGTGACCGTTCCCGTCTCCATGACCCCACCCGAGATCACCGTGTAAGTAAACGTGTCGCGGCCACTGAAACCCGCGAGCGGCGTATAAATCACGGTGCCGTCAGACTCGGTGCCGGTCACCGTCCCGTTCGCTCCCTGGGTCACGCTGACGAGCAGCGGCACGCCTTCAAAATTGTCGGCACTGGCACCGTTGGTCCCCGTAATCAAGTTCAACGTCGTGGACGCGTCATGCGCGATGTCGGGTGAATCATTGACGACGTCCGCCACGGGGCTGACATGCACGTGGACTTGCGCCGTCTGATATCCAGTCGGTGTGCTTAGTATATAAGAGAATATATCATCGCCATTGAAGTCCGCGTTCGGCACATAGGTAATGGTACCGTCGGGCAGGAACGTGACTGTGCCCGATACCGGCGGCGAAACATAAAACAAAGTGAACGGGACGATAAAGTTGTCGGACGTGGCACCATTCGTGCCCGTGACCACGTTGGCCGTAATGGACGTGTCTTCCTGGACGTTCAACGAGTCATCCGTCGCAGTTCCATTCGACGCCACATTGATGGTGATAGATCCCGCTTCGCGCACTGTGCCCGAGACGACTTGATACTCCAGAACGGTCTGCCCGCTGAATCCGTAATATGGCGTGAAGGTGAAGGTACCGTCGGCCAGATAAGATATGTCGCCATACCCCGTCAGCACCACATCGAGCCTCGCTGCTCCTTCAAAATTGTCGGCGCTCGCGCCGTTCGTCCCCGTCATCAGATTGGCGGTCACGGAGCCCCCTTGCTGGACGCTCAGGGTGTCGTCAACAATATCTCTGACCGACAGGGTCTTGACGGTCACAGAACTGGTGTGCCTTTCTCCTCCCGACTCCACGTAGTAGTAGAAGAAATCGTTCCCAAAGTAGTCGGGCTGCGGCGTATAGGTCAGCGTCCCATCCGGCAGGAACGTGACCGTACCGCGAGAAGGCTGTTGCACATCCACTAGCGTCGCTGGCGACGAGAACAAATCGATGCTCGCACCGTTAGTGCCCGTCAGGACATTCGCGGTAATTGAAGAGTCTTCGGTATTCGTGAGATAGTCCGGGGACAGCCGGTATCCGCTGCCCACGCTGACGTCGACCGTCGTTGCTTCGCTGCGACTTTCCAAGGTCACGGTGTACGTGAAACGGTCCTGCCCCACGTACCCTGTGTCCGGCGTGTAGGTGACGGTTCCGTCCTGCAGGAAGGTGAGTGCGGGACGGGGTTTGCTTTTTGGATCAGGCCGCCTGCTTGTGGTTTTCCTGGCAGCAGGAGTGGAATCCGGATCGTGTGGTGGCGCGGTGTTCCCAGAATGCGGTGAGAGGATCGCTGTCGCA
>JAKFVC010000130.1 GCA_021732415.1 Planctomycetaceae bacterium
GCTCCCCTCGCCCTGGCCGAAAAACGAACCGGGCGGGTGAGGGGCACGATCGACCATCGGCGGTGAGTCCAGAATTTCTAAGAAAAAGGCGCCATTGAACATTCAATCGAACGACGCCCGGAAAGCCCCTCGCCCCTAAGCCCTCTCCCCGGAGTGCCAGGGCGAGGGGAACCAGATTCATCTTTATATTGATTGGTAAATCACCCTTTAGCGATTCATCAAACACACCCCACGGTGAGATCAACCTTCAATACCTCTTGCTCGCAGTTTTTCCTGCAGCTTCTCTCTCGCCAATCGCAAGCGGCTTTTCGTCGTGGGCACGTTCGCCTCCATCGCATCGGCGACTTCCACCAGTGTTAAACCTCCGTAGTGATGCAGCAGGAAGGTGAGACGTTGTTCTTCGGGCAATTGACGCAGCATGTCGTCCACAATCGACGCCATTTCGCGAACATCGGCGTGGGAATCGGGCGAGAGAACCTCTTCAGTCAGTCGAGCCAGCCCGTCTTCCTCATCCTGTTGCTTGCCGGTGACCGCTTTGATCAGGGCGTCGTGCGACTGTCGGCGCACGTTGTCGATCAACAGATTTCGCGCCAGACGATACAGCCAGCCCCGAAATTTTCCCACGGGAAGGAAATCCCACGACTGGTTGTGCAATCGCAGAAAAGTGTCCTGGGTCAGGTCTTCCGACAATTGCCGATCGCGCGTGTTGCGGAAAAAGAATCCCAGCAATTGTCCCTGATAGCGTTCGACCAACGTATCAAAGGCGCGTGATTCCCCAGTCTGCAGACGGACCATCAACTGGTCGTCGGTGAGCGAACTGTGATCGCAGCCTATCATGCAGGAATCTGTCGTTGACCAGGAAGGGACGGCGGAGATAATCTGCCTCGCGACGGTCCCGCAATGGGAAAATCGTGTTAACAAGGCATTTGGTGATACGAGTTTGGCTCGAAACACGGGCACTTTTTCTACCACTTACTATAATTGTTCGAGTCTCGATTGGATACCGCGGAGCATGTGTTCCGGTTGAGTCAGGCTCTGGTAGAAGAATTCGTAAGAATTCTGGAGTTTGTCCAAATCCGGCGGAAGTCTTACGACGTTCCGCTACACGAGTCGTTGGTGTTGGAAATGGCGGACGGGAATGTCCGGCCTAGGTATTGTGATCGCTTCGAAGGAACGCCATTGTGTCAGTCGTGTTGAATTACGGTCAGCAAGGCCATTTTGAGTGTGATGTGCCGCAGGAGCGGTTGGCCGGATTCTATCCCGCCCCCGAACCCGTGGCCGACTTGCCGGCTGCGCTCCGTCAGGCCTTGGAAGAACCACTGGAGTTTCCACCGTTATGGAGAGCGGTCGTGCCCGGCGACCATGTCGTCCTGGCTTTGGATCGTCACACACCGCAGGCTGCCACGCTGATTGCTGCGGTTTATGAAATTATTGCTGCCCAGGGTGTCTCGCCCGGGGATATTCTCATTTTGCAGCCGACGGCACTCGCCGGTCCCAAAGTGACCGATCCGCGAATCTTGTTGCCGGAAGCAGTCCGGGACGTCGTCCAGTGGCGGGTCCACGATGCGACCGATCCGGCGCAGCAGGCCTATCTCGCCACGACCGCCAACGGCGAGCGTATTTATCTAGACCGCGATGTCGTGCATGCCGACTTTGTGATGTCGATCGGCCAGATCGGATTTGATCCAGTTCTGGGATATCGCGGCACGAATACCGTGCTCTATCCCGGCCTGTCGTCGACCTCAGCGGTGCAGAAAGCGCGCGGGTTTGGGCATCAGGAACTCGCCCCCGAAGATGAGCGTCCGCTGCGCCAACTGGTCGATGAAATTGGCTGGCTGCTGGGAATTCAGTTTTCGTTGCAGGTGTTGCCCTCGAAGGGGAATGGTGTCTCCACCGTCCTGGCCGGTTATGAGCAATCGGTCTGGCAGCGAGGACGCGAGTTACTGGCCGCACAGCGCGAAGTACAACTCCCGGAACGTGCTGAAATCGTGGTGATCTCCATCGATGCCGATGCGGCCGGACACGGTTGGGAGCAGGTGGGGGCGGCACTCGCGACGGCCCGCAGTCTGGTCATGCGCGGCGGCAAGGTCGTCATCCTGTCCGAATTGAACGGGGCCTGCAGCGACCTGTCCGATGGAATGCAGATGGTCCGCAATTGCCGGTCTCCGCGCGAGGCCTTGAGACCGCTGCGTGACCAAGTTCCGCCCGATTTTCTCCCGGCGACGCAACTGGCCCAAACGGCCGATTGGGCGAAGATCTACCTGTTGAGCCACCTGGATTCGACCCTGGTGGAAGATCTGTTCATGATCCCGCTTGACAATGAGCAGGAAGTGTCAAGACTGTTGTCGGGTAACGCGGCGTGTGCGTTCATTGAAGGAGCCCAGCACACTCACGGCCGGTTGCAGTCGTCGACGGATGAGGATTAGAGGTCGGTTTGGTGGCCGCGCAGTATCGTGGAACGGGCCTGGAGACCCGTCCCACGATGCATCGACGCTGCCTGTTTTTTGGGCACTCGTGCGATTTCGACGGCAGAGTCGGTTCCCGATTCGCTTGGATGACGCGTTCCCTTCCGCTGGCATGATGTTTGCCGTTCTCTAGAGAGATCTTATAGAGACACAACCGATGCTGGCAGCGTCGGCCACCGTGGTCATGTCTACGCGAACCCGTATTCCTAAGCCTCTCGGAAGGACGGCACAGTGGTGGAACCGCACGATTTCGTCGTTAAGACGCTCGGCAATTGCCGCGTCGAGTCCCCCTTGGCACCTCTGCTCGGGATGCGCAGGCGTTCGGTCAATAACGTCGATGAGACTGACCGCGTTCTGTTTGACGACATCGCGTCAGAGGCGATTGCTCGTGGCGTGCCCACGACTGAGCTCCCAGGGTTCGAGCCCGCCGGACCGCGCAAGAAGATCTACTTTGATCCATCCAAGGCGAAGGCGGGCGTCGTCACCTGCGGGGGACTTTGTCCTGGGTTCAACGACGTTATCCGAGCGCTCGTTCTGGAGCTCAGTTTTCGGTACGGCGTCAAGAAGATCTTTGGTTTCCGCAATGGCTACCAGGGCTTTATCTCGCGCTACAACCACCCCGTGATGGAGTTGACCCCCGACGTGGTCAGCCAGATTAACGAGGAAGGGGGCACGATTCTCGGCACCTCGCGCGGCCAGCAGGATCCTGAGGAAATCGTCGATTGCCTGGAACAACTCGGCATCAACATGCTGTTCGTCATCGGTGGCGATGGAACCTTGCGGGGGGCCTTGACCATCAGCCAGGAGATTGCCCGGCGCGGCTCGAGGATTGCGGTCGTCGGGATCCCCAAAACGATCGACAACGACATCATGTACATCGATCAAAGTTTCGGCTTTCAGACTGCATTTTCGATGGCCACCGAGTCCATTCGCGCCGCTCACGCCGAGGCCATTTCGTCCCCCAATGGACTTGGCCTGGTGAAGTTGATGGGGCGGCATTCGGGCTTTATTGCGTGCTACGCGGCCTTGGCCAAGAATGACGCCAATTTTGTGCTCATTCCTGAGGTTTCCTTCCAACTCGACGGACCGGATGGATTGTTGCCCTCGCTGCGCGACCGGATCAAAAGCCGCGGGCATGC
Organism: Planctomycetaceae bacterium; assembly: GCA_021732415.1. Taxonomy (GTDB): domain Bacteria; phylum Planctomycetota; class Planctomycetia; order Planctomycetales; family Planctomycetaceae; genus JAKFVC01. Next base: position 3,605 of record JAKFVC010000130.1, read on the forward strand.
CGTCGTCGTCGTGGCCGAAGGAGCAGGTCAGGGATTGATCGAAGAGTGTCCCAAATCGACGGATGCCTCAGGAAATACGAAGCTTGGGGATATTGGGCTCTTTCTCAAGCAGGCCATTTCCAAGTATTTTTCGGGCTTGGGCATCGAACTCAATCTCAAGTATATCGATCCCAGCTATCTGATTCGCAGCGTTCCGGCGAATCCGTTCGACAGCGTGTACTGCCTGCGGCTGGCTCACAATGCCGTTCATGCCGCCATGTGTGGCCGCACCGAGATGGTCGTCGGTCGGTGGCACGGACGCTTCGTGCATGTGCCGATTCCGCTGGCGATTCGCGAGCGGAATCAAGTCGACCCCAACGGCGACTTGTGGATGTCGGTCCTCGAGGCGACCGGGCAGCCCTCGTCGTTCAACCAGGAATTTGCTCCTGAAGTTTCGGTTCCCGGCGACAACTGACGCGGTCCAACTTTCGTAGGGTAGGCTTTCAACCTGCCATCTTCGAAAATGGTAGCTTTGCAGCCAAGTAGCGAGAGTGAGTATCTAAGCTATCACAAATTTGTATTTCTTTGTGTCCTTTGTGACCTTCTGTTCAAATCTTTTTTACAGAAGGTCACGAAGGACACAAAGGTTTCGGAAGGCAATTCCAGAGGAGATTGTTGTCTTCATTTCGAAAATTGGTTCACAGAAATTGGAACGACAGGCTGGAAGCCTATCCCACCACGCAGATTCTGCTGTTCGAGATCCCGCCGGCGGACTATGCTTAAACGATATTTTGTCATGCAGACCCGGGAACGCGAAACGTTTTGCGGGCTGTGGGGTTTCATCCAATAACTGACTCGTCGTCCACGGAATGGCGGGTTGCAGTTTCAGGTTTGGATGGTTGACACACGAGGAATTCGTTATGTCTCGAATCAGCCGGCAGTTCGTTGCTCTGATCGCAGTGGCGTTGATCTTGGCGCTGGGGGCGACCTTAAACGTCACGGGCCCGTCTGCTTTTGCGGAAGACTCGGTATCAAAATCCCCTCAAGTCGCTGCCAATTCGCCGAAGCCGGCCGCAGACCATGAGATTGCGGGGATATTGCCGGCCCCCCTGCCGACGCGAGACGTGTCTGACCGAATTGACGCGCTGATTGATGCCGACCTCAAAGCTGGGAAGATCACTCCCGCATCGCGGACGACCGACGAGGATTTCCTGCGACGCGTGACTTTCGACCTGGCGGGGACGACGCCTGAACCCAACGTGGTTTCGTTGTTCGGCCTCGATCCCGATGCAGCCAAACGCTCCAAGACCATTGATCGGCTGCTGGAGTCGGCGGATTATGCTCGCAACTGGTCTCAATATTGGCGAGAAGTTCTGTATTCTCGGGCGACCGATCCCCGCTCGCGGATTTCCCAGAAGCAGTTCGAAACTTGGATGGAGCAGAATTTCGCGGAGAATCGTGGCTGGAACAAGATTGCAACCGATTTGCTGACCGCCACCGGCGACGTGCAGGAAACGGGTGCGACCGCCTTGTTCTTCGCACATCAGGGAGATCCGGAAGAGGTGGCCTCAGAGGCTTCGCGGATTTTTCTGGGAATTCAAATCCAGTGTGCGGCCTGTCACGACCATCCGACCGACAAATGGAAGCGTGAGCAATTCCACGAACTGGCGGCCTTCTTCCCCCGGGTCGCCTTGCGACGCGATCAGAACGCAGGGCCACTTTCGTTCCGGGTCGTGTCCATTGATGCCGGCCCCGGCGCCGGCCGATTTGGGGAACCGGGGGCAATTGCTCGCGAGCCCGAAAAATTCATCAAGCAAGTGGATAAGAATAACGACAGCAAGATCACTCTGGATGAAGTCCGCAATGACCAGGGTCGCCGACTCTTCACCGCGCTGATGGAACGGGCCGATGCCAATAAAGACGGAGCCCTGACGGCCGCAGAATTGAAGGCGATGCCCATCCCCGAGCAACAAGGTCGCGGTTCGCTCGAGCACTACATGCCGAATCTGGAAGACCCCGGCGACCGCGGCAAGAAGATGGATCCGGCCTTCTTCGTGAGTAACGTCAAAGCGAACGCGGGCATGAAAGACATGGATCGTCGTGAGCTGGCCGCGAAACTCTTCACCAGCACCAGCAACGAGTGGTTCGCAAAAGCCTTCGTCAACCGGATCTGGTCCGAGATGCTGGGCGAAGGGTTCTTCATGCCGATCGACGATCTCGGACCGGAGCGGAAGCCGAACTCTCCCGAAGTGTTGAATCTGCTCAGCCGCCAATTCGCCGCACATGAATACGACATCAAGTGGCTGTTCCGAACCATCGCCAACACGCACGCCTACCAGCGATCGGTCCGAGCCAAATTGCCGACAGAGACCGCCCCGACATTTGCCGCCGCCGTCCCGACACGGTTGCGCTCCGACCAGTTGTATGATGCCCTGACGTCGGTGTTGGGGATCGGGGATCTCGGAGGCAACCGCCCACCGCAACGCGGTGCCGGAGCCGGGCAGCGAGTCGATAATTCACCTCGTGGTCAGTTCAACGCGTTGTTCGGATTTGATCCCTCGACTCCGCAGGATGAAATCACGGGGACGGTGCCGCAGGTATTGTTCTTCATGAATAGCCCGCTGCTGCAGTCACTGACGCGTGGTACCGGACAGACCCGCCTAGCCCGTATTCTGCAGGATTTTTCCAACGACGATGACGCCCTGACGGAACTGTATCTGCTCGTGCTGTCGCGGCAGCCCTCCGACAAAGAGTTGAAGATCTGCCACAAATTCCTGGGTAGTGCCCCGAATCGCCAGGAAGGCTTCGAAGATCTGATGTGGAGTTTGCTGAACTCCAGTGAGTTCCTGACGAAACGGTAGCAATTTGGACTGCGGTGATTCAACACCGCTTTCCAATATCGACGTCAGGCGCCGGACCGAGTGCACTAGTCAGTTACAACCTCAACTCTCGTGCCTAGCACTATCAACATAAAAAAAGCGGTGATGAATCACCGCAGTCCAAATTAGGGTGACCTATGAATCTGTTTCACCATCAAGCGATCAACTTGTCCCGCAACGGCCTCACGCGGCGCAGTTTTCTGCATGCGGTTTCCGCGAGTGCCATCGCGGCGGGAACGCTGAGTTTCCGTGACGTGATCAGCCTGCGGGCCGACGAACTGCGGAAGCAGGGGATGTCGATGATCCTGCTTTACATGCAGGGTGGGCCGAGTCAGTTTGAGACCTTTGACCCCAAGCCCGGCTTGGATACGGGCGGCCCCACCAAGGCCATCACCACCGCGACGCCGGGCATCGAAATCGCCGAAGGCTGGAGCAATATTGCTCAGCAGATGAAAGACGTCGCGTTGATTCGATCGCTGAATAACAAGGAGGGCAATCATCAGCGGGCGCTCTATCAAATGCATACCGGCTATGTTCCCTCCGGGAGCGTCAAGCACCCCAGCCTGGGTTCCGCCATCGCCAAGGAGATTGGTGATCCAGCACAAGATTTGCCGGCGGTCGTATCGGTAGGCAGGACCGTGGGAGCCGGCTTCCTGGGGGTCGACTACGAACCGTTTGCCGTCCAGAATCCGGGACAGATTCCGCAGAACGTCACGCCGTTGATCGAGAGCAGTCGCTTCAACCGCCGATTGGGAGTCTTGAACGAATTGGAACAGGACTTCGCCGAACGGGGCGGTGAGACGGTCGTGGCCAATCACCAGCGGCTGTATGAAAAGACGCGAAAACTCGTGCAAAGTCCGCAGGTGAAGACGTTCGACTTGGCTTCTGAGCCGCAAGCACTGCGGGACAGATACGGTGACACTCAGTTCGGCAAGGGCTGCCTGCTGGCTCGGCGGTTGGTCGAAGCGGGAGTGACCTTCGTCGAAGTGACGCTCGGAAATTGGGATACGCACGACGACAATTTCAACCGCTGCAAGACGTTGTCCGAGCAATGTGATCCGGGCTTTGCCGCGCTGGTGGCCGATCTGAAGGACCGCGGGCGCCTCGACAAGACGCTGGTATTGTGGGTGGGCGAATTCGGTCGCACGCCGCGCATCAATCCGCGCACCGGTCGTGATCATTACCCGCGTGTGTTCAACGCTGCCATCGCCGGCGGTGGAGTCAAGGGCGGACAAGTCATCGGTGCCTCAACGAAAGATGGCATGGCCGTCGAACGCGATCCGGTTTCTGTAGCGGACTTGTTCACGACCGTTTGCAAGTCGCTCCAGGTTGATCCCCGCAAAGAGAACATGAGTCCGATTGGTCGGCCGCTGAAGATCGTCGATGGCGGCCAACCCGTTGAGAAGTTGTTCGGCTAAAGCGAGGCGCCAGCCGAGCCCGTAGCCCGACTCTCCGAGTCGGGCGCTCTTCGTAATATTCACCCGACTCAGAGAGTCAGGCTACAGAGCAGCTACTTCGTCACCGCCGCAGTTCGTTTCCCGTCACACGCTTGAATCGCCATCACGGCAAACGCGGTCCCGGCGTGCGAGATAAAATGCTGACTATCCTTCTTCAATGAGTGCGTAAACCACCGGCCACTCTCTCGCTGGTTCTTCTTGAGCCACTCGACACCGCGCTGCAACTTGGCGTCATCAGCCGGGATGCCAGCCTGGCGGAGCACATAGATCGTAAAGCCGGTCCCATAGCCGTCGCTGTCCATGGATTGTGGATCCCCGTTGTCGCGCTTCCAATCTCCGAGACTCGGCAATCTCCAACCGCCGTCGGCCTGCTGGAGGGAGAGCAATTTCTCGACTGCTGCCTTACTCTGTTCGGCGGTCAGAAAGGCTTCGCCCGTCGATGAGGCCCACAACAACATGGCGGTGTGGTGCAACGTGGGGGGCGGATTCTGCGCAATGTAGGCCTTAAGCTTGGCAATGCCAGCTTGAGCCGCCGGGGTCTGGCGATAATTCTCGGGGGCGACAGCAACTGCCACAGCCGCCAGGCAGGCTCCATAGTGGTCGTCGGACTCCATCGGGGGCCAGCCGCAACTGATCCACTTCCAGCCGCCATCTTCCCGTTGCAGAGTCCACATCTTGTCCAGAGCCTGACGCGTCAGTGGGGCCAGTTTGTTGGTGGTCGCCGCATCGTTAAACGCCAACGCCGCGGCAGTGGCGACGACTTCGGCATCCCAGCGTGGCCCCTTATCGGCCCAGCGTTTTTCAACGAGATCCTCCGCGAACTTCCGCACCGTTTGATGGGCGGCCGCCCGAGCGTCGACCTGCGGGCGGGCGTACAAGTATGCATAGTTCGTGTGGCACGTAAAGCACTGTCGCTGCTTCTGCCAGGCCAGAGATGCTGAATCGAGGAACGTCGCCGCTTTCTCGAGCGAGAATTCCTTCCCCAGTGGTTCATCGGACTTGTTCGGTCCCGGAGCCTGCACGTTTTCGAGCGTCACCGGCTCGGCCGCCGCCACGGGTTGGACCAGCGAGCCACACAGTAGAACTCCACAACTGCCAAGCACAATCCAGCGCCAAGTCGTCATGTTTGCTCCTTGAAAGTTCTCGTAGGATGGCCGCCCCGGCCGTCGCATCTGGGAGGGCGAGGCTCCCGCCGAGCCTAAGACGAGCTTTAGCTCGGAGTCCGCCGGAGGCTGTACCGAATGCCTCCGGCGGACGCCGACCTTCGGCCGTCTTAGGCTCGGCAGGAGCCTCGCCCTCCCGTCTTAGACACACTCTTAGTACAACTCAACAATCGGTTTCCCCGTCGTCAGCGCAATGGGCCGACCGCCGGGGTCCATGATGTGATGTTCGGGATTGATGCCGAGATGCTTGTAGATGGTCGCGAGGATATCCGTCGGATCGAGCGGATGGGCACTCGGGCGAGCCCCGAACGCGTCGGTCGCACCGATCACTTGACCGGTCTTGATTCCGCCCCCCGCCATCAGAATCGACATTGCACTGGGCCAATGGTCGCGGCCGATCCGACCATCGCGATATTCCAGACGCGGCGTGCGACCGAATTCGCCGGTCACGACTAGCAGCACGCGTTTGTCGAGACCTCTGTCATACAAATCGTCAATCACGGTCGAGACAATCTGATCATACTTGGGCAACCGGGCATACATCGCACCCAGCATATCCCAGTTTACAGCGTGATCGTCCCAGTCATAGGCTTTCGTTCCGGGGCCGCTGCCCGGTGCTCGGACGGTGACGAACTTGACTCCCGCTTCCACCAGGCGGACCGCCGTCAGCACTTCCTGGCCGTAACCGTCGCCGTATTTGTCTCGAATCCGCGGATCCTCCTGGCTCAGGTCGAAGGCGGCTTGGGCCTTACCCGTGGTGAGGATCTCCACAGCCTGATTGTTGAAGGCGTCAATCGCTTCACGCGTGTCCGAATTCTGCAGTTCCCGCTGCAGGCGATCGAGCCCGGTACGCAAGGCCAACCGATCTCCCAGGCGCGTTGGATCGACCGTCAGGCTGGCATCCCGCAAGCTGCCATTCACGATCGGCACGCGGTAGACGCTGCTCCAGTAGCCTTCCGAAACACCCGCAGCGTAGTCGGGCCCGTTCACGACCACCCCACCGACCGCGATCGCTGGTGGCAGGCCTTGCTGCTGTTGGTAGAGCAGCCGATTCACGACTGCGCCGACCTGAGGATAGAACGATTCGTAGCCAGTCCCTGGCTTCAGTTTGCCAAAGCCACTGAGGAACCGGCGGTGTCCGGCAAAGTGATCGGCTTCATCGTGTGAGCAGGATCGAATCAGCGAGAAGCGGTGGGCGACCTTGGCGTGCAGCGGCAGGTGCTCGCAGATGTCGATGCCGGGAACGTTCGTCGCGATGGGACGGAAGGGACCGCGGATTTCATTCGGTGCGTGCGGTTTGAGGTCATACGTCTCCAGATGACTCGGTCCACCATGCACGAAGAGCAGGATGACGGCCGCATCGTTCGGCGTGACAGCCCCCTGCGCCTCCAGCCGGCCCATGTCCGCCAGCGTGAGCCCGCCCAGGCCGAGGAATCCTGCCCGCAAGACATCCCGACGCCGCAACCAACCATGGGAACCCGCGGCATCCTCAAACTGAAACATCACGCAAATCCTCTGAACCTATGTAGGAGAAGCCGTCAGACTTCTTGTCGCGAACTGAGCCATCAGTATACTCGACTACGCTATTTGCTTGCCAGTAGATATTTACGGCCGTTGATCTGATATCCTATCCTACTGCGCTGATATGATCCGACGTCATCCCCTGATTGACATCAACTCCGATTCTCCAAGGACCTGCTTCATGCCTCGATTTGCCACGTGTATTGCCGTCGTCGTTGCGTCGCTGATCTGCCTGCCGCTACTCGGTGCGGCTGAACCCGACAAAGCAGCTTCGGGCAAGGTCACGGGCGTGGCAGCCGCCGACTGGCCGTGGTGGCGCGGGCCGCAACGGAATGGGATCGCGGATGCGAATCAAAAGCCTCCTGTCGAGTTTTCGGACACTCAGAATGTACGCTGGAAGGCGCCGCTGGTCGGACGCGGGCATGGTTCGGCGACAGTGGTCGGCAAAAAAGTCTTCATCGCCACCGCCGACGAAAAGGAACAAACGCAATCGGTGGCCTGCTTTGATCGAGACACCGGTAAACAACTCTGGCTGACCGAAGTTCACAAAGGCAACTTCATCAAGGGTGGCAATAACAAGAGTTCTCACGCTTCGTCGACTCCCGCGTGCGACGGTGAGCGGGTCTTCATCAACTTCGTGAATAACAATGCCGTCTACACCACGGCCCTGAGCATTAACGGCAAACAACTCTGGCAGACTAAGATTGCGGATTACGTCATTCACCAGGGCTTCGGTTCGTCCCCTGCGGTCTATGGTCCGCTGTTGGTGATCATGGCGGACAGCAAGGCGGGCGGAGCGATTGCCGGTGTGGATCGAGTCTCGGGCGAGATCGTCTGGAAACAGGAACGACCGAAGCTGCCGAATTATTCGTCCCCGTCGATCTTGAACATTGGTGGTCGCGACCAAGTCCTGATGATCGGCTGCGACCTCGTGACGAGCTTCGATCCGCTGAGCGGCAAGAAGATCTGGGAAACGGCCGGTTCGACTACTGAGTGCGTCACAACTGCCGTCACAGACGGCAAGCGGATCTTCACGAGTGGTGGCTATCCGAAGAATCATATCTCCGCGATGCTTGCTGACGGATCGGGCAAGATCGACTGGGAAAATAACGTGCGGGTGTATGTGCCGTCGATGCTCGTGCGTGACGAGCGTTTGTATTGCCTGACTGATGCGGGCGTGGCGATGTGCCGCGATTCCACAACGGGCAAGGAACTCTACAACCTCCGATTGGGCGGGACCTTCAGTGCTTCGCCGGTCATTGTGGGCGACATTGTGCATGCCGTGAATGAATCGGGTGTGTCATTCGCATTTAAGATTACTCCCGATGCGTTCGAGAACTTGGTGGAGAACAAAGTGGGCGATGAAGCCTTCGCGACACACTCCATTTGCGGCGGTCAGATCTTCCTGCGAACGGCGACTCAGGTTGATGGTAAGCGGCAGGAATCGCTGTATTGCTTCGAGCAGAAGTAAATGGTGGTCTCACACCATTCGACGTCACGGGAGGGTGAGGCTCCTGCCGAACCGCAAGCGTCCACCGAGGGTCGATAGACGCTTGCGGTTCGGCAGGAGCCTCACCCTCCCATCGACTTGAATCACGAATTGGGACGGGTTTTGTCCAGATCCCTATTCGTTGAGAAATCGACGGCCGGGGTGGCCATCCTACGCCAGAATTCCCTTCACGACCTTCCCGTGAACGTCGGTCAGCCGATACTGCCGCCCCTGGTAGCGGAACGTCAGCCGCTCGTGGTCGATGCCGCACAGATTGAGGATCGTCGCCTGCATGTCGTGGACGTGGACCGGATCTGTCGCCACATTCCAGCCGAAGTCGTCCGTCGACCCGTAGACGGTCCCCTTCTTCACACCACCACCGGCGAGCCACCAACTATAGGCCCGGCCGAAATGGTCGCGTCCCTTGGGATTCGCGGGATCTCCCTGCCCGAACGGAGTCCGGCCAAACTCGCCCCCCCAGACGACCAGCGTGTCGTCCAGCATGCCGCGTTCCTTCAAATCCTGAACGAGTGCCGCCGAGGGACCTTCCGTATCGCGACATTGCATTTCCAACTGCGTATGGAGATTGCCGTGCTGATCCCAACCGGAATGCATCAATTGGACAAACCGCACGCCGCGTTCCAGCAATCTTCTCGCGATCAAACAGTTGTTGGCAAACGTTCCCTTCACGAGCGCATCTGGACCGTAGCGGTCAATCGTGGGCTTGGTCTCTCCAGAAAAATCCACCAGATCAGGAACGCTGGTCTGCATGCGGAAGGCCATCTCGTATTGAGCGATCCGAGTGTCGATTTCCGGGTCTCCGTAATCGGCCAGATGAGCGGCATTCATCGCGGAGATGTCGTCGAGCAGCGCCCGGCGGGCTTCAGCGCTGACACCCGGCGGATTGGCCAGATACGGAACCAGATCGCCCGTATTGCGGAAGCGGACGCCTTGAAAACGGCTCGGTAAGAAACCGCTGCCCCAATAGTAGTCGAAGAACAATTGGCCGCACGTTTTACCTTTGTCGCTAGAGGTCATCACGACGAAGGTCGGCAGATTGTCCGTCTCACTGCCGAGACCGTACGACAACCAGGCCCCCATACTGGGACGTCCGGGAGTCTGGGCCCCGGTCATGAAGAATGTCACGCCCGGCGCGTGATTGACGGCTTCGGTATGCATGCTGCGAACCAGGCAGATGTCGTCAGCCATCGCTCCGACATTCGGCAGCATCTCGCTGAGAGAAATTCCCGACTGGCCATATTTCTTGTGCGGCTTGATGGCGGGCAGGCAGGGCCATTTGCCATAACCGGCGGACATGGTCGACAGCCGGGTCGTCCCACGGACGGTATTGGGAATATCTTTTCCGACCATCTCGCGCATGACGGGTTTGTCGTCGAACAGGTCGACGTGAGATGGTCCGCCACCCTGCCAGAGTACGACCACCCGTTTGGCCTTGGGAGCGAAGTGCGGCAAGCCTGGCAGGCCGATGGCACCCCGCGGCGCGGTCCCATCGGCACCCAGCGCAGATCCAGCGCCGGTTAATGAGGCCAACGCGGCCAGTCCGATCCCGCCGGCAGCCGAACCAAATAGTTGGCGACGGGTGACTCGGGCGATGTTTTCTTGGTGGAGATCAATCATGGGTGAGTAGTTCGCGGCATTCGTTAGGTGTTCGTATCCGTGATGCAGATGCTGGGTTTACGAACCTGGAGGGTTCGCAGATAGTAGCCGGTGGTTGAGGAGCGAAGCGACGACACCACCGGTATCGAACCGAACCCAGACGCATCCTGGAGGGATGCCAGAGGGCATGGAATTCGTCATCACACCGCAACCATAAATCTCTGCGATCCCTCCAGGATCGATTTGTGTATTTGATCGATATCCGGTGGTGTCGTCGCTCCGCTCCTCAACCACCGGCTACTCTCTGGCATCCCTTCAGGATGCATTTCACGTTCACTCCCTCGTCAATGCTTCATCAAAATTCAATATCCCCAGACACACCGCCGTCAGCGCGGCCTGTTCTGACGGATCAAGTTTTTCGTCCCGTTTCGATGCCCCCACGCTCAATAGCGCCTTGGCACCTTCGACATTCCCTTTGTAAATCGTCGCCTGTCGCTCATACGCACGCCGCAATAACTTGAGGTCGTTCTCTGACGGCGCGCGGCAAACCACCCGGCGGAACGCATGCGTCAGCCTTCCATCGAGATCTCCCGCTGCCTTAGAGCTTTGTTCGGCGAGCACGCGTGCGGCCTCGACCCAGGTTGGATCATTCAATGTGGTCAAAGCATGCAGCGGGGTACTCGTCGTCGCCAGTCGGACGCGGCACGTTTGCCGGTTCGAGGCGTCAAACATGTTGGCTGGACTGACCGTTCGTCGCCAGAACGTGTACAGACTGCGTCGATAGAGGTCGCTGCCCGTGGAGGCCGGGTAAGTAAAGTCGCGTTCCTTCGTAATCGCCAATGCTTCCCAGACATCGTCGGGTTGATACGGATAGACCGGCATTCCGCCCGTCTTCGGATCGAGCAACCCAGAAGCCGCCAGCGCCCAGTCTCGCAAGAGGGGCGATGGCATCCGGAAGCGGCTGGAGCGGGCAAACAACCGGTTCTCGATGTCCCTGGCGCGATGCTCCGGCGACATACGGCTCGACTGCCGATAGGTGGCACTCAAGACGATCAGCCGCTGCATGTTTTTCATGCTCCAGCCCCGTTCGCGAAACTCGACAGCCATCCAGTCGAGCAACGGGCCGTGAAGGGGATATTCGCTCTGCACGCCAAAGTCTTCCGCCGTCTTGACGATGCCCATGCCGAAGAAGTGCTGCCACATGCGATTGACCTGCACACGCGACGTCAGCGGATGCTCGGGCGAGACCAGCCACTGGGCAAATCCCAGCCGATTGGCCGGCGCACCGGCGGGCAGCGGCGGCAGGAACTGCGGTGTGGCGAATGAGACCTTTTCCGTCGGGTTGAGGTACTCGCCCCGATCCAGGATCTTGGTCTCACGCTGCTTAGCGTCACTCATGACCATCACGCGCGGTAGCTTGTCAGCGCGGTAGTCGGACAGTTGTTTTCGCAGCCCGTCCACTTTGGCGACCGCAGGCAGCTTGCCCGTCAAGCTGGCTCGCACTTTCTCGTCGAAGTGCTTTCGCAAAGAGGGTTCGAGCGACTTCTTTTCGTCTTCGGTCCGCTCCGCTTCGGGCTTGCGCAGAATGGCGGCGACAGCATCAGGCAATCCCTTCCCCTCGGCGGGCTTGCCATCGGCGAAGAGGCCGACTCGCCAGCCTTCGTATGCGGCGTCGATCACCGGCTTGGCTTCGAGATCTGCCGCGGCGATCTGTGTTTCGAACTCGGCGATCTTGGCCTTGTTTTCTTCCGTGGGCAGTTCAATGAACGGGGCGGCGACACGCACTCGCGAGGAGAAAAACTGCGGCGTTCCACTTTCCGGAACGTGATTGAACGCATCCAGCAGACTGTAGTAATCGCGCTGCGTGATGGGATCGTACTTGTGATCGTGACATTGGGCGCAAGCCATCGTTAGTCCGAGCCATGTCGTCGCGGTGGTGTCGATGCGATCGAACAGGATGACGAACCGCTGCTCTTCGGCAATCGCACCCCCTTCGCCGTTCAGCAGATGATTGCGATTGAATCCACTGGCGATCTGCTGATCAATTGTCGCGTTGGGCAACAGATCTCCCGCGAGCTGCCAGGTTGTGAATTGATCGAAAGGCAAATCCGCGTTGAGAGCTTTCACGACCCAGTCGCGCCAGATCCATTGCCACGTGTCTCCATCCTGCTGAAAGCCGTTGCTGTCGGCATAGCGTGCGGCATCGAGCCACTCGAGCGCCATCCGCTCGCCATAGTGCCGGCTGGAGAGGAGCCGTTCCACGAGTTTCTCGTAAGCCTGCGGATCGGTATCCGCGACGAAGGCATCGACTTCGGCGATCGTCGGTGGGAGTCCGGTCAAATCAATCGACAGCCGCTTGATGAGTGTCGCGCGATCAGCTTCGGGCGCAGGGGCCAGTCCCTCGGCTTCGAGCTTCGCCAGCACGAACCGATCGATCGGAGTACGCACCCAGTCGGCCCGTTTGACTGCTGGTTCCGCAGGACGCGTCGGGGTTTCGAAAGCCCAGTGTTTGGAGTACTCGGCACCCTCGGTAATCCAGCGTTCGAGAAGTTGCTTCTGTTCGGGAGAGAGGCGTCGATTGGACTTCGGCGGCGGCATCTGCAGGGTCGGATCTGCGGAATTGATACGCTCGATGAGCGAACTTTTGGCCGCGTCTTTCGGGACAATCGCTTCCGCTTTCACAGCCGCGTCGCGCAGGTCGAGACGCAATTCCCCCTGGCGTTTGTTGAGATCTTGTCCGTGACAATAGAAGCAGTTCTCGGACAGAATCGGGCGGATGTCGCGGTTGAAGTTGATCGCGGGAGGCTCGGCAGCGTGTGCGGCCGTCAGTCCACTGATCCATGTCGTGGCCAGGGCGCTCCAGAGCAGGATCGGGCATGGACTCTTCCGCATTGCGATTCTCGTCACCCTCGGTCTCCTTTGTTGTAGCCCGACTCTCTGATTCGGGACTCTTTCGAGTCGAATGCACCCGACTCGGAGAGTCGGGCTACGGCTATGTGACGATCTCTTTAATGACCCTACCGGCCACGTCTGTCAAGCGGAAGTCTCGGCCGGCGTAACGGTACGTGAGACGTTCGTGATCGATTCCCAAGAGGTGGAGAATCGTCGCGTGGAGATCGTGGACGTGGACCTTGTTGTGGACGGCACGGAAGCCGAAATCGTCGGTCTCGCCGTAGGTCATGCCACCCTTGATGCCGCCGCCCGCCATCCAGGTGGTGAACCCGAAATGATTATGATCGCGACCAGACCCGTTCTCTGACGTCGGGGTGCGGCCGAATTCGCCGCTTGAGATCACCAGCGTGTCATCCAGCAACCCACGTTGCTTCAAGTCAGTCAACAGTGCGGCGATGGGCTTGTCGATGTCCAGGCACAGCTTACGAGTTTGATCGTTGTGATTGCTATGAGTGTCCCAGGGCTGGCCATCGCCATAATACACTTGGACGAACCGTACTCCGCGTTCGCTCAACCGCCGAGCGAGCAGGCAGCCGTTCGCGAAATGACCGTCGCCGTAGGACTCGCGCGTCGCCTTGGATTCCTGCTGCAGATCAAACGCGTCGGTCGCTTTGAACTGCATGCGGAAGGCGGTTTCCATTGCCTGCAAGCGGCCCTCCAACTGACCGTCGGGACCACTGCGCTCCAGGTGCATCCGATTCAGTTCGCCAATCAGCGCGACTTGTGCCGACTGCTGACTTTTGGTGGCATCTGGATTGCGAAGGAAAGGGATCAGCTTATCAGGAACCGGATCGCGGTGATTGATGTACGTCCCCTGGTGCGAGCCTGGCAGAAAGGCACTCGTCCACAGGATCGAAAAACGCACCGGCTTGCCCGGGCACAGGACGATATACGGCGGCAGGTCGGCGTTTTCACTCCCCAACCCGTACGACATCCACGAGCCCATGCTGGGGCGAGTCGGCAGGATCGTGCCGTTGTTCATCATCAGCAGGGCCGGACCGTGATTGGGATTGTCCGTGTAGCACGACCGGATGACGGCGATATCGTCAATGCAACCGGCCGTCAGCGGCAGCAACTCGCTGACTGGCACGCCGCTCTTACCCGCCGGCTGAAATTTGAATGGTGATGGAAGCAACCCGGCCGTCTTACGTTCGGTCCGCAGATCGACCTCGGCGGGGCGCTGGCCGGCGAATTTCTCGAGCTGCGGCTTGGGGTCGAACATGTCCCCTTGAAACGGGCCGCCGTTCATGAACAACTGGATGACCCGCTTGGCCTTCGCGGGAACATGGACCGCGGTTCCCTCAGTGGCTTTGGCGGTTGAATTCCAAGCCGACAACAGGCCGAGAGATCCCAAGCCTCCACCCAACGCCTGAATCATCTGACGCCGCGTCGGCAGGGTACCCGCCCCCGTGGCAGACGCTGCCAGCGTCTGTGCAATTGCGGAATGATTCCGCATTGAGGAAGAAGATACAGACGCTGGCCGCGTCTGCCACGGGGGCGTGATCCCAGCTTGAAGTTGATTGGCGTCGGGCATGGGACGATCCCCTCTCACTTTCAGTCCACAAAATGAAACTCGTTCAGACCGAGGAGCGCCTGCAGGTAGTCCTTCCACTGTGACTCACGCTGAGCCGCGCCGCTCGCGGCCGCATCCGCTCCACCCGTCACGGGGCCCGCGTTCGCCCCCAGAAACCGCATTGCGACCTGTCGTTCGGGCGTTGTCGGCGAACGCGCGAAGAGCAGGCGGTAACACGAGTCGATCCGCTCATCGTCGCTCGCCAGTGGTTGGACGCGGAGCCACATGGCCGTCGCCTGCTGCTCCATCCACGGTGAGTTCAATACAAACAGTTGCTGCAGCGCGGTGGTCGTCGGTTCGCGGCGCGGGCTGTGAGAGCTGGCCTCGGGAAAATCATGCATCCGCATCACAGGATGGAGTTCCTCGCGATTGACCGTCGCATAGAGGGTGCGGCGAACATTGAGCTGATCGTCGATCGGTCGACCTGGCCCCCCGATCGCCAGATTGAGCTGCCCTGTAACGGCCAGCGTAGCGTCCCGCCACATCTCGAAATCCAGCGGACGGCGATTCATTCGCCACAGGAGATGATTGGCCGGATCAATGGCGTTCGCATCCGCCCGGAACGCCGTCGACTGGCGGTAGGTCGCCGACAGGACGATTTCGCGATGCAGCCACTTCAAATCCCATCCGTGGGCGACGAATTGTTCGGACAGATATTCCAAGAGTTCGGGATGAGTCGGCCGGTCCCCCTGGGCTCCAAAGTCGCTGGGAGTCCGCACCAGGCCCCCATGGAAATGCTGGTCCCAGACGCGATTCACGATGACTCGGGCCAGTAGTCCACTGGAATGTTTTAGCAGAGAATCCGCCAGTTCGGCTCGCCCGCTCCCATTCTTGAACCCTGCTGACTCACCAGCCTGAAAGACGGTCAAAAACCGGCGCGGAACGATGTCGCCGGGATTGGACGGATTGCCGCGACGAAATACAGGCAAGTCCCGAGCCACCGCCTCGCGGTATTCCAGCTTGGTGGCATCCGCTCCATCGGGGACGACGTACAGGCTCGATTCTTTGAGCACGTGAGCCCAAGGCTCCTCGTAATGCGGTGTATTCGCGCGGATCTCGGCGATCTGGCGTTCGAGCACCTCGGCTTCCGGAGACTTCCGCTCCTTATGCGGTTTGAGCTGTTCGGTCAGTTGCTGCACGAATTGCCGGGCACTGCGAACGACTTTGGCCTCGGCCTCGGGTAACAGCGGTCGCTGGTCGAGTTGCGTGCTCGCGATGACGCCGGCCAGGCCGTAATAATCGTCCGCGGAAATGGGATCAAACTTATGATCGTGGCAGCGGGCACACGAAACCGTCAGCCCCAGAAACGTTCGCGACACGGCGTCGATCCGTTCGTCCCATTCGTCGGCCACGATCTGTTCAATGACCGACGGGGCCAGCTTGAGTTCCTTCCAATAGGTGGGACTCAAGCCCAGAAACCCCAGGGCGGCCAGATCCTGCGGGGGAGTTCCCGGCAGGAGATCGGCAGCCAGTTGCAAGCGGACGAACTGGTCGTACGGACGATTCTCGTTGAAAGAGCGCACCACCCAGTCGCGATACAACCAACCGCGGTCGGTCGGATTCTGCCAGTCGGGCGTATCATCGGTGTAGCGAGCCAGGTCCAGCCAGACTCGAGCCCATCGCTCGCCAAAATGGGGCGATGCCAGCAGGCGGTCCACCAGCCGTTCATAGGCTTGAGTCGAGTCGTCGTTGAGAAACGTTTCGAGCTCGGCTGGGGTGGGGGGTAGGCCGGTCAGGTCGAAGCTCAGCCGGCGTAGCAGTTGGGCGCGATCGGCGGGAGGGTTCGGTGCCACTTTGCTGGAGTTCAACTTGGCCAGCACGAAGGCGTCGAGCGGACGTGTCACCCATTGGCGATCGGGCAACTCCGGCAGGGCCACGGGATTCAGGGGCTGAAACGACCAGAATTTCCGTCCCTCGGCCCAGTCGATGCGGCTCAGTTTGGGACGCGGAGCCGACTTGTACTCGGGGATGGCGGCTCCGTCACGGATCCATTTTTCGAAAATCGCCAATTCCGGAGCAGCCAGCTTGCCGTCCGGGGGCATCTCCAGATCGGGGTCGTTGTAACTGATCGCTCGCTGGAGTAACCCTTTATCGGCCATCTCTTTATGGAACATCGACCCACGTGAGCCACCCGCGGCGATCCCCGCGGCCGTCTCGAGAATCAGGCCGCCGTTTTCGGGACCGGTCTCGGTGGAATGGCATTTGTAGCAGCGTTTGACCAACAGCGGCCGAACTTGAGTTTCGAAATACTCGAGTTTCTCCGCCGCCGGTTTGGGGTCAGGCTTTGCCGGGGACTCCTCTGCCGCGACGCATACAGCGACGAAACCGCTTGTGGCCAGCGCCATCAACAGCAGAAAGTTTCGACCGAATCCCAGCGGTTTCACGTGTCGGAACATAATGCCTCATCACATGTGTTTGGTGCGAGCCAGCACCCAACATTGTAATGATCGTTGATGCGATTGTCATTCCGGCTTCTAATCAGATGGGAGGATTGGGAGGGCGAGGCTCCCGCCGAGCCTAAAACGAGCTTTAGCTCGGAGGCCGCCGGAGGCTGGATTGAGGCCTCCGGCGGACGCCGACCTTTGGTCGTCTTAGGCTCGGCGGGAGCCTCGCCCTCCCAGCCCGCGAGCCACAATTCAAGATTAACGGAACCCGCAGACTTCGGATTTCCTACGAAATCGGAAAAAACAAAGGCTTTTGATTTGACAGCAAAATGCGGCTGTGCGAATATTGCCAATTGTCAGATGAACGATTTGGCCAGCCCTTTTAGTGGTGAATTCTTTCGGTTTCTAACCGATATCTACTAATGGGTTAAATCTCTAAGGTCAGGTGGTTCCGGTAGGTGGCGAGCGGAAGCTCGCGTGTTCGCAAGTTACCATTTCACATCGTTATTCACTCGAAATGCATGGTTTGATCGGGAAATTGGAGTATTAAGTCGCTTCATGAAATTGAAAGCGCGACTTGAGATTCGCCACAGGGACTCGATCTGGCCGTTTTATTTCAACGTCTGTTCAATACCGGATTGTTTCACCTCACTCATTCAGTGGGGAATTTGTCTTGTGGATCGTCCCAGGAAAGAGTTCTTGCTGCCGATTGATTAATCCAGCGGTGCTCACGTGTTTTTTATTTTATTTCAGGAGGGCCTATGTACAAGCTGTTTCGGCGATCCCTGATCAAGCGATCGGGATTTACCCTCATCGAGCTGTTGGTGGTGATTGCGATCATCGCCGTCTTGATTGCGCTGTTGCTGCCGGCCATTCAGCAGGCTCGCGAGGCTGCTCGTCGTAGCCAGTGCAAAAACAACCTGAAGCAAATCGGCGTGGCGGTCCACAACTTCCATGACACGTTCAACGGCATTGTTCCGTTGTGCATGAATCCGACGGTGGAAGGGACTCAGGACGCCAACTATTGTTCGGCAGCTTGGACGGTCATGTTGCTGCCGTACCTTGAGCAATCGACGTTGTACAATCAGATCAATTTCTCTCAGGCCATGGATAGTGCGACGAATGCGGCGGTCTTCCAATCACCAGGCGCGGGCTTGGGAATTTTTAATTGCCCGTCTGTGCATGGTTCAGCCGCTGCCAATTTCGCCAACGCAAGTAATTCGGTCAGTGTTGTTGTGAATGGCGGATACGGTGCGAAGGGTGACTATGCCGCCGTGGTGTGGCCGAGTACTAACAATAACACCCACCCGTATTACCACCAGGCTCACCACGGCTATATTGCAGATCAGAATCAGGCCATACGCCCAGCGAAGTTCTTGACGGCCGGAGTGTTTGCGAACTGGAAACCGCGTGATACGTTTGCCAACGTGACCGACGGTACGTCTAACACAGCGTTCATTGGAGAAAAGTTCGAACCGCCGAATCGAGCCAACACCTGCGGCCCCGGTGATGGGGACAGAGGTGACTGTGTCATTTACTCGTTTAAAACGGGGTGGGTGGAACTGAGTGCCATGCGGAATATCCGAGTGGGACTCATGACCACGACAGCAAACATTACCGCCGCCGAAGGCCGTGGTGGCCGTTCGGGAACAGTCTATGGATTTGGCGGCTGGCATATTGGCAGCGCCCACTTCCTGTTCGGGGACGGTTCAGTCCGCGGGCTCAACGTCAGCGTGTCAGGCCCAGTTCTCGATGCGTTGGGGCAGCGGTCTGACGGATCTGCAGTAGGAACCGACTTCTAAACCGTGCGGACAAAGACTCCGTGGCCAATCTGAACCACGTCGAATTCCGGGATATAGATTGGCGTGGCGGTGAGTGTTGTTAGAGTTTTTTAAGTTGATCTCAAATGTCAGTTGATCTAATCTCAAGGCTGCCGTGGCTCAATCGGTCACCGGTAGCCTTGTTGTTTGGCAGGACTTTTTACTTCAGTCGAAAAGGATCTTTCATGCGCAGTGCTCGGCGCTTGTGGGCTGGTTTGATATTGGTGTCGGCGATTGCCGCGAGCGGCCTGGGCTGCGGCGGGGGGCCCGTGAAGACATATCCGGTGACCGGCACGGTGAAGATCACGGGGGCGGGTGAGCTCAAGACTGGTGAGATTGTGTTTACCAGCGAAAAGGTGACCGCGAAGTCACAGATCAATTCGGATGGAACATTCACGCTGTCCACATATGGGACGAGAGACGGAGCTCCCGC
Organism: Planctomycetaceae bacterium; assembly: GCA_021732415.1. GTDB lineage: Bacteria > Planctomycetota > Planctomycetia > Planctomycetales > Planctomycetaceae > JAKFVC01. Next base: position 22,872 of record JAKFVC010000130.1, read on the forward strand.
CGGAAAATATCAAGTCTACATTCTCGGCGCTTCTGTCAATAAGCCGACTTCGGCAAATCCCTACGGCATCGAGCTGCTGATCGACCCGAAGTTCGGCGATCGCAAGACATCCGGGCTGGAGTTCACCGTCGAAGAGAAATCCAACAAATTTACCGTCGAGGTAACTCCGCCGGGCCCGAATGCGGGAAAACCGGGGCAGCCGGCTAAGCCTCGCAGCCGTACTTAATTGTCGACCCGATCAGCCGGCACGCGCTAGCGTCCGGTTCCTATTCTAAGGTTTCTTCTGTCTCATCGATCGTCCTGGTAATAAGGCACCGGCCAGGGACTGAAAAGGCTCGCGGCGCTCAAGTGTTTTTTCCGTTTTTCTGGAGTTGTTATGTACAAGTTGTTGCGGAGATCGCTCAGCAGGCGGTCTGGTTTTACTCTGATCGAACTGCTGGTGGTGATTGCGATCATCGCTGTCTTGATTGCTTTGTTGCTGCCTGCCATCCAGCAGGCTCGCGAGGCTGCGCGTCGTAGCCAGTGCAAAAACAACCTGAAGCAAATTGGCATCGCGGTCCACAACTTCCATGACACGTTCAATGGCCTTGTTCCGTTGAGCATGAACCCGACGGTGGAAGGGACTCAAGACTCCAATTATTGTTCGGCTGCCTGGAGCGTCATGATCCTGCCGTACCTTGAGCAATCGACATTGTACAACCAGATTAACTTTTCTCAGGCCATGGATAGTGCGACCAACACGGCCGTCTTCCAGACCCCGGGTGCTGGGTTGGGAGTTTACAACTGCCCCTCGGTGCATGGATCAGCGGCCGCGAATTTCGCAAACGCTTCCAACTCCCCAGGAATGGGTGCCGCGGGAGCCTATGGAGCGAAAGGCGACTATGCAGCTGTCGTCTGGATGGGCACCAATAATCCCAACTACCACATGGCCCACCATGGTTCGATTGCGGACCAATATCAGGCGTTGCGCCCGGCGAAGTTCTTGACGGCCGGAGTTTTCGCAAACTGGAAACCGCGCGATACGTTCGCCAACGTGACTGACGGGACATCCAACACGCTGTTTATCGGTGAAAAATTCGAACCGCCCAACCGCTCGACCACTTGTGGAGCAGGCGATGGTGGCTATGGCGACTGCGTGATCTACTCATTCCAAGGTGGTTGGAAAGAGCTGAGCGCCATGCGGAATATCCGAGTTCCGCTCCTCACTACTACTGCGAACATTACCGCGCCAGAAGGGCGTGGCAGCCGTTCCGGAACAGTCTACGGGTTTGGTGGTTGGCACATCGGCATCGCTAACTTCGTCTTCGGCGACGGCTCGGTCCGCGGACTAAATGTCAGCGTGTCAGGCCCAGTTCTTGACGCATTGGCGCAGCGGGCCGACGGCGCTGCTGTGGGAACCGACTTCTAATAAGTCTTATCCCGGAGGGATTAAAAAGAGTAGCCGGTGGTTGAGTGCAGCGACACCACCGGTTATTGGCTAAATATTTCCGACCCTGGAGGGCGCAGATCAGCGTTATCTGCGACCCCTCCAAGGTCGGAATTCTATTGTTTCGCTATCCGGTGGTGTCGCTGCGCTCAACCACCGGCTACTCTCTGCGACCCCTCCAGGGGCAAAAAGCGACGTCTCAATCCTTGGTCAAATCGACTGTTTGGACAAGGGAATTGGATCGGAGTTCTTCGATCATCCCCCACAAAATGCATCACGGCATTGCCCGAAGGGTAGGCGACCTCCTTCCAGCCGATAATTGGTCACTGAAGTTCATCAGGTCGATGCAGGACGCCGCTCGAATATGAATCGCTTCTGGCCCGTCATGGTTGCGATCGCACAGTGCCTCGCCATGAATGGGTGCGGACCAGCTCCGGTTCCCGTCCCCGCACCGCCACCCACTGGCGTGTCGCGCGCAATAGAACCTGCACTTCCCAAGTATCCGCCGGAAATCACCGAATTACCGCATCGCAAGCCGCGTCTCACGACAATGCGAGCCCCGACCGCCGGTGACTGGTTTGGAAGCCCGATTGCGCCTGCCGGTGTGGTGTATCGTGATGGCAATGAGCAGGGCTTCTATACCATCCTGGAAAGTGTCGGCGGCGGCAGTGCGCTGTTCGATTATGACCTCGACGGAGATCTCGACCTGTTTTTTCCGCAGGGGGGGACACTCTCCAAACCCGGTGTCACGATCCGCGGGTTGCCATCCAAGCTGCTGCGGAATGACGGCAACTACGCGTTTACCGACGTCACGGAGATGGCCGGGGTGGGTGCGGCTGATCTCTATACGCACGGTTGTTCGGTTGGTGACTATGATGGCGATGGCTTCCCCGACTTGTTTGTGACCGGATACGGCGGAGCCCATCTGTTTCGAAATTCCCAGGACGGGACGTTCGCGGACGTGACTGCCGAATGCGGGTTAGCGTGCCCGATGTGGAACGCGGGATCGGTGTGGGCTGATTTTGATCGTGATGGGACGCTCGATCTGTTCGTGACGACCTATCTCGACTGGAAGCCCGATCCTGCTGAAATCTGCCGCAATGACGCTCTGATTCGGGACGACTGTGGTCCGAATGTTTATCCAGGAGCCCGTGACCAGATGTGGCGCGGTCGGGGTGACGGCACGTTTGAGGATGTTTCCAAACGTTGTGGCGTCGACATCCCCGGGCGGGGTTTCGGTGCGGCGGCGGTCGATCTCAATGCGGATGGGTGGCTGGACCTGTATGTGGTCAACGACATCCAGGAGAATTTTCTCTTCCTCGGTGCTGCCGACTTTCAGTTTACTTCGGTGGCTCATGCGTGGGGAGTGGCCGCTTCACCTACAGGTAATCCGCAAGGTTCGATGGGCTTGGATGTCGGCGATTTTGACGGCGACGGCTGGCCCGATCTGTGGTACACGAATTTCACCGAAGAGGACAATTCGCTCTATCGCAACGTGCAGGGCAGCAGTTTCGTCGATGCCACGATTCGCACGCAGATAGCGGGAAAGTCCTGGAAATGGGTCGGGTTCGGAACGGTCCTCGAAGATTTCAACCACGACGGCTGGCTGGATATTGTCATCGCGAACGGGCACGTGCAGTATCACAGCGTGAAGTCGCTTTACTTCCAGCCGGCGCAGCTCTTTGAGAATCAAAAGGGGACGCAGTTCCGTGAAGTCACGGCGACGGGTGGACCCTACTTTAGTGTGCCGCATGCGGGGCGAGGAGTGGCCTCAGGAGACATCAACGACGACGGTGCGGTCGATCTGGTTATCAGCCATCAGAATGATCCGGCGGCCGTGTTACCGAATCAGATTCCGGCTGAGCATTGGCTCCGCGTACAATTGGTTGCCACCAAATCCGCGCGCGAGGCGATCGGGGCCCGCGTGGTCATGCAGGCCGGCGACCGCAAACTGGTGCGGTGGATTCGACGTGCGGGCGGATACTTATCGGCTTGTGATCCCCGGATCGTATTTCCATTAACGGACGACAAGCCAGCGTCAGTCACGGTACATTGGCCATCAGGAGCCACCGAGACGTTTACTCAACTGGAGCAACGCACAACTCATGTACTTCGAGAAGGGGCCGGCAAAACCGACTGAGATCACCGCGCCTGCTTCATCAGCTCGTCGAGGTTGGATGGCAGTCGCGGGGATGATCGTGCTGGTCGCTGTGAGTTTCGTCGGCTACCGGTATGCCACAGATGTCGAGCCGCAATTGGTGGAGGCTCGACGCCTGCTCGTATCGCGCACGGCAGAGTTCGAATCGCCGGTGCCATCGCGTTTGGTGCAGCGCGCCGAAGAGTCGTTGCGGACTTATCTCAAGCGTTCGGGACGGTCGCAGAATTCGGCGAAACTCCTGCTGCTAATTTGTCGATGGCAGTCCGGCACGGCTCAGGGGGCCAGCCAGGAACTCGATCAAATCAATCTGACGGAATGTTTGACGACGGAACTGGTCTCGGCCGCGATAGCCGCGTTTCAGGCCAGTGATTTCCCCACTGCAGACCGGCTGATCACGGTGGCCTTGGAGCGTCAGGACACCGATCGCGAGCGGACATTGCGTGCGGCGGCCGTGATCCGTTTCGATATCGGCCGGCGTGAGGACGTCCTCGCCCATTGCCGGGAACTTGCGGCGCTTGCGCCGACTGATCCACGGCCCTGGATGCTGATCACCAGTGTCTTTGAGGGACGCGGCGATTGGTCGAGTGTGGTCGAAAATTACCGTCAGGTTCTCACGCGGACTGCGGGCGAGAAACTCGAAGAGCGATCGATCATGATTGGCTTTCTGTTACAGAGCGGCAACATAGAAGAGGCGCGGCGGGAATTCGATGCCCTGAACAAGCAGGCGCCTGAAGTCGCGAAGGCGTTGCCTCTGTTGCATGCGAGGTTGTTGTTTCAGGAAGGTCGTGCCGCGCAGGCCTTGCCATATCTGTCTCAAGCCCTGCGAGACAAACCGGACGACCACGAAGCGCTGTTCTTGAAGGGCCGCATTCAGTTGGAACGGGGCGAGTTCGCCGCCGCGATCAAGTCGCTGGAACGAGTGGTGGAACTTGAGCCGTTGAATCATGAATCGCGTTACGTCCTCAGCCAGGCCTATCACCGTGCGGGACGGAAGGCCGATGGTGAGAAAATGCTGGCGGCCTACCACAATATCGAGGTCTTCAAGCGACGATTATATGACCTCGAAACGATGGCCAATTCCAATCCGCAAGACCGGCAATCGAGGGTAGAATTGGTCAAGATGTTTGAGGAAATCGGTGGCCAGGCCAAGGCCGAATATTGGCGACGCAGTCTCGGCCAGCAGGGAACCGGTACGACGGGGGCACAACGATGAGTCTGTTGAGTAATGCCCTACGTCGAACGGCAAATGGGAGGGCGAGGCTCCTGCCGAGCCTAAAGCGACCGCAGGTCGGAGTCCGCCGGAGGCATGACATGCGGCCTCCGGCGGACTCCGAGCTAAAGCTCGCTTTAGGCTCGGCGGGAGCCTCGCCCTCCCATCGCTGCGAATCGAGCGTTCTTTTGTTCGTTGCGTTGGCCGTCCTGGGTTGCAACCCGACTCCACCGGTTTTGAAGCCCGCCGCGAAACCGCCAGTCTCTGCAAGGGGACTCGATGCCGGGCTCGTCCCTGCCGCGCCCTATCGACTGGCTCCCTTGCCCTCGGAGAAGCCAGACAAGACGGTCCCACGGGCGGCTCGGCCTGATGATTGGTTTGCTGACATGACCGAACGCTCGCGGATTAAGTTTGCCTATCAAAACGGACTTGTGGCTCGCTGCTATACGTTGCTGGAAACAGTCGGCGGCGGTGTGGCGTTGATCGATTTTGATCGTGATGGGGATCTTGACATTTTTCTCAACGGGGGCGGGACGCTGGAAGGTCCGCCGGTCGTGGTTTCCGGGAGGCCGGGGGCTCTCCATCGGAACGACGGAGACTGGAAGTTTACAGATGTGACCAGCGCGATGGGGCTCGGGGCGGGCGACCTCTACACTCATGGCTGTATCGCCGGGGACTACAACCGCGATGGCTGGCCTGATCTCGTGGTGACCGGGTATGGCGGCTGTCGGCTGTATCACAATGTGGACGGAACACGCTTCGAGGACGTGACGCAGAAGGTGGGCCTCACTGAGGTCGACTGGTTCACGGCCGCGGCGTTTGGTGACTATGACCGTGACGGGTGGCTTGATTTGTTTGTGGTCGCCTATGCTGACTGGAAGCCCGGGCCGAATCCGACCTGTTTGTATGATGAAATGCAGGGCAAGCGGCGCGATGTCTGTCCGCCGCAAGCGTATGCGGGCCGGCAGCACCGGCTGTGGCGAAACGGCGGCAACGGTAAGTTTCAGGATGTTTCGCAAGCCGCCGGTTTACGTTCCGATATGCGTGGACTGGGAGTAGTCTCCGTTGATTTTGACGCGGACGGCTGGATCGATTGGTTTGTCGCCAACGACGTTCAGGAGAACCAGTTGTATTTCGGCGGTCCCCAGATGCCATTGGAAGAGCAGGGGGCGCTGGCGGGTGTCGCCTATTCGTTAAACGGTGAGCGTGACGGTTCGATGGGGACCGATGTGGGTGATTTCAACGGGGATGGCATCGTCGATCTGTTCTACACCAACTTCACTCAGCAGGACAATGCACTCCTGCAGGGAGACGGTGCTCGTGGCTTCATCAATCTGACCGAGAAGGCGGGACTCGCCGGCGTGTCGCGCGTCTGGAGCGGCTTCGGCGGAGGTTTTCAGGATTTTGACCGAGACGGCTGGCAGGATCTGTACGTCATCAACGGCAACGTCTTCTACGATGCGCCCGAATCGGCCTACCGGCAACCCGCGCAGCTTTTCCGCAATCAGACCGGAACAAACTTTCAAGAGGTGTCTTCGAACGGCGGCCCCTACTTCAGTGTGCCACATCCCGGACGAGGCTCAGCGGTGGGGGATCTGGATAACGACGGCTCACCAGACCTCGTCATCGTGCATCAGAATGAGCCATTGACATTATTGCGAAATCTGAAGACCTCGCCGCATTGGGTGCGCGTGCATTTGCGGGGAGTCAAATCGAACACGGAAGCCTACGGTGCGAGGATTGCTGTGCAGGCCGGCGGCCAGCCAATGACACAATGGGTGGCGAGCGGTCGCAGCTATCTATCGCAGTCCGATCCGCGACTATTATTCGCGCTGCCGGCTGATGCCCTGCCGGCGTCCGCAACGGTCGTGTGGCCGACGGGAGCTTCCGAGACATTTTCGAATCTGAAGTTAGAGGCGACGAATGAACTCGTCGAGGGGATGGGAATGGCGGCAGGCGAGAAATAAGAAGGTCGAACAAAACATTAGAGTCAGGTGAGTCCTGTCCCATGAGGGCGTCGGTATCTACACCACGTTGATTCTATAAAAATGCTGGATAAGTAA
>JAKFVC010000202.1 GCA_021732415.1 Planctomycetaceae bacterium
CCCCCAACCCCTCTCCCCGGAGTACCAGGGCGAGGGGAGCAGGATCGGGACGGATCGAGCTTCAAGGCGTGTTAGTCAATGCTCTCAAAGTATCGTTTCAATCGTTCTTCATAACCCTTCGGAGCCCGACGCTGGCTCTTGGCTCGAATGGCTTTCCGCAAATCAGGCGGCAGCTTGGCGAACCAGGGCTCTTCACGATGCTTACGAGCCTCGGCCGTCGAGTCTTCCTTCGAGTTTCCTGTCTTGCTGTCTTCATCTGGTTTGCGATCAACGGGCGAATCGTCCAGGGCACCATCCTTGACCTTTTCGTTGTCATCAGTGCGGCCCTTCTCGGAAGTCTTCCCGCCTTCGGTGCCTTTAGCTTCCTTGGGCTTTTCGGAGGACTTGGATTTCTCCTTACCCTTACCTTTGCCTTCTTTTTCGGAAGGCTCACCCTGAGCTTCTTGTCCTTCTTCAGCACTCGGCTCGCCAGGCTTTGAACCTTCTCCCGGCATCGGCTCGCCATTGGCTTGTCCTTCCGGCGCGGGTTCATTGGCGAGGGCCGCTTGCATCTCCTTCAACGCTTCTTTACCAGCGATCTGCTGAGCAGTTGCTTCCGGTGCATTGGGAACCAAACCTGTTCCCAACTTCTGGCTGGGCGAACCGGGCTGGCCCGCTTCGCCTTGAGGTTCTCCGTTAGCTGGCTCGCCACCCTTCGGCTCCCCATTGGCAGGTTCCCCACCTTTGGGCTCACCCCCCTTGGGTTCACCTGCGTTCGGTTCGCCGGGTTGAGCTTCACCTTGTGCAGGTTCGCCATTGGCGGGCTCACCATTCGCCGGTTCTCCAGCGGGTTTGGCTTCAGTTCCTTCGGGCAGAGGAACCACGGGCATCTCGCCAGCGTCCAGGTTCGATGCCAACTCCAGAGCTTCACGCAACGGCGGGTTGACGACTTCGGATTGTCCGGAGATCTCTTCGGCACCCTCACCGGTTGCCCGTTGAGCTTCAGCAAAATCTTGCGTCGCCTTTGCCAGTGCCTTCGCCGCCTGCTTCTGCTGAGGCGTCGCCGGCTGTGCAGGCTGAGGTTGACCAGCGGGCTGGCCTTCGCCCATGGGTTCGCCAGCTTCAGCGGCGTCCGCGGCGGCTTCCAGTGCTTCACGCTGCGTGGCAATCTGGTCTGCAGCAGCCTGTTGATCTTTAGCGAGTTCACCCAAGGTCTGGGCAATCGCTTGATCCTTGCGAATTTGTTGTTCACGAGCCGCCAGGGCCGCTGCGGCTTGCTCTAGCGCCCGCTCTACACCTTGTTGAGCTTTGGCGGTATCTTCGGCTTTAGCTTCTCCAGCTTCCGCCGCACCTTCTTCAGCGGTCTTTTCGGCATCTTGCACGGCGCCAGTAGCACCCGCGTCGACCATTGCGGTCTGGTCGGCCAAGCCATCAGCTTGCTTGCCTTCTTCTCCAAACTTTTCGGCCTGCTGTTTGCCTAACTCTGCCTGAGCAGCTTCGACCTGGGCCTTGGCCTGGGCGAGTGCCTCGGCAGCCTTGGCTTGAGCGGCCTGGGCCGGTTCGGCTTGGCCCTTATCGAGTTGTTGTTCGGCTTGAGCTGCTTGCTCGGCCGCTTGAGCCAATTGCTCACCGGCTTGCGGAGCGGCCTCGGCCGCCAACTGTTGGGCTTCCTTAATCTCCGCAGCCACCTTTTCTTGAGCCGCCGCATCCGGCTTGCCAGCCGGAGCTTCCTGAGCCGCCTTGGCTTCCGCCTGGGCCGCCTGCTGTGCTTCTTCCAAAGCCGCCTTCGCTTCAGCCCGAGCCGCATCCGCCTTGGCGTCGTTGCCATTCAAAGTTTCTTTAGCGGCTTCTTGAGCTGCCGCCTCTGCCTTTTCCAAAGCGTTCTTCAATGCATCGGGTTGATTGGCCTTGGCCTGAGGCCGGTCAGCGGCCGCTTCAGCCAGCTTCTTGGCATCATCAGCCACGGCCTGTTGTTGGGCTGCAGCATCCAAAGGTGTGTTGGACTTCCCTTCTTCAAACGCTTCCTTTGCAGCATCGGCCGCAGCCTGCTGATCGAGTGCTTCGCCAATCTGATCGGCGAGAGCGAGAGCCTCGGCAGCTTCAGGGCGTCCGGCAGCTTTCTGCTGGTCCTGTTGAGCCTGATCGATCTTCGCTTCGGCTGCTTCCAGTTGAGCCATCTTGGCAGCATTGGATTCCGGCAGCTTGGCCTGAGCGTCTTCCACTGCAGCACGAGCTTGGCGCACATCCTTCAATTGTTCTTCAGTGATCTGAGCCAGTTGCTTCGACGCCTGTTGAATCTCGTCGCGGATCTGAGCTGCCGCCTTCGTCAGTTGAGCGGCAGCGTCCTCCGCACCTTTCGCCGCTTCATTGGCTTCGGGCTTTGATGCTTCACCCGGTTCCGCAGCAGCCTGTTCCAATTGCTTGCCAACCGCGGCTTCCGCCTGTTGAGCTTGATCTAAAGTCTTCGCGGCAGCCGGAGCCAAGTCCTTGACAGCTTCTGCGATCTTCTCGGTAACGGCTTTCACTTCGGCCTGTTCCGCCTTCAACTCTTCCGCGGCAGCCTTATCCAGACCTTTGTCTTTCGCGGCATCTTGAGCTTCATCAGCCACATTCCGTTCGGCAGCAGCCGTGCGTTCGATCGCTTCGGCAGCACGAGCCAACTCGCCAATCTTCACTGCCAGTTGTTCGCGTTTCGCATCAGCCAGCGCGGCTTCGATTTCGGCAGCGGCTCGTTCGAGAGCCTCTTCGGCGTTCTCGACAGCCTGCTGATTCTTCTGAGGAGTCGGTTCCGCGGTGGCCAACTCCGTCGCTGCTTCTTTCGCGGCAGCTTCGGCTTCAGCCAGACGTGATTCCACAGCGTTGGGCAATTCCGCCTTCGCGGCTTCTGCGACCTTGGCTGCAGCCGCCTCTTCAGCAGCCTTCGCCGCGGCCGGTTCCTGCGCAGCCTTCTGCGTGGCTTGAGCCTGTTGCTCCATCGCCTGCTTTATGGCTTCTTTGGCCTTTTCCAGTTCCTTCACTTCTTGTGCGAGTTGAGCCGCACTTTGATCATGCTGATCCTGGCCATTGGCCTGTTGCAGTTGTTGTTCGAGTTGAGCCAGATTCCCGAGCACTTTGCTCTGGTCTTCTTTGGCTTCCTGCAGCTTGCCTTCGAACAACTCGGAGCGGGCTTCTTGAGCAGCCGCCTTGGCTTGTTCGAGCAACGGTTGAATCTGCGGGTGATCTTCGGCCACTTGTTGCAATGCCTGAGCCAGCTTACCCAAGTCCGCCTGGACCTTGGCTTGCTGATCGATCAACGGCTTGTCAGCTGCCGTTTGGTTCTTCTGTTCGGCCTGCTGAGTCTGCTGTTGAACTTGTTCCTGTTGTTTCGTGATCGCTTGAATCATTGCGACCGCGGCTTGACGATCAGCATTGATTAAGCCCTGGGCTTCCTCGATCTTCTCGAGAACCATTCGCAAGCCCTTGAGGATGGCTTCTTGATTCTTCGAGGCCGGATCATACTTGGCAGCTTCCAAATTCTGGCCCGCTTGATCGAGCTCCTTGCCAACGTCCGCGGCCTTCAGAATACGCAACGCATCCGTGGCACCAGCCCCAATGGGACCGCCCCAACTGCGAATATCAACCAGCGTTTCCACCAGTTGCAGGAAGAGTTCTTTCACGTCCTGTTGATCTTCGATCACGGCCAGCGCCAGCTGCTCCTGGCGAGTCTGCTTTTCGCCGGGGATCATCTTGGTCGTCTTCAGTGCTGAAGATTCCAGGTCGATCAAACGCTTGATTTGCGCGATGATTTCGGCGGCCTTCAAACGTCGCAGCAATGCCTGTCGTTCCGAGACCAGTTTGAGAACGATCTCACGGATCATGCCGCGAGCCTTCTTAAACGTTTCATCGCGCTCGGCGGGCGTTCCCTGTTGGCCTTTGGTCAACAGCTCGACGACTTGGGCCATCTGGGCCTCAACGAGGGCGTCGATGTTCACGCGCATCGATTTGATGTCCTTGAAGAGGGGCAGCTCTTCGAGCCCGTTCTCCTCAAGTTGCTGGATTTGAATATCCAGGACATTCGTGATGAGCTCCTTGGTCATCGCCCGGGCCCGCTGTTGGGCATCCTGCTTGTTTCGCAGGGCGGCCGGATCGACGGCCCAGGCGGCTGACAACATCAGACCGAGAGCCAGAATTCCTAATGAGACGCGACGTAATTGCATGTTCATTTCGTCTCCCCTATCCCCAACTGACGTTGGATGATGGCATCCAGACGACGAGCGGATTGCTCGTCCGTCTCAACCATACCTGCTAAAAAGCCTTGGACATCCGTGACTTCTAATACAAGTGGCTCGCTGGTGGCCGGTCTGCCTTCCAGCTTGCCACGGTAATCGATGGCTTCCAATGTCAATTTCAGTTGATCGCCCTTGGCCAGCTTCAATTTCTTGAAATCGGCCGTATAGCGACCCTTGTGTGACGTTTGCGGCTGCTGTGATTCCGGAATGGTTTCTACATCGACGATGCTGCGTTCGGTTTCGCCATTCGCCCGCAAGACTTCCTGCAAGACTCGAATCTTGGCGAGACCGTAATCATCCGTAGCCCCAAACGAGATCTTCGGTTTGGCCCCCGGAAGAATTCTCTTGCTGATAATCCCGGCCAGGATACGAGGCGGACGATCACTCTTCATGCGGACGAATCCGACGATCGGCTGTTCGAGAGCCAAGCCGTCGCGATCTTTGACTTGCACCAGATAACGGAGTGGCGTGGTGACCTGCGAGAAGGGCGACTGCGTCTTGGGCAGCGTCCAAACCTTGCTTTCGGGATCGGTTGATACCAGCGCGATCACTTGTTTCTCAACGGTGACCGTCGCACTTTCCAACGGCTTGTTGGAGCACACCAACTTCAGGTTGACCGTCGACCCTTCAATGACCGCAATCTGCCGTGAGCCACTCTTCTCAGCCAGTGCCTGTTCGATCTTCGCCGCATACGGCGGCGGTACCGCTTCCAGATCGAGAGTCACGACGGGAAGCGGAATCACTCGTAGCGTAACGGGATCGGTCCAGGCATCGCCCAGATACAGTTGATAATTGATCGAATCCACCAGACGCGGTTGTTCGGCGGCAAACGTCAGCTTGCCACCTTGCTGTTCGCCCCGCGGATCGAGCTTCAACGCAGTACGAACTCCCTGAGCCAGCGTCGTCAACTTGGCGAGTCCTTGTGTCGGCAGATCGCCCGAACACAGGACTTCCAACTTGAGCGGATGGCCGAATGGGAATTTCAACGTGCCTGAGCCACCATCCACATCGACCGGCTGACCATTCACGAGGATTTTTTCAATCGTCGTTCGCGTGGGATAATGGCGTGATCCCAACAACAGTCGATTGAAGAAGGCTGACGCATGACGCGGATAGATCACACATGCGAGGAAAAGCACCAGGAAAGTCACGCCACAAGTGATGGCCCGTCGTCGCAGTTGAGTCGGATTAAAGCCCTTGAAGACATTCAAGCCTTGTCCAAAGTCGGCGACGTAATCGATAACGGCTTGCTCGAGAGTGGATGAACCCCACTGCTTGGCTTCGGGGGTTTCGAACTGCAGAGCGGCGACGAGATCGGTATCGATCTCCTGTTCTTTCTCGACCAGCAACGCGATGTCGAGTTCGGTTTCACGCTGACCGAGGAACGGCTTCGTAAATTGCTGGAAGACCCACCACAGACCACCGGCGATGAACAGCAGTGAAACAAACCGTTGCGGTCGGGACATCTCGAGCAGGAAGTCGACGATGAATGCCGCCACCAGAATCCACAGCAAGGCGGTCGCGAGCGCACTCCAGGCGTTCCCCCACCGCACCACGGCCCGGCGCTGGCGCAGCGAATTCAATCGAGAACGGAGTATCGCGAGTTTACTGCTCATTGTTTCCAAACCGTCATAAGCCGTTGCCCGACTCTCTGAGTCGGGAGTCTCCCGAGGCCATACACACCCGACTCAGAGAGTCAGGCTACAGGTCGCGAAGCGACCTCACGACAAATTACACCACTTCCGCAACAACCACTCACCCAGCATCAACACGACAACCAGCGTGAAGCAGAACCACGTATGCCAGATCTCAAACGTCTGGACCGACACTTCGGTCCGCTCTTGCGGCTGAAAATCTTTCAGGAACTGCGAGGCCGTCTCCAAGGTGTAAGACTTCCCGCCCGAGGTCGCTGCCAACTGTGACTGCAAAGCCACATTACGGACCGCGCTCCGACGTTCGGCCGAGACGCTCGTCACTTGGAAGAAGACTTCGGAAGGTTCCTTGGTCACCGGATCAACGACACTCACGCGATATTCACCGCTATCGAACACCGGCAGGCGGGTTTCGAATACCCCTTCTCGCAACTGCGAGATGGTAATCGGCTGCGATGCTTCGGCTCCTTCGGCGGGTCGCCCGGGACGATAGAGTTCCGCCTTCAGTTGCTTCTCAGGGAAAGTCGCTTCGTTCAGCGGCTCGAAGTTGGCATCATAGGCTTCGACCGTCAGCGTCACCTTGTCATCAGCCTGATATTGCGGCCGATCGGTCCGGACCACGAATCGCTTCTGACTACCCAAAGCATGGCTGAGACCCAACCGGTGAATCATCTGACCCCAGAATTGGCGATAATGCTGTTCGCCATACTTCCGACGCAGACGCCACGTTTCATTAAACCCGATGTAAATGACCTGACCCTTGCCATACCGGCGGACAGCGATCAACGGCTGCGGGGTCTTGCCATCAATGGTCTTGTCGAAGGGATGCTCGGCCAACACCGTGGTGCCCACCGGATGCACTTTCGCGACCGGCTGATACCACAACAATTTGCCCAGCGTATCCCAAGCCTTACCGCTTTCCGGCGGCGTATTGCCCAACTGCATGAAGTCTTCGATCTGACCTTCGGGGGTCAGCTTGATTCGAAATTCCTGACTGTCATTGATGCGTCCATCGGGGTCGACGACGACCGGCAGCATATCGGCCAACGGCGTATCGGCCAATTCGCCCGGACCGAAGCGAGGTCCCGCCATCACGACCAGACCACCGCCGAACGTGTTGACGAATTCCTTGGTCATCTCGCAGAACCGCGTGCTCAACGTCGCGGTCGGCATGTCTCCCAGGAAGATAACGTCATTCGCGAAGAACTCGCTGCGCTTGGGGGTCAAAGTCGGCAGAAAGAGTTCATTCGTCTCACGGACCTTGGGATCGGCAGACCGCAGATAGGTGCGGAAGCCACGCATACCGACGAGCTTATCGCGATGGAACACTTCCTTGATGAAACGCCATTCCCAAGTCGGTTCATACTCCACGAACATCAACCGCAGGAAGTCGTCCCGAATATTCGTTTCGCGTTCCGCTTTGTTGTTTTGTTGAACGACTTCAGCCGGCAGCGGATCAATCGCGGCGGTGAAGACGAACCGGCCCGTATCGATGGGCTCGTAGGGGAATTCGACCGGCTGCAGTTGATCATCGAGGGTGATCGTTTTTTCCCCGATCGGAATACCCAAGTCATCAATCGCATTCGACGACCCACCCAGCTTGCGAGCCGTCAAGCGCACCGTCACGGACTGTCCCTTCAGGCCAGTCTGTCTAACGAGAGCAATCAATGTCGCTCGTTCGGCCTTCTTCATCAGCAGCGGTGCCTGCAGATCAACCGCGATATCAACAGCCGCTTCGGGGCCAATACCAACAGTATAAAGCGGCACGCCCAGTCGCTTCGCCGGTCCCAAAGCTGCCGGCCCCGTGTTTTGATCAAAGTCGCTGAACACCAGGACGCCGGCCAGATGGCCGCTCGCGTGACGCAGAGACATGTCTTCGAGCGTCTTACCGATCGCGGTGACTTGCCCGCCCGTTGTCAGTTGGGCGGCGAGCTTTTCCGTATCAATTTCTTCGCTGGCCGTTTTTGAAACATCCAGCGCCTGCACGCCATCCGCACGATCGAACCGGAACGTTTTGATCCGGTATTTCTCGCTCAGTTGCTTAATGAGATTCGCATCGGGTTGCTTGACGAACGACTGGATATATCCCTGCCGCGACATCTTGGCCGCAGCTGTGGTCGTGTCCTTGATTCCCGCGGCCAGATTGAGACTCGTCCGTTCGACATCGGACAGTTCGTCCTCAATCCCCATGCTGTCGGTGCCGTCGAACAGCAACCACAGCAACGGACGGGGATGGCTGACCAATTTCACCGAGACCACAGGATCAGCCAGGATGATGAAGATCAGGCACAGGAGCATGGCTCGCATCGTGGCGAGTGCAATGCGGGCGGCGAGCTTGGTCCGCTTCTGATAGCGAATGTAGAAAATGAAGCTGGCGAGAATCATCACCAGGCAGGCGAAGAAGACCCACGCCGGGCCTTGCTGAGCCCACGGCGCTCCGAACGTCAACGCGACGTTGTCGACCGAGTCGACATTTTCCAGCCCAAACCAATGTCCGAACAAGCGGGTGACGTTCATGGCTTCACCCCCTGCTGCAGATTCGGCTGTTTCAGATTCGGCCAAGCCAGCATTGCGAGTTCCACCAGCAGTCCTACCAGTACGAGCCAGATCAACCATTTCCAGAGATTCTGCAGGCTGATCTGAGCGCCTTCCAAACTGATTTGCTCGTCCCGTTCAATCCAGCGATAGTTGGCGTTCCCGAGACGTTTGCGTAATTCAGCAGCATCGATTGAACGCAGTTCCGATTCGCGTTCGGGACCATTCACGGCGAGCGGCACGCTCCACAACTTGTCAGGCTCGGCCGATTGGGCCGCCGCCGGATCAACCGATTGGACGGCCGAAACCAGATAATGGCCCGACTTCGTAATGTTGCGAATGGTCACGCCATACGTTTCACCACCCAAAGCATCGACGTTCAACGTTTCGGCCGGTTGCCCGGGACGCGTCAAGGTGTAGGTGACTCGGCGATCGCCTGATTCGACCGGCAGCGTCACTTGTTCAACGGCTTCCAGATTGCGACGGGGCAGAGTGTCCTGCAACATGAACCGCAAGATGCGGTCGAAGACCAGGGCCGCGTTGGTTTTGGTCAGATCGTTCCATTCAGAGAACGTACTGCTCGCGTAGAACAACACCTGACCGCTGCCGATTCGCCGTTCGACGAGGAACGGAATCTTGTTGGGATCGGTAAAGTGTCCGAGGACTTGCGGCATGGCCGCTTCGACAAGCTGCGAAATAGGCTTCGTACTGGTCGTTGCATCGCTTTGCAGATTCGTCCACAGCAACCATTTCGGCTGCAGTTCGGCTCGTCGCTGATCGTCTGCCTTCTTCTGCTGCTGTGATGTCGCGTCCAAGGTCCCCTGAGCTTCTTGACGAGCCCAGGCCGCCTGCTTTTTCGTCGATTCGGCGAAGAATTCACGTTCTTCGGTGAGACGCGTGGTTTCGGCCTTGGAAAAGGCTTCGAGCACTGCAGGTGCGGTATCGACGACGGCCGACTTGAAGAACAACGGCGTCTGATAGAGGTCGGAAAGTTCCTCTTCCGAGACATCTTCGAGCCGGAAGTAGTCATGGACGAGGGAATTGACCGCCAACTGGAAGGGAGCGAGTTGGCCCGCTGATTCTTCCGGTGTTTTCCCAAACAACTCCGTTTGTAATGGCGCCGGCAGAATCCCCGCTCCGTCCAGCCATGCGTTATCGTTCCACGCCTGGGGATCAAACTGAGCCCCCGCGGTGATCACGAGTTGTCCGCCTTGCTGCACATATTCCCGCAGCATGGAGACCGCTGTACCAGGACTCGCCACACCCGAAATCACCACCAACCGGGCATCTTCCAGCATCTGGCGATTCAGATTGGCAATGGTCGTATGCCGGATCTGAACGAGTTGACGCTGCGTATCACCGCGGCTGATGACGGGTGCGAGCAATCGTCGTAAGTGGAAGGACTCACCATAGTCGCCCCGCGCGGGATCTTCTTTTTCACCCAGTTGATCGATAAACACCACGGGCAGCGCGGCCACCACGGGCACGACTGCGAAGCGTTGGTTGTCACTAACCAGGCGATCCCCAGGCAACGTATCTTCGTGGAGTTTTACTGACGCCGTGATGAAGCTGGCTCGCCCGGGTTCGACAGGAACGTCAAACCGATAGGGGAACTGAATTTCACGCGACTGACCCGGTTCGAGGTCAATATTCCGACTGGCGACGGAGGAACCATCCACTTCCAGGGAAACTTGCACATTGGATTTGGGAGCCGGGCCGTCGTAGCGGACGGTGGCATAAAACGCGGTTGGAGTTTCAATGTCGGCGATACCGTCCTGCAAGCGGAAATCCGCGACCCAGGCATTTTCCACTGTGTCAGCACCGATATGCACAACCTGCATTTCCGGCAGTTTCTTCAACTGGTCAGCCAGGCCACCCGAGGGCCAGTTGGCGGTCTGCTGGTCTCCCAGGAACACCACGCGTTTGGCGGGCAAGTCGGGCGCGAGTTGGCAGGCTTCGACCGCCAGATCTGCAGCTTGTCCGGCGGTTCCTGAACGATCAACCACTTTCAGTTTGGCGAGTGCCTCGCGAGCGTCTTCCGGGGAGCGATAGGGCTCAAGGCTGAACGCGGCATCGGACCCACACAGCGGAATGATCGAAATCCGACTGCCTGTGGGGAGTTGGGTAATGAACTCTTCCGCTTTACGTTTGGCTTCGTCGAGCAACGTGCCGTCCAGCTTGGCGAAACCCATGCTCTGGCTGTTATCGAGAATCAGCACCGCATGCACCGCACCGCGGCCACCCAGCATGCCCGCCTGATGCTGCCAGTAAGGACGTGCCAAGGCCAGTCCGAACAACAGAATGACGGCAGTTCGCAGAGCGAGCAGGATCAAATCGCGGAGTTGCAGCATCTTGCGATTGCGCTGCAGGGCTTCACGTAGAAAATCCATCGCCGCCCATTCGACGACGCGGAATCGCCGACGATTGAGCAGGTGAATGATCACCGGCCCAGTGGCCGCCGCCAATCCGGCGATAGCAAACGCAACTTGGAAAAATGCGGGCATAGGTCGTCGCGAAGGATTCGAAGAACGAGTGAAATATTATTTGACAGACAGAATACTGCAATTGCGGTCGATGGGAGGGTGAGGCTCCTGCCGAACCGCTAAGTCTAGCGACCCCGAATGACCAAGCGGTTCGGCAGGAGCCTCACCTCCCAGCAATCGGAATGAAATCGCCTTATCGTGTGATTTTGTCGTTGTTGAATTCAATTACTTGGCAGACGGTGCCGCATTGCTGCGCTGCAGGGCTTTCAGATTTTCGATCTTGCCCTCCTGCAGAATGGGCAGATAGCGATTCGGAATCGCCAGAATGAAACAGCCGACCGCTGTTCCATACAACTGCCCCGGCTTGCCCCCCACGTGTCCCCCGGCATTCCACGAACCATGCCGAGCCGGATCATTCGGGTCCCGGAACTGTCCGGTCGACAGATGATCTCGGAGCTTCGGATAATTCGCCTGCCAGGAACTGCCCCCGACTTGATAGAGAGCCTGCCCGACGTAATACAGCGTGTAGGCGTCCCACGGTACGTTCCCCTCGTTCTTGCCGGGCAATTTGATTTGCTCGACTTCCCGAGTGATCATTTCCATGTTCTTGCCGATACGCCAGTCATCATATTGACCGAATTCCTGCATGCAGACGACGCCACAGGCGGCCATCGCCAACGTGCCGCGGTTGCCGTCATAGGTAAACTGGCCGGGCTCGTTCTGCGAAGCGGGATCGTCGCCGCCACGCTTGCCACTCTTGCTGCGGTAATGGTCCCGAACACTCTTAATGGCCAGTTCGATGACTTCCGGGGCCACTTCCAATCCGCTGTCGACGGCACTGCGCAGGGCTTTGGCCTGCATCACGACCAGGCTCAGATCGTGCCCGTTCTGCTGGGCCTGAGCCCGATAATCCCAGCCACCGTCGCGGCACTGGGTATTCTGAATGAGTTTTAGAGCCCGGTCGAGAACGGGACTGATCGCCTGGTCATTCGTAATCCCGTGGGCCTGACCGAGCACGAACGCGGACAACCCGTGGTTGTACATGTCTCGATGAGGATCGGCGATATTCAACAACCCCGATGGCTTGGCGTTCTTGAGCACAAAAGACAGGGCTCGCTCGACATTGGCACCATACTTGCCGCGGCCGGGAGTGTGTCCGGCGGCGAGAAAGGCCAGAACGCCCATGCTCACCAGGCCGAGATCGTTCGATTCCCAGTTCCCTTCCGGTCCCTGGTTCCGAGCCAGCCATTCCAGTCCGAGCTCCAGAGCCTGCTCGCTCTGAGGGGTAATTTCCCAGTCGCCTTCGGCGTAACCGCTTGGTGTTGAAGACATTAGCAATGCGACTATGCACGCACCGACGAGCAACGGCGAGCGGCGGTAGTTCAATCGCACAGTCTGTCCTTTCGGTTCACTGAGTGTATCTGTGGGTGTTAAATCCGCAGCATCGTCACCAGGCGCCTGGACTTGGATTTTCTCCAGTCCGCTCCTGCAGCCTACAAATTGTTGTCACGAACTGCAAACAGGTTACGGCGTATGCATGGACGTCGGTGGATTCTTCGCCGCGGTTTGAAATTGACGTCGAAATAATGTCCACGGCCCCGTGGCCGACGCTGCCAGCGTCGGCGTCTTGCAGGTTTTGATAATTTTTTCAGTCGAGCTCACGGACGCTGGCAGCGTCCGCCACGGGGGCAATCCCTGACGAAGTACCTCTCTAGACTTGCGAGAAATGCCGCTGCCGGGAAAACTGTGTCTTGAGACGCACGAATCAACACATGCCGAGGAGTACTTCCGATGAAGCTGGGGCTGGTCACATATATGTGGGGCGCAGAGTGGGACTTGCCCACGATCATCAAGCACTGCACCGACGCCGAATTCGATGGGGTGGAACTCCGGAGCACTCATAAGCACGGCGTGGAAGTCACTCTCAATAAAGAGCAGCGGGCTGAAGTGAAGAAGCGGTTTGCCGATTCGCCCGTCAAATGCGTCGGACCCGGTTCCGCCTGCGAATACCACAGTGCGGACCACGGAGTCCTGCAGCAGAACATCGAATTGACCAAGAAGTTTGTGGAGCTCTCGGCCGATATTGGGGCCACCGGTGTGAAGGTCCGGCCCAACGCGTTTGTAAAGGGAGTCGAACGAGACAAAACGATTGAACAGATCGGGTTGTCGCTGAAGGAGTGCGGGAAGTTCGCCGAGGGCTACAATCAGGAAATCCGCGTCGAAGTCCACGGCAACGGGACTCAGGATCCGGCCGTGATTCAGAAAATCATGGAGATCGCCGACCATCCGTTGGTGGTGGTCTGCTGGAACTCAAATCCCGGCGAGCCCATCAACGGCTCGATCAAAGTGCCGTTCGACTTATTGAAGAAGAAGTTCGGCAACACCGTCCATATCCACGATCTCTTCGACAAGACGTATCCCTACCGCGAGTTGTTTCAGTTGTTGAAAGCCCAGGATTACAAGGGGTATTTCCTCTCCGAGAGCCCGGCCACTTCCGACGCCCCCCGGATCATGCGGTACTACCGGGCGCTGTTCAACGAGTTGATCAAGTAGCAGCGCTGTAGCAGCGCCGATGGGAGGGCGAGGCTCCTGCCGAGCCTAAAACGACCGCAGGTCGGCGTCCGCCGGAGGCCTATTAACAACCATGCCTCCGGCGGTCACCGAGCTAAAGCTCGTACTAGGCTCGGCGGGAGCCTCGCCCTCCCATCAATTGCCGCTACAGTCCGCTGGCTCCCGGCAGGCCCCCGAACTGCCGGATCGCTTCATAGACGACCGTATTCGCGGTGCTGGCGAGGTTCAGGCTGCGCACCGTCGGGAGCATCGGCAGTTTCAGGACCTGCGTGGGGTGCTCCGCCAGCAGACTCACCGGCAGGCCGCGCGACTCGCTGCCCAGGACGAAGACGTCGCCGGGGGTGAAACTCGCGTCCCAGACCAATCGCGATCCGTAATCCTCGATGAACCAGAACCG
Organism: Planctomycetaceae bacterium; assembly: GCA_021732415.1. Lineage (GTDB taxonomy): Bacteria > Planctomycetota > Planctomycetia > Planctomycetales > Planctomycetaceae > JAKFVC01. Next base: position 13,886 of record JAKFVC010000202.1, read on the forward strand.
GCGGCCGGGGAGCTTTTCGAGCAAGTCCGCCCAGCTATCAACCGCTTCCCAATCGAGCAGCGGCCAATAGTCCATTCCCGCTCGTCGTAGATGCTTGGCATCCAGGAAAAAACCCAGCGGGCGGATCAGCCAGAGTTTCGCCCCGACGGCCACGCACGTGCGTCCAATGTTGCCCGTATTCTGCGGGATATCGGGTTGATAGAGCACCACATGCAGCAGTGGCGGGGGAGCGTCAGGCATAACAAGGCCGCAAACCAGGGCGAGGATTCGATCGAACAAAAAGCTCGATGAACTGTAACGCCCCCGTGGCAGACGCTGCCAGCGTCTGTGTCACTGATTCCCTATCAATCTCTGATGCTGTGTCGCAGACGCTGGCAGAGTCTGCCACGGGGCGGCAATCAGTTAGGCTTCATCTCGCGGAAACGGCTGGGCCTGGCCATATTGCGGACGGCTATCCAATCGCAACAGGGGCGTCATGATGGTGCGAGCCGGAATCTTGGGCATCGCTGTTCGCACCGGGCGACTCGGCCGCGAGGGACGAACGAGGGTTTCGGGCTCAGCTTCTTCGCTGACTGACTCTTCTTCAACTTCGGTCAGGAGTTGCTGAGATTGAGCTCGGTTGGAATCTCCCGTACGCATATTCGGATCTGGGTATCGTGCGCGTGGTGCGTTGAATGAGGTCCCCGACCCCAGTTCCACCTGGCTCAGCATAACCGGCTCGGTCTGGGGGCTACGACGAGCGGGCGGGGGGGCCTGCAGACCCTGGCCACGTTTGTTGGAGGACTGGGTAGCGGCGGCCACTCGGACTTGGGGCTCCGCCAGTTCTTCGACCGTCACCGGTTCACGTTCGGGAGCTTGCGAACGAGCGAGGATGTCCTCGGCCGGTTGGACGTTCGCTGGTTGTTCCGCTGCGGCCAATACGGTCCCCTCAGGTGCGACCTTGGCCGGGCAGCCGGCGAGGACCCACTTGTTCCAGTCCCGCTCGAGATAGTCAACTCCGGCATGCCCATAGTAGGCGTGCAAGGCCCGATCCCAGCCGTCCGTGTTTGCCGCTCTGATAAAATTGAGGAACTTGGCTCGACCGCCGTTTTGGATCAGCAGTTCAACCAGCACATATCCTTCGGCGTAGAGATGCAGAACGTCCTGCATATCTTTGGGATAGTCCATGATTCCCAGCAATGTCCGCAGCGGAATCCGGCGGTTCGTCTGCAGGACTTGCATGGCCAGCAACATCTGGCGGCGACGTTCTGATTCATCCTCGACGAAGGTTGCCGCACCCTCGTCGGCCCAGCGGGGCAACGGACGGCGGAAGTGTTCGGCGAAGATCGTGTGGTTGATTTCGTGCGGGAGAACCGAATCGAGAATCCGATCCAGCGGTCCCTGAATGTTCATCTTGAAGTCACTGACCGCGTTGCCCGTGAAGACGAAGGTCGTGGCTCCCCCGGCTCCGATCTGCCCGACTTGCACGTTGACGGTGCAGGGGTACCGCCAGGCCGGCAGCGGCTTGCCGAGCCATTCGACGGCCAGCTTGTGGCGGTAGACTTCCGCCTGTTGAGCGACCTGTTTCGCGATTTCGTGGGTGGGTGCAGTCACCACGAAATTGCGTGAGCGGTCGGTGGCGGCCACTGAGCACAGTGCCAGGACAGCCAAACAAATACCCTTAAATCGAGCGTCCATGCTCCGGGGCATCCTGAGTCTTGAGTTCTTGGCCGAATCAGCGGAGAGATTTGCGGGATCTCACCGACCAATTCCGTCCCAGCTAAGCCACCATCCATGGCAAACTCACGCTGCGACTGTGATACCGGGAACCTTTAGCAAATCTGGCTCCCGGGGATCACTTTCTCCAACTTTCCTTTGTCGGTGCGGGGTTGTAATGCATAAAGCCATTTCTGGCAAGACGTTGTGGATTGTGGCCGGTTTGAACGCGGGGAATTGACGGAAACTATTGTCTTGTAAGACTTTCAAAGCTGTGGAAAAGGACCAGCAGATGTTGCCGAAATTCTAGTTTTTACAATTTCGAACTGGCATTTGAGCTGGGAGGGCGAGGCTCCCGCCGAGCCTAAGACGACCGCAGGTCGGCGTCCGCCGGAGGCTGGGTACTTGAAATGCCTCCGGCGGACGCCGAGCTAACGCTCGTCTTAGGCTCGGCGGGAGCCTCGCCCTCCCAGCTGTCTGCCGACAGCCGAACCTTGGATCACTTCGACCGCCCTTTGGCTTTGGTCCGGTACGGTTCGATAATGAACTCGGTCAGTCCCTTGGACAAGATCTCGGCTTCGATTTGTTCTTGCCAATCCTGCAGCAGTTTATGGACGCTGACACCACGTAGCGGCCCGAAATGCCCGCGCTGGATGCCAGTTGGCGTGTGACTCAATTGAATAAAACCGCCACCACCTTCTACACGTCCTTGGGTGATCATCAGATCTTCTTCTCGCAACATATTTCGAATACCTGACAATAAGACGGACGTGCCTTCCAGCCCACAACGGACAGAACCGCAATCACTCCGAAACCAAATCCACTCGCCCCCAGTATCCAAACTCCCAAGCCCAGTCATTTGCCTGATTGAACAATTGCAGCTTGACCTCTTTGCCCGCGAACTTGGAGAGGTCGACTTTGTAAGACACCCAACCTGCCGTCGTCGAATCTTTCGAGATCATTTCGTCGATCAACCGCTCGTTGTTGCCCACGACCAGCAATCGCCAGTCGCCCCGCACGTCGTGCGAAACATCCACCAGCAACCGCGACTTCTTGTCCGCGGGCAACGTCACTGTGCGGGTCAAGATGCAGGCCTTATCCCGGCTGATGGGGTGAGTTCGTAAGACGCCCGCCCGTCCCAAGTGTTCGGCGAGAATCGCAACTCCACCTTCACCCACTTCGGTGAGCGTAAAGCCCGGGGCGACCTCGTTGACGACCTCATTGAATTGAGCCGGATCGGTGGTCGCGCGGGGTTCAATCGCGCGAGTCCCGGGCAACTGCTTGGCGCTCGCGTCAGTAGGTGGTTTGTCGAGTGTAATGAAGGCAAATAAATCGGAAATTTCCTGGGGTTTTAGCTGCTTTTCCAGGTCTTCGGGCATCATTGAGAGCGCGCTCACCTTAGACTCTTCAATTTGGTCTCGTGGAATCGTTTCGAGCTTCCCCCCTTGGACCTTCAGAATGACTCGTTGATCGTTGTCTTCGGCGACCAAGCCTGTCAGCACACGTCCCTCAGTCGTCACGATCGTACGGGCCTGGTAAGAGGCACCAATCACAAGACTCGGGTCGAAGACATTCGACAGCAATTGCTCAAACGAACTGCGACCATTGAGAGTGATATCGGGCCCAACTTCAGCCCCTTCACCATAGATCTTGTGACACTGCCCGCAGACCTTGGCGAAGATCTTTTTGCCCTCGTGCGGGTTGCCTTCGCTCTTCCGCAAGAGGCGCCGCATGTCGGCGATGACTTGCTCGCGCTGCGGATTGCGTTCATCCCGGATGGTCCCCCAGTTCGCGATCACTTGCTTCTTGAGGTCCGCGTCTTTCGAAGCCATCAGCTTGCGAACTTGATTGACATTCACCGCGCTCGCTGGGATGGTCTTCTTCGCGATGGCTGCGAGCAACGCCTTGCTCCAGTCAGCCCGTTGCGTGAGTAGCTCAACCACGCGCGGCTGTAATTCGGGATCCAAATCTGGATAAACTTTGAGCGTCGCCTCGGCCACGGCGGGATTGTCGAGCCGTCCCAAGGCTGCCAGGACCTGACCTCGGAAGGCGACCGAGCCGGCCGTTTTCTCAGCGATTTCTGGATTTTTCGCGGCCCCCATATTTTGATCACTGAGCTTGCCAAGCTTGGTCCCCAGAACACTGGCTGCCTGAGTGATCAATTCGGAATCCTTCGCGGCAACCAATGCTTCGAGGGCTTGAATTCGTCGAGCCTCGGGCTGCAACCCATCCGCAAACACGACACGTACCGACGCCAGTGCCGATTGATCTCGCCAACTTGTCGCGAGCAGTGCTGCATCCAGCAACATGGCGTGTTTGCTATTGTCGTCCAGAATCGGTTTCAAAACCGGTTGTAAACCTTGTTTCAACGCCGCAAGATTCGCACCGGAGATTTCTCCCGACTGCACGCGGGCAGCAACGGTCGCCAGGCACAGCTGTGCCGTTTTTTCGTCGGCTACCTTTCCGTCCAGCAACAGATCCAGCAGCTTCACGACCGCAGCGGTATCATGCGTTTTCTGGGCCAGCAGACGTTCGACAGCACGCGGCAAAATCAGTTCCAGATTGGCTTTTTCTTCAGGAGTTCGCCGGGCAATTTCTTCTACGAATGCCGCAGCTCCTCCTTCCAATGAAGGGTGGAGATTCTGCCAGACAATTTGTGGAATCAGTTTGTCATCACCGCAGTTGGCGAGCACATTCAGCAAGATTCTGACGGAATTTGCAGGCTTCAATTTGCGTGCTGCGATCGCGACCTGAAGTTGGACATCGCGAGATGGATCACTGGCCATGTCGATGGCTCTCATGTGGCACGCTTCGTCGCGCCCGTGCATGTTCGTCATCGCTCGCACGCCCCAAGCGCGGACGATGGGATCGGCGTGATTCAACAGAGCGAAATGAAACGCTATATCCATGGTATTTTGGCTGCATAGCAGAAAGAGCGCACGTCGCTGGGCCTGGAGACTGGTCTTGCGCAGCGGCAGGTTCACCAAGTTATTGAGTTTTTGCTCGAGTTCGGAAGCCATGGCTTGACCTCGGTACATCAAGCGTTCGGTCAGGAGACGTTGCGCCGTGCTTTGCAAGAAATCGTTATGAGTCCCCAGCCGGGAGATCAATTGGTCGTCGGTTTCTAAGGCCAGATCCATTTTCGGCGCCCGCGGTGTGTCTTGATAACGAACACGATACAGCCGCCCCTTCAACCGGTCGATTCCCGCCGGGTCGCGATTGGCATCCTGATAGCAGTGATAGCGGTCATACCAATCCAAAACGTAGAGGCAGCCATCAGGCCCCGTCTTCTGCACGACCGGCATGAACCACGCATCGTTCGCCGTGAGAAAGTCCGGTTCCCCCGAGCCGGCGTACGTAGATCCATCTCGCTTGAGCGAATCGACATTCAGGCAGCCCCCGTGGATATTCCCCATGTAAAGCCGGCCACGGTACTCCTCGGGGTAGGCATCGCTATCGAAATAGTGAATTCCGCAATAGGCGGCCTTCTGGTGCTTGTGCTTGACGATAGAACCAATCTTCCAGACGAACGGAGGGTAGGCGCCCCCCTGTCGATGGTAGTAGCCGGTCTCCACCAGATGCCACAGATGGTCGATCACGCACGCACTGATGAAGGCGCTGCCGTCCTGATCGAAGGCTACTCCCCACGGGTTGCTGGTCCCCTCGCAAAAGACCTGGAATTCCCGTGTCTTGGGATGGATGCGAAACAGAGCACAGGTGATCGGCCAACCGGGATGATCCGCCTTAAAGTGAGGTGATGTCTCCGGGTACTTCACGTGACCGAAATTGAAGACTCCATTGAGACCATAGAGCCAGCCATCCGGCCCCCACGTCAACGAATTGGGAAGCTCGTGGGTATCTTTGCGTCCGAATCCGGTGACGACCACTTCCTGCTTGTCGGCCTTGCCATCGCCATCGGTATCCTGCAGGAACAGGATATCTGGCGCATTGGCCACCCAGACACCTCCGTGGCCGACAGCGATCCCCGATGGAATGTTGAGACCTTCGGCGAAAACCGTGAACTTGTCGGCCTTGCCGTCGCCGTCGGTGTCTTCCAAAACCTTGACGCGATCTTTGCCCGGCCCCGGTTCGCGGCGGGGATATTCGAAGCTTTCGGTGATCCAGAACCGGCCACGCTCATCGATCGCCATGGCCACCGGATTCACGATGTCCGGTTCATGAGCCACCGCTTCGACGGTGAAACCCTTGGGGACCGTCATTTGTTTGATCGCATCGGCCGGAGAAAGTGCCGGTCCCGGTGGTTTATCCTGAGCGTGCGGGACGACCGGTTGCTGGGCGGACGACTGGCAAACTCCGATTCCCAGTCCGGTCCAACCCACGAGCAACATCAGCGTGAAACGCATTCGCAGATTGGCTCGCATCATCGAGGTCCTTTAAGAAAAATGACGATCTATGCCGAATGGCCGGATCTGCAGACTATAACCCGCCCCAAGAGGAATTCGTAGCAGAACTCGCCCGGAGTTCTGGTCGCCCGGGCGTCCCACGGCATTTGTTATTTCAGGCAACCTGCTGAGAATAAGACGACGTGTTCACTGATGCGAACCGGCCCCTCTCCGGCGTCAGGCAACGCAGAGCACCCAGAAGTCAGAGAATTTAACAATTTCAACGATTATTTGCCCTTGTCAACCACTTGGCAGCGAACTAAGTTCACCGCTACACGTTCGCAATCATTTCCGAGCAAATCTATCAAGTTGGAATCTGATTTGTGTCGAAGTGTCCTCAGTATCCCTACATTGAGGATAACCGTTGCAGTCGACAAAGACGTGTGCTGATCAGCTGTGAGTAATTCGAACGTCCAATTGTTGATTGATGGTACGAGGATCGTACCGTTTTACGGTGTCCTGAACTCGATAATGAAACTTGTGAGGAGAGAACATGGCGACTGACAAGCCCGAAGGCGACGCTCCGCAAATGCAATCCGTTGTGGAGATCGCTGGCCTGGATCCATTCTACGCGAATTTTGCACGAGTCACCGGCTCGCCCGAAGAGCTGATTCTGGACTTCGGTCTGAATCCCCAGCCGTTTGGTGCTCAGACGTCGCCGATTCAGATTCAGCGCCGCCTGGTCCTGAATTTCTTCACCGCCAAGCGCCTGCTGGCGGCCCTGAGCATGGCCGTTCAACGCCACGAACAAGCGTTCGGCGTTTTGGAAACCGACGTCAACAAGCGCGTCACCCCGCAAGCTCGTGCAGCTCAAGCTGCCCGCTAAGCGCTGACGACACCGGCTACCGATCGAAACTGAAACAGCCCGGCAACTTCTTGTTGCCGGGCTGTTTGTTTTAATTTTCGGTGAAGAAGATTGCTCGTGAAGAGGGTCGCTCACTTTTAGCGTCCCGGCAGGTCCATAGAGCAGGTGATGCGGCACGTAGAAATTATGAAATTGACTTTATTTGCGCGAATCCGACTTCTCTGACGTAGGCAAATCACTGACGATGAGGCACGAAGATCGTTTTCTTCCGAACGTCAGATTGTCGTGTCGTCCTCTATGTTCCGAGGTTCTGACGCATCTGACTGCAGCCCAATGAATTCTGAACAGCGACGGGGCTCAAAATTTCCCGCTCCTTCAGGTTAATTGAAAACGGGGTGAAGGAGTTCAAAAGGTGGGTAAGGTTGCGTCAGTTTCCAGTCTGCTCATCGCACTCAGTCTAATCGGCGGTTGCGAGAGACATACCTCCGGACCAACAAAAACGGCGGCTCCACCGGCTAAGGCGACCATCGTACCGGAGGCGAGTCTCAATACGATCGAACTGGCCCCCGCCGCTGTGAAGCGTTTGGGCATTGAAACGATCGCCATCCAGATGCGTTCGATGCCCCGGGTTCGACCCTATGGGGGCGACATTGTCCTGCCGACGGGAGCGTCCGTGATCGTCGCGGCACCGCTGACCGGTACGCTGCAGCTTCCCGCGGATCGCAAATTTCCGCAGATCGGCCAGCGAGTGAAAGAGCAACAGCCGCTGCTGGAACTGCTGCCGATGTTATCCCCGGAACGGGCTGTCTTAACTCCCGCAGAACGAATCCGGTTCGCAGAAGCCCGTAACACCGTGGCGCAGGCGCGGATCGATGCCGAAGGCCAGGTGCAGCAGGCGCAGGTGCAAGTCGAGGCGGCGCAGATTGCGCTGGCTCGAGCCGAGCGTTTGCTGAAGGAGCAAGCCGGCACCATTCGCACAGTGGATGAGGCCAAAGCCCAGCAATTATTGTCGGAGAAAACTCTGCAGGCGGCAGTGACTCGCAAAAAACTCGTTGATGGCATCAATCTCGATGAAGCGGCAGGAACCCTTAAGCCGCTCACGATCGCCTCGCCGCTGACCGGATTCGTACGGACGACTCAGGTTCGCGCTGGAGTGATGATTGCGGCGGGTGCCCCCCTGTTCGAGATCATGAATGATGACGTGTTGTGGGTCAAAGTCCCGGTCTACGTCGGGGATGTCGACGAACTCGATAAAGAGCAACCGGCGCGGCTCACACAACTGGATGGCCTGCACACAGCGGAGGAAGTTCTGGCGCAACCTGTGGACCTGCCGCCGACAGCCGTCCCGTTGGCCTCGGCCGTTGATATCTATTATGAGTTGAAAAACACCAAGCGGGAGTTCTCCCCCGGTCAGCGTGTTACGGCCAACTTGACCTTGAAGGGAAATCCAGAACAACGCGTTGTCCCCTGGGCGGCCGTGATTCATGACATCTATGGGAGCCAATGGGTCTACGAACAACTTGCCGCCGGGAAGTTCGTGCGTCGCCGGGTCGAAGTCGGTTGGGTTCGCGACGGCTGGGGAACGCTGGTCCGTGGTCCAGCGGTCGGCACCAAACTGGTGACTGCGGGCGCCGCGGAACTTGCCGGCACCGAGTTCGGATTCGCTAAATGACTAACGGCTGTGGCCGACGCAGCTAGCGTCTGCACACCGACGCTGGCAGCGTCGGCCACGGGGGCTGATTGCAGTTTGTTCAAAGGACTTTGGTTATGGGGTGGCTGGTAGAAACGGCTCTTCGATTGCGGGTGGCCGTCCTGGCATTGTCAGTCCTGCTGATCGTCGCGGGGCTGCGGCTGGTCCCACACATGCCTTTGGACGTCTTCCCCGAATTCGCGCCGCCGTACGTCGAGATCCAGACAGAAGCCCCCGGACTCTCCGCCGAAGAAGTCGAGAACCTCGTTACGTTTCCGCTCGAAAATGCGTTGATTGGCACGCCGGGACTCGACACAGTGCGCTCCAAATCGGTGCTGGGACTCTCGTCGATTCGATTGAATCTGCACGAAGGCACCGAGCTCTACCGGGCCCGGCAGTTGGTCCAGGAGCGATTGGCGGTCGAAGCCCCGCGATTGCCAACAGTGGCCCGCCCGCCGGTCATCATGCAGCCGCTCTCTTCGTTGAGTCGCATGATGAAAATCGGTGTGACCTCGACAAAGCTGTCGCAGCGTGACTTGACTGAATTGGCCTTGTGGACGATCCGGCCACGGTTGATGGCAATACCCGGGGTGGCAAACGTCGCTATCTGGGGTCAGCGTGATAAGCAATTGCAAGTATTGGTCGATGCCGACCGCTTGCGGGCTCATCAAGTCACCCTGGATATGGTGCTGAAGTCGGCTGCGGATGCGGTGGTTCTGGACGCGGGTGGATTCGTCGATACTCCCAATCAACGCCTGGCAGTGCGTCAGTTGTCGCCGGTGACTGGTCCTGAGGATTTGGCAGCGACTGTCGTGGCGCACCGCGACGGTGCGACGTTGCGGCTGGGAGATGTGGCCCACGTCACCATTGGCTCGCCACCTCCGATTGGCGACGCCATTATCAACGATGTCCCGGGTTTGCTGCTGATTGTCGAAAAGCAACCGGCAGCGAACCTGCTGGAGGTCACCCGCAAAGTCGATTCAGCGCTCGACGCCTTAAAACCGGGGCTGAAGGATGTGGAACTCGATGCCACGATCTTTCGGCCGGCGACGTTCATCGAACGCTCCATGGACAATCTGACCCACGCCCTGGTCACCGGCTGCGTGCTGGTGGTGATCGTGCTGATCGCCTTCCTATTCGACTGGCGCACCGCGGTCATCAGTTTGACCGCCATTCCGTTGTCGTTGATGGCCACTGTCGTCGTGCTCTACTGGTGGGGCTTGACGATCAACACGATGATCATCGCCGGACTGGTGATCGCCCTGGGTGAGGTCGTCGATGATGCGATTATCGACGTGGAAAATATCGTCCGGCGCTTGCGTCTCAACCAAGATCTGCCGCAGCCCAAGTCGGCCTTCCGCGTCGTTCTGGAAGCCTCGCTGGAAGTCCGCAGTGCGGTCGTTTACGCCACGCTGATTGTCGTGCTGGTCTTCCTCCCTATCTTCTTCCTGGAAGGCCTGCCGGGGGCCTTCTTCCGCCCGTTAGCCATCGGGTACGTCGTGGCTATTCTGGCGTCCCTGGTCGTCGCGCTGGTGGTGACGCCCGCGTTGTCGCTGATGATTCTCGGTGGCCGTCGCAGTACCAGTCACGAAGGACCGCTGACCCACTGGATCAAGCTGCCCTATCACGCAGTCTTGCCCTGGTTTGTCCAGCGGCCGAAGTCGGCGATCGTCTTTCTGGCGGTCGCCTTTGGATTGACGTTTGCCCTGGTCAACACGTTGGGACAAGAGTTTCTCCCCAACTTTCAGGAGACCGATTTCCTGATGCACTTTGTGGAGAAACCGAGTACGTCCATCGAGGCGATGGACCGAATTACTGTTCTCGCCAGTCGCGAGTTACGGGCGATTCCCGGCGTTCGTAACTTCGGCAGTCACATCGGTCGGGCCGAAGTCGCTGACGAAGTCGTCGGTCCGAACTTCACCGAACTCTGGATCAGCATTGATCCTGACGTCCCTTATGGACCAACGGTTGCAAAAATCCAGGCCGCCGTGGATGGCTACCCCGGCCTGTATCGCGACCTGCTGACGTTCCTGCGCGAACGCGTGAAGGAAGTCCTGACGGGCGCCAGTTCGAGTATCGTCGTCCGCATCTATGGGCCGGAACTTGAGAAACTGCGCGACAAGGCCAAGGAAGTCAGCGCCGTCATGGGCAAGATCCCGGGTGTCTACAACTTGAAGGTTGAGTCGCAAGTTCTGGTTCCCATGGTCGAAGTGCGCTTGCGTCCCTCGGCCGCTGAACGCTTCGGATTAACGCCGGGACAAGTTCGCCGTGCCGTCACCACACTCCTGCGCGGCACCAAGGTCGGTGAGATCTACGAAGAGCAGAAGAAATACGACGTCGTCGTCTGGGGTGCGGCCAGCTCGCGAGTCGATCTGGCGTCGCTGCGTGAATTACGGATCGATACGCCAACCGGGGCGCAGATCCCCTTAAAAGACGTAGCGGAAGTGGCCATTGTTCCCGCGCCGAATGAAGTGAAACGCGAAGGAGGCTCACGCCGGATTGATGTGACGTGCGATGCCCAGGGGCGCGATTTGGGGTCGGTCGCCCGTGACATCGAAGCGGCCGTCCGTGAGGTCCCGTTTGAGCGAGAATATCACCCCGAATTCCTGGGCGAATACACAGCGCGACAAGAATCGCAACAGCGGCTGTTTGGACTGGGAGCGGTGGCGCTGGTCGGCATCCTGTTGATTCTGTACATCGACTTCCAATCGATTCGACTGACGCTGATGGTCTGCGTGACGATTCCGTTTGCCCTTATCGGCGGAGTTGTGGCCGCGTGGATGGCCGGTGGCGTGCTGTCACTCGGGTCATTGATTGGATTTGTGACCGTTCTGGGGATTGCCGCGCGGAACGGCATCATGCTGGTCAGTCACTATCGGCACCTGCAAGAAGTCGAAGGCGAACCGTTCGGGCTGGGGCTGATCCTGCGCGGTGCGGAAGAGCGTCTCGTCCCCATTTTGATGACCGTTCTGGCAACGGGTCTGGCGTTGCTTCCGTTGGCCATTTCCGGCAACAAACCGGGACACGAGATCGAGTATCCCCTGGCTGTCGTGATCATCGGCGGACTGGTCACTTCGACCTTCTTGAATCTCTTCCTGCTGCCGCCCCTCTACCTGCTGTGGGGCGCCCACTCGTTTGATGCTCAGTCCGAAGAGGCGTGAGATCGCCGAGAGGCCAAACAGCAAATGGGAGGGCGAGGCTCCCGCCGAGCCTAAGACGAGCTTCAGCTCGGCGTCCGCCGGAGGCATCAATCAATACGGCCTCCGGCGGACTCCGACCTGGCGGTCGCTTTCGGCTCGGCGGGAGCCTCGCCCTCCCATCCATTTGCGCCACGGCGAGTGGCCATATAGAAAACTCCACCCAATCGACAGAGTTCGCCGAGAGCGAATGTCTGCAGCGCCAACCCAGTCCGCCTCTTTGTTACCCCAAGATTAAATCGGATTGAACATCGGACTTGTCAATCACGGATTCTCGGCACTGTCACCGATCAGAACGGTAGAACGGCAAGGATTGTGTTCTGCTCAGTAACTGCTTAGGCATTAAGGGACGAACCTTCGCCCCTTACGTCAGCGGAGCGAGCATTTAAGCTCGCGCGACCGAGTGCGGAGAAGCCAGGATGGCGATGCGTTGGAGGTGGATCTTAGTCGGATTAGTGCTGCCTATGGGCTGTCGCGCCGGTGGAGCTCCGTCCGCATCTGCGCCGGTCGATCCGTCGTCTCGTACGAATACTGTGAGTGTGGCGAGTGTCCAGGCGGCTCCCGATCGTGCCGCAATCTCGACTCAGTTGAGCCCTCAGGATGACTCCAGCGACCAGGTACTCCACACGTCGCAGAATCGCAGCAACTCCGACATCCAACCCGTATCAGCCAGCGAGACCGATTCCACTGCGGCGATCTCGTTGACTTCTGCCGTGTCCTTGGCACTCGCCCAGAATCCCGACCTGGTGGCACAGCGCCATGCAGAATATGTGGGATCTGCCGCTCTAGGTGTCGCGCAAACATATCCGTTCAATCCGTTCGTGCAAGTTCAGGCCACGCCCTATCAAGATCAGCCGACAGGTGGGCAGGGGACGACGTATCATTACGTCCTCCTGATGCAGACGCTCCAACTGGCTCATCAACAGCAGTATCGTGAAGAAGGGGCCTCGGCCGCGTTGAACACGGTCCGCTGGAATATTCATCAAGCCGAGTTGCTGAACGTGGCGCAGACCGAGCGGCTCTATTTCACTGCGTTGTATCAGCGCGGATTGCGCGACCTCGCCAGGGAGAGCGACGCCAATAATCAGCATTTGCTCATAACGCTCGAAAAACAACTTGCCGCGGGACAGGCGACCGCCTCCGACGTCGCCATTGTGAGAATCGACGCCCGGTCGACTCGGCAGCAGTTGAGACTGGCAGAGGCCAACTATCAAACGGCCCTGCGCGACCTGCGACGGCAGGCCAATCTGCCGCCGAAAGCGCCGGAAGAACCGTTGGGAAACCTGTCTGAACTCGCGTGGCGACCTGCCACTATCGATACACTGGGACATCTCGTTGCGACCAACGACTCGTTCACCGGTGCGACCGATTCCAAAGGCCTGGTCGTGGGGTTCGCTTACGCTCGCCCGGATGTGATGGCTGCCCGCTCTGATGTGGATACCGCGCGTGCGGGAGCATCGCTGGCCACGGCCTCACGCACACCCGATCTGCAGGTGGGACCCTACTATCAGCGGACGGTCGACGGTACGACGTTTCTGGGGTTTCGCGCTCAAATGGACTTGCCTGTTGTGAATAACGGCGTACCGCTGGAGCATCAACGGAATTCTGAATTGCACCAGCGAGTGGCGATCTGGCAGCAGTTGCAGATCCGGGCCGGCCTGGAAGCGGAGGCGGCTCTGGAACGCTATGAATTGGCTTACCAGACCGTGGCGGAAGAGCGTGAAACCCAGCACACCAGCCTCCCGGCGGAATTGCGACGGCTCGAAGAGCAATTCAAAGCCGGGGACATTGACGTCATCCGCGTCGTGCAGGCACGTACCAGCATGCTCGCGAATCAACGAGTCTATCTTGATCTGCAAAACGAACTGGCGCAGGCTGCGGCCAATCTCACGGCCGCGACCGGGATTGGTCCGGAGACACTGCTGGGCAACTAAAACATCCCCGTAGAAATCTCACAGCGGCAGACGCTCGCCGAATCCCTCTTTGATTGCCATTTCCAGTAATTTCGAGCCCAGTGCCAGGTCCTCGATCGCCAACCCGACGGACTTGAAGAGCGTAATGTGCTCGGGAGCCCCCCGGCCGTTGGTGCGACCGGAAACAACATCCGACAGTTCGTGCATGTGACGCCAATCGGTCGCACCGTTTTCGAGAGCTGCCACGAAATCACCCGCCTCCAACCGGCACTGAGCAATGCTGTCGCAGACGATGATGTCGGCGCGCTGCACAGTCGTCACATCGATTTCTGTCTTCTCCAAAAAGTTCGAGCCCACCACGTTGAGGTGCGTCCCCTCGTCCAGCACGCGGCCATCAAACAGCGGTGCCCGAGTCGTGCTGGCACAGATGACGATATCCTTCTCGGCCGCCGCCTCATCGGGACTGTGTACGGCGACGACTCGCGTGTTGCAGTATTCGGACATCTCATCGGCAAACGCGCGGCGGCGTTCTTCGTTTCGGCTGTAGACTTCCACCACTTCAATGTCGCACACCGTGCAGACGGCCTTCAACTGCGTACGCGCCTGATGGCCGGTTCCAAAGCATCCGACCACCTTGGAATCGGGACGAGCCATGTAGGACGTGGCCACTCCACTCGCCGCACCCGTTCGCAACTGCCCGAGATAATCCGCTTCGATCAACGCCTGCAGCGACCCGTCCTTCTGGCTGTAGAGTCCCACCAGAAACTTGGTTCCCGCCGCGGTCGTGGTATAGGTTTTCCAGGCCACCATTCCCAGATATTCCGCCGCAGCCGACATCGTGTGCAAGTAGATGCCGGGCGCATGAGCTCGTTGCCGGGGCACGTTCGAGGCTTGTCCCTCGGCGAGCTTTTGAAAGGCCTCTTCGACGACATCAATCGCGATCTCCATGTCGAGAAGCTCGCGGACGTCGGATTCCTGCAAGTAGAGCGCGCTCATGGGAATTTCCTTCGATGTCAGTCCATTGTGGAAGTGAAATGAGAAAGGCCCGACGGCGAGGAAACAGCAACGGCCGTAGATCAGAAACGATCCTGACCATTGCGGTGATCTCTGATCTTCATCTTCACGCATTTGCGGAAGACTGTCTATGAGGCGAGAGGTAGATTTGCCCCGTGGCCGGCGCTGCCAGCGTCGGTTCCTCTGTCAATTGACGGGCACCGCGCACGAAAAAGGCCGCCGTTAACGGCGGCCTGTGGGCTCTTGTTGATCGTAGGCCAATCAAGCAATTGCCGGACGAGCATTCATTGTTGCCAGCGAGCTGGCAACTTGCTGGCGAGCATCGCGGGCTTCCAGAATCGTCTGCCGGAAAATATGAGCGTACGGAACTCCTGGCAGCGTCAGAATCTCTTCGTTGCCCTTGCCGCCGATCAAGACCAAGTCGGCGGCCTTGTAGAACTGCTGGCCCGGTAATTCGCGAATCAAGACATCCGTCACGTCACTCAACGAAACTTGCTTGACCTTGCGATTTCCCAGGGAGTGCCAGATCTGCATCGAGCGGTTCGTCAGCTTGTAACGGTAGCCGGTCACCTTTTGCAGGAAATAAAGTCCCGCTGCGATCGGTGCCGTGGGGAGTACGAACATCAGATTGGAGAGTTTCATCCCCATGATCTTCACTGGGATCGAGTTGTACAAAGAACCGAGAGTACAGCCGATTCCATAGCCACAAATCGAAGGATAAACCGTCATGATTTCAACTTCCGAAGAAGCTGCCACACCGGAAATCGCCGAAGGCTTCCTTCCCGAAGACATGCGTTACACTCCCACTCAGATGAAAAAACGTTCGCCGCCCCGGCAATCGACCGGGACGATCACAGATTGATTGAGTACCCCATTCGGGATACCACAAGATAGCAGATCGCCTCAAATGATTCCAGTTTCACGACGTGTGGCTCGTTGACTTCATCTGGCAGCACCTGTATTCTCGCCTGTTTACCATTTGTGAGAATTTTTGTGACGTGCAACTGAGGTTCGTATGTAGATTGCGATTGATGAATCGCGAATCTGGCTCCCCTCGCCCTGGTACTCCGGGGAGAGGGGTC
>JAKFVC010000154.1 GCA_021732415.1 Planctomycetaceae bacterium
CCGACGTATATCCCCAGGCGGGACCTTCGCCGGGATGTTCGGGAGATTCGATCAATCCATACCGCGTAAACGCCAGTTGCCGACGCACAGCGGGGGTAGCATCACGAGCCTGATTGCGAAGTTCTTTGGGCCAGGTTCTCCAGAGTTCGTCAAAAACCTGTTGATCAAAGTCAGCGGGCAAATAGGCCTTAGTCGTCAACAGTTGATAGCCACGAGCCGCCGAAGGGACGAAATCCGTTGCACCAGATGCGACCGACGACTGCGCCAGCAAGGGAGACCCCCAGAGGACGAGCAGGCACACAATCAACAGAGAAGGCTTCAAGGACATGCTCCGTAGCCTGACTCTCCCGAGTCGGGCGCTCCTCAGTTTTTTTCGTAAGAGGGGTCGGGCGTTCAAACTTCAAAATTGGCCGATCACCCAAGCTGCTATACACGGTTTGCTGCCGGGCCAATTTTGAAATTTGAACGCCCGACCCCAAACTGAAAAACCCGACTCACCGAGTCAGGCTACAAACACATTAATCCTTCAACACCCGCAATCCGGCAGCAATCGTGCGGCAGATCTCATCCACATCATAGACGCACCCGCCCCACGTTCCACCCCCGACTTGCTGCAACGTCGCCCACAACGTGGTGTCTTCAGGCAGCCGCGGGTCAGCGTGCAAATCCGGGAACGGACGGGCCGCGAGCAATTTCGTCCCCTCTGCGACGCCAACATTCTTGCCATCTTCACCGACAAAATTAATGGTCCCCGTTAGATTCACGCGGTCGACGATAATCTCAATCAAATCACCGTCCCGCACCTTGCCAATCGGCCCACCGGCGAGAGCTTCCGGCCCCACGTGACCAATACAGGCTCCCGTCGAGACACCCGAAAAGCGAGCATCAGTAATGACCGCCACTTGCTTGCCCCACGACAGATGCTTCAGCGCGGCGGTGATCTGATAGATTTCTTCCATGCCGGCCCCCAGCGGACCGCGGCACTTCAGGACGACGATGTCACCCGCCTTGATCGGCCGATCGGTACGTCCCTTGATCGCAGCAGTCGCGTCGCGTTCCGAGGTAAACACTCGGGCCGGGCCGGTCTTGCGATAGACGCCATCGGGGTCGACAACGCTGGGGTCGATCGCCGTACTCTTGATGACCGATCCTTCCGGAGAAATGTTGCCAATCGGGAAGGTCACGGTGCTCGTCAGGCCACGGCGGCGGGCTTCCGGGGGCGACATGATGACGTCGTCCGGATTGATGCCATCCCGCTCTTTCAGCAATGTGCGAAGACGCGTGCGGCGATCCGATTTTTCCCACCATTCGAGCAAGTCGCCCAAACGCTGGCCGGAGACCGTCATTGCATCCAACTCCAACAGTTTCAGCTCTCGCAGATGCAGCATCAGTTCGGGGACGCCACCCGCCAGGAAGAATTGGACCGTCGGATGCCCGGTAGGCCCGTTCGGGAGAACGTCGACCAACCGCGGCACCTGGCGATTGATGCGACTCCAATCTTCCACCGTCGGCCGCGGCAACCCGGCAGCAAACGCAATCGCCGGCAGGTGCAGCAGCAGGTTGGTCGAACCACCCACCGCTGCATGCACAATCATCGCATTGTGGAATGCCTGCGGTGTGAGGACGTCGTACATCGTCTTGCCGGCGTCATCCATCGCCACCAATGCACTGGCCGAACGACGAGCCATATCCAACCAGATCGGCTGCCCCGAAGGAGCCAGTGCTGAGTGCGGCAGCGTCATACCCAGAGCTTCTGCAATCACCTGTGACGTGGCGGCCGTTCCGAGGAACTGGCAGCCACCACCGGGACTCGCACACGCATGGCAGGCCGCTTCTGACGCTTCGTCGAGCGTAATTTCATCATGGGCAAATCGAGCCCCGACCGACTGCACCTTGCCGGCATCTTCGCCCACGGTGGGAGGCAGAGTCACTCCGCCCGGAACGATCACACCAGGCAGGTTATTGCGTTGCGAGGCGAGTGCCAGCATCATCGCCGGCAGACCTTTATCACAGGTCGCCACACCCAGCACCCCGCGGCGTTGGGGTAACGATCGAATCAGCCGGCGGAAGACCGTGGCCGCGTCATTGCGATAGGCCAGGCTGTCCATCATCCCCACGGTCCCCTGCGTACGCCCGTCGCAGGGATCGCTCACGAATGCGGCGAACGGCAGGCGTTCCAGTTCGTCGAGACGCTCGGCAGCGGCCCGCATCAACAGGCCGACTTCCCAGTGGCCGGTGTGATAACCCAGGGCGATTGGCTTGCCGTCTTCACCGCGGATACCACCCTGCGTGCTGAGAATCAGATACTGCTTCCGTCCCAGCTGGGCCGGATTCCATCCCATTCCCGCATTCTGGCTGAGGCCGAACACGTCTCCGCTGGGGCCATTCAACAGCATGTCCGGGGTCAACGGCAGCTTGCCGTCCGGGCCGGGGGCGTTGGTCAGAATTTCGTAGATCTTGGCGTTGTCACTATCGAGCAGAGATTCCAAAGCAGTAGACATCTTAAATCAAATTGCCAATCAACAGAGGGATAAAAACAGGCTTCAACCGCAGCGCAAATCTGATCGCGAGGGTCAACTCTTGCGCTTGGGAAACCAGGGAATACGGTCGGTGACACTCACAATAATCTGACTCCACAGCGGAGCAGACAGCAATATGGCCATCACGACAGTCACGATGACCACGTAGTTGAGAATGCTTTTAATCGATTCGAACTGCAGCAAGAGGAGCAACGCGAGACCGGCACCAAAGAGGAACAGATACCGCTTCAGCAACAGATTTTGCTTGCGGATCTCTTCGAGCAGGACGCGAATCTCATGCTGCGGATCGGTCGGTGGTGGCGTGGGCTGAAATTCCGCCATAAGGTGACTCAATGCTGCCACTTCGGGATGATAAAGTCGTACAAGTTGCCAGACCGGAAATCATACCAGAAGATGTCCGCTCGGCGTAGCCGTCATTGGTGGGGAATGACGAATGGGTGAGCGTTTCGAATCCGCCCCCGTTGGGCTTGTCCCAACGGAGCGCTGACTGGTCAGCTACCCAACATGAGTTTTGCAGAATTCTCAACCTTTATGTCTCCGATGCCCCCTGTCGCCATTCAGTCGCTGCTGAGACAACGATTCGCTCACGGCGGCAGGGGGCATCGGAGACCACGCGTTGAGGGTCCAGAGCGTTTCTCTCTAGTAGCTGGCCAGTCAGCGCTCCGTTGGGGCAAGCCCAACGGGGGCGACGCTACACGGCAATTCCGGGCTTCACTGTGACACAGTCACCCAGAATCTCAAAGAAATTATTCCCCACTAAAATAGCGGCTGCATCTGACTATCATCTCCTCGGCCAGTTGCAGCGTCCGAATCGCTGCCGTAGAGTACCTGACGGTAAATCGTCAGGCTCGCCGGCCGGTCTGGCTGGATCGAGTTGCTCAGGAAATCTCAACCCAGGAGTGATCTCATGCGCCGTATGTCATTGGGAGTTTGCCTCGGAGTCGTCATTGGTTTGATGGTGTCAAACGTGATCCGCCCCACCGCCGCTCAAGGTCAAAACGAGAAGAAAGCCAGTCCGATGGTCTACGAAGCACGCACTTACACCGCCGCTCCGGGCAAGTTGGCCGCTCTGAATGCCCGATTCCGTGATCACACGTTGAAATTCTTCGAAAAGCACGGGATGAAGAACATCATTTATCTCACCCCGATCAAGGCTCCGCAGTCGGAAAACACTCTGGTCTATTTGATTTCCCACGACAGCATGGAGCAGGCCGAGAAGAACTGGGCCGCCTTCAAGAAGGACCCGGATTGGCTGGCCGCCGCTGCGAAATCCGAAGTAGATGGCAAGCTGGTCGCCGGCGTGAAGTCAGAGTACTTCGTGGCGACGGACTATTCCCCGATCAAGTAACCGTAGCCCGACTCTTCTGAGTCGGGTGGTGCCCCGTTCGACGTCATGGGAGGGTGAGGCTCCCGCCGAACCGCAAGCGTCTATTGGCTGTCGCCAGACTATGCGGTTCGGCGGGAGCCTCACCCTCCCATCGACTTGAATTGGCAATCAGATCGGTCTTCTTGGATTTTGAAATCGAACCGACTGTTATCCCGAACCGGGGGCTAACGCCCTGCGGCTGATGGGGTTCACGGTCATTCCATTCGCAAGACGACGTCTTCCGTCTTGAACCGCACCTTGGGATGCAACGCCGACTTGTCATCGACCGCGCGATACCCGGCCGGACACGCCACGACCGTGTTGTAGCCCAGCTCATTCAGGCCGAGCACCGCGTCATACTTGGCCGGTTCGATCCCCTCCATCGGGCAGGTATCAATCCCAATCACCGCGGCCGCCGTCATGAAATTGCCCAGGGCAATATAAACCTGCCGAGTCGCCCATTCATTGATATCGAACCCCGGCGGTGGCGGCGCGAGGTTCTTCGCCATCATCTTATGAAACCCGGCCAACGACTCGACCGGCACACCTTTGACCTCGGCCACACGCTGCACATAGCGTTCGATCTCCGGCAGTCCCAGGTCCTTCTTGATGGCGAAGACCACCAGATGGGACGCCTCGGTAATCTGCTTTTGTCCCCACGAATGCCCGAGCAATTTCGCCCGCAACTCCGCGTTGGTCACCACGATGAACTTCCACGGCTGCAGCCCGTAGGAAGACGGCGTCAATACAAGCGTCTGCTCCAAAGCATGCCACTCGGCCGGCGGGATCTTTTGCGCGGGGTCAAACTTCTTGGTGGCATACCGCCACTGCAATTGCCGCAGCAGAGTTTCGTGAGACACAGAATGCATGGAATCCCTTCGCGTGACCTGTCTATAGGAGATTTTACTCGAGCGTCTGGCGTCAGCATGATGGGAACGGGGCGGGAAATCAAGAACCGATTCCTCGTAGCCCGACTCTCTGAGTCGGGTCTCTGACATCGACTAACGAAGATTACCCGACTCAGAGAGTCGGGCTACGAAAAAGGCCCCCACGTGCTGGACGTGGGGGCCTTCGATTTTCACATTCCAAAACGCGAACTGACTAATCGGCCGAATCCGTCGCCTGAGGATTGTTATTCGCCTTCAGCGGGGCACTCTTGGCTCCCGCCTTGATCGCGAACAGCGAGTCCTTGTTCGAGACAAACAGGACATTGTTCGCCACGATCGGCGTGCTGTAGACCGAGTTTTCCAGGCTGACTTCCTTGATCAAATCTTTCTTCTTGTCCAATTTGAAGATCTTCACGTCACCATTTTCGGTACCGCAATAGACCTTGCCGTCGACGATCAACGGCGAACCCCACGAGGCGTCCAGAGTGTCATGCGTCCAATACGGCTTGCCGTTCGTGGCGTCCACGCAATGGACGACGCCCGAGAAGTCCACCACGAACAACAGATCGTCCTCAATCGCGACCGTGCCGATCGTGCGGTGCATGGTTTCTTCGAATTCGATCTTCTTATTGCTGTTGGAGTCGAAGGAATCGTAGTGCCAGAGCGCGCCCGCATTGGGATTGGGCTTGGTGAAGTCGCCCTTTTCCTTCTCCGCGGCCTGCAGACGCTTCGGCGCGATGACCTTGGTCGGGTCCTTGGAGTTGTAGACTAACTCGGGACTGATATCGCCACGTTTCGTCGGATCCAGACACCACAGGTGCCCGCCCCCTTCGCCATGCTCGGGGTCTTCGCCGACGGCAAGATAGACCAGGCCGTTGTAGACGACCGGTGTCCCGATGAAGTGGTTGCGTGTCGCCCGGCCACCCAGCAGATACTTCGATTCCTTGGGATTGCCATCGAACTTCCACAACAACTTGGCCTTGCCGTTGCCGTCGCCCTTGGGATCGAAGCTGTACAACCAGCCGTCGCCGCCGGCAAACAAGACCTGGGCCTGACCATCAAATACACCGTAGCCAGGAGACGACCACTGGCCGTGCAGCACGTTATCGCCGGGCGAGTTGTCTGACCACAGCACGGTGCCCGTGTTCCGGTCGATGCACAGGAAGCTGGGGGCTTTCGGTTGCGGCAGTGCGAAGTGACCTTCATCCACGCCGTTGCCGGTGTTGACGAACAGGAAGTCGCCGACACCCGTCAGCGAGCAACTGCACATGTTGTGTTGCGAGACCCGCAACTGATTCATCATGTTCAGCTTCCAGATCACGTCGGCTTCAATCTTCTCTTCCCAGACAGGCGCCGGCTTGCCGGCCACAGCCTTGGGTTGTTCGTCTTTGAAGGGGCCGTCGTTCTCGCCGTCGAGGAAGCCTTCGGCATCCAGGCAGACGACTTCACCGCGGCTGGTCACGTACCAGATGCGATCGCCATCGGCATACGGCGAACAGCAGATGCCCTGCAGGGGCCAGTCATGCACGCGGCCGGTGGGCAGTTTTTCATTCGAATGCTGCCAGAGGAATTTGCCCGTCTCTTCGTCGAAGCACAGCAGGACGCCGAGGTCGGTCTTGCTGGGATAGCGTTTGACGTAGCCGGCACCATTATTGGTCCCGACAAACACCTTGCCATTGGCGACGACCGGGTTGCCGTAGGTTTGTGAACCCAGGCGGGCCGCCCACTTCACATTTTTGCCGGCCTTGATATCCCAATCGGTGGGAATATCTTTGCCTTCCGGGGTATTGTTGCGGAAGTAAGACCCACCCCATTGCGGCCAGTCGCGCGGCTTGACCTTCATCGTCGCGATGACTTTGTAGGTCTCGGCAATCGGATCGAACTTGGCACCATCAGCGGAGGGCGCGGGGTTCACCCAGGTCAGCCCGGCGATCCCTACCAGGGCCGCGATCAACACAAATCGCTCAGTCCTCATGCGGAAACTCCTGTTCAAACAAGTGTCAGCCACGCTCTTTGCCTGGCAAGTGATTTCAGTTGTCGTCTGGTTGTCTTAGACGAGACACCACGCTTCGCCGGCTCAGTCTGTTCCGCCAGCGGACCTCTATCTTCATCGCTCCACCCCAATGATGGAAGACGAATTCTGGAATCTCTACTCAAATTGGTTTGTCAGTTGTTGAAGAGCGTTCTTATTTGCGTACCGCCGGTGTTCGTTGTAGTGAAAGAGGAACAAGATCTCACGCAAAGGCGCCAAGGCGCAAAGAATTTATCTCTTCGTACTTTGCGCCTTGGCGCCTTTGCGTGAGATCCATCTTCTTGAATTCCCCGACACGGTGCGATTCAAAAGTCAGTCAGTTCTACTTTTAAAGATGTTCCTTGGCAGCCGCTAGGTCTATCGAAACTCGAACGTATCATGCGGTTCGGCGGGGTACCTTCTGGGTCCCTCGCCCTCCCATCCACCGCAATACGATTTCTATTGGGCGGCTGCTGCCGGGGGATTGTTGTCGGTGACTTTCACATTATCGATAAAGACTTCGGCATCGCTGGCATTGCCAAACATTCCCGGGCTGCCCGTCTTATTCGGAGTCTCATCCGTCGCTTCGATCGTCCACGCTTCGGGTTCAGCCTCGCCACGGACCCAGACTTTGCCCTTCAAGTTGACCTTGGTGCCCTCGTTGACGGCTTGGAATTTGATGACGTACCAAGTCTGCGGCTTCCAGGTAAACGGGACCGTATGGGCAAACCGCAATTCGGCCCGGGCCGTCCATGAGCGAACCTGGATGCTCTGCCCTGAACCCTGCAAGGCCATTGTATAGCGTTGATTGATCAAGCCGACATCGGGCATCTTTTCATTCTTGATATCACCCATCACATCAGCCTGAACCGTGTAATCGTGGAGCGTCGTCTGACCCATCCACGACTGACTGCGAGTTCCCTTGGGGATGGTCGTGATCTTGACCAGCAGCGATTCCTTGTCGACGTCGCGCGGCTGGTGACGGTACGCGGCACCAATCCAGGTCGGCGGGACCAGCTTGTCATTGAAATCGAACGACCACGGCAGCGGCGGCACGATGCGAATGCGAGCCGTCGCAGTCAGGCCCTCAGCTTCCCCCTTCACGATCGTGACCGTGTGAGCGGTGGCTTTTCCCGTCAGGAATGCTCCGGCGTCATCCATCGTCCCCGGACCTTCCAGCGTGAACTTGGCGGGCACCGTCTTCAGAAAGCGTCCTGCAGCATTGTAGAGCTGGAAGTGAAATTGCTGCTTCTTGTTGGAGCTCAGCAAGGATTCCACCGGAACCAACTGGGCTTGAGCCGGCTTCATATCGGCATCGCGAGCTGTTTCAGCCGGAGCGGGCGGAATCGGGTCGGCTGCGGGCTTCGAATCTTTGTTGGCCACACAATACATGCCGCCAATGGTGGGAATGTAAATGCGGCCGTGCGAAATGATCGGCGAACCCAGAATCTCTTCGCCTTCCAACCGCAGCCGGTGGATGATTTTGACACCCTTTTCGTCGGGTTGGAGAATCCACCAGCGGCCCGTCGCTTCACCGACATAGATCTTCCCGTCGCCATAAACCGCCGACCCCATCATGATGGTGCCCAGTTTCTGTTTCCCGACTTTCTCACCCTTGTTCTTGGGGTCCAGGACCACCATATCGGCACTGTCGCTGATGGTATAGATGCGGTCATTGACCAGTAGCGGTGCACTGCGGCCGACCGCCAGACCCTTCACATTCCAGATCTCTTTACCGGCTGGAATATCACCTTTGCTGTTCCCATCCAAAGCGAAAAACGCACCCACGGTATTGTTCTCGTGAATCATTTCTTCGCTGTGTGAGCAATACACCGTGCTACCGTCGATCAGCGGCGTCTGATTGATACCACGGATCGAGGCGTCGTATTTCCAGAGGACCTTACCGGTCCGCGGCTGGACGGCATAAACCGAGCCATCACCGGCACCAAACACCATCGCCGCCTGACCATTGAACACGCCCAGCACTGGAGTGCTATAGGTCGTATCTTCCGGGCGCAGCCGGGTGCTGAGAGTCCACACGGCCTGGCCGTTCTGTTTGTGGAAGGCCACGAAGCGATGAGCGGGAACGGCTTGTTCGCCCCAGCCCGTCATGACACCGCTGATGATGACCAGCTCTTCGAAGATGGTCGGCAGATTGGTACGGCCGCCGTAGGTACTCAGGATGCCGTATTCTTCGCTGAGCGAATGGCTCCACAGGGTCTTGCCCGTCTCACCATCAATGCATTGCAGCAGACCGCAGATGCCCTGCGCGAAGATGTGTCCGGTTTTCGGATCACCCGTCACACTGGCCCAGCCAACGCGTTCGGCGGGGGCGTCCGACAGGAAAATATTGTTGATGTTTTCCCACAGGATCTTGCCCGTGACCGCATCCGCGCAGACGATCTTTTCACCCTCTTGAGTCGTCTCGGGCTTATCACGGCAAATCGTATAGAGTTTGCCGCGCAGCACGATCGGGGTGGAACGTGTCGCCAGCTCTTCCTTCTTCCACAGCAAGTTCGTGCCACTGGGATCCCAATTCTCCACGAGCCCCTTTTCTCGCGAAATCCCGTTCATTTCGGGACCGCGCCAATGGGGCCAGTCGAGAGGATCAACGGGGGCGTCAGCCGCCTTCACCGAGCCAGTGAAGAAACCCGCCAGAATGAGGCCCAGGGCCGTCAGTGCAGAAAATCGGAACACGTTTTTCATTCTCGTCAGTCCTCGAGTATTCGGTGTCCGCGGCTTCCAAGCCTCTGAAGGCCTCCTAGCCGCAGAATCGACAACGGTTGTTTGCACCATTATCGAAACGATATCGTCTGAGACCGCATTCGGCAAGGATTAGCGTCGTGTTGAGGCGTCGTGGGACGGGTCTCCAGGCCCGTCCGTCCACCTGCCACACAATCTCTCAATCTCGATTCGTGTCATTCGAGTAATTCGTGGTTGAGATCTTCCAAATCAGGTGAACCACGAATCACACCAATGACACGAATTGGAACTGGGACTTCCAGCCTGCAGATTGCTCTCGACATGAACCCTTCGTGCCCTTTGTGGTCTTCTGTTCAAATTCTTTTTTACAGAAGGTCACGAAGTACACAAAGAAGAGGACGGACGTAAGGGCTCGTCGTTCGGCTAAAGAGTCATATCAGGGACGGACGGGCCTGGAGACCCGTCCCACGATCCATCAACCGCCTGGCTGCACGCCGTTGAGAACGGTGGCCTGCTGGACTTTGAATTCGCGACGGCTGGGGTCGCTCGGATGCCGGATGTCGACGCGCGAGCATTTAATCAGTCCGCGAGGGTCGTTCGTCGTCGGTTCACGATTGATGATGACCTTCTGAGATCCGATTGAGCGCAGGAGGTAATAGTCCTTCGACTCGTCAAATTTCACTTCATCAGCCTGGGCATGGAAGGGGTGCCCGTCCCATTCGAGTTCCAGCTTGGTGTTCCCTTCCGCGGACAACTTGATGAAGGCCGGCAACGAATCGGTTTCTGCGTACTGTTCCACATTGAGTCGATCGCAGGTAATTGCCGCGGCCCCTTCGGGCAATTCGTCCGCTTCGATGCGGTCTGTCGCATGGGGGACCGGACCGTAGACGATTTCCACATGATCTTCAAACGCCGTAAAGCGTTCTCGCACATTCCCCTTCATGCGTCCCTGAAAATCAATCCGCGAATACGTCCATTCACGGGTCTTTTCAACTTGTGCTGAGGCCTTGGCCGATTTGTTCGCAGTGCCCCGGTCGTCCCCCTGCCGCTGCCCGCGACGCCACTCCATGAAGTAACCCGGCCCCTGGGCCTCGGTCTTGCCGGTGATATTGTCGATCACGAATTGCCCCAGCCGGCCGAAACTGCGGCTGATGATGATGTTGCCTTGATACTCGGCCGAATCGAGTTCGACCTTGTTTTCGCAGAAGATCTTGGCCAACTGCATCTGTTGCGGAGTCAACTTCTGCAATTGCGGATCGTCAAATCGCAAGGGTCTCGAAAGGGTGACGTGCATGGCATTGCAACGCATCACCATCTGACGCAGGGAGGCTTCCACTTTCTCATAGAAGTCCGCCGTCATTCCGTTGAACTCCAGCCGTTCCGCCCACTTCACCTGCAACAGTTGAGGTTGGTCCAACGGCTGGCCGTCGAGTGCCATATTCACGGGATATTGCAACACACCGGCCCCGAGAACGTTCAACATATTCCGTTCGCGATCGAGCCGAATGTCGTTCCCTTCCAGCCGCGAGACATCAGACCGGATCTGTGCCGGCGACCCGGTCACCTGGACCAGTTGCTGTGCGGGCAAGATATTTTCCACGTGCAAGTGAGCTCCCAGTACTTGCAACGGCGGCTCCCCCGGCTTCATCGGTTGGGTGACGGTGACGGCATCGTCAGCCCACAAGTCGGCGAGGGCCATCCGCGTGGGCTCGGCCACATCGCGTGAGATGAGTGCCCGGATGGAATCGGCCTGGACATCCAGGGGTACAGTCGGCGTCTTTCTGCGGGCTGGTGCGCGGCGGCCGCGCGGAGCTGCCGCAGTTGTGTCGGCGGGCGCCTGCAATCCAAACAAGCCGCCCCCTTCGCCCGGAACTTCCGGTGGCAGCTCGGCGGATTGAAAGCGAACATCCAGCCATTTGGTGTGAGCGGTCGCCTGGGGACTTTTCAAGACGACCTGCCCCACTCCAGCGACTCGTTCGATACGGGGCGGGGGCGCTGCCGGATTTTTGCGCGGAACTGCCTCCGCAGCTGGCTCACCAGGCTTGTCGGCCATGACGATGGGAGTAAACCAGATCCGCAGCGCGTCTCCCGTGAGCTCGTATTCCAGATCCATACCGATCGTAGCGTCACCCTGGACTTCGACGATATCCAGGTTCGCTTTGGGATCGAACGATTTGACAAGCTGCTTCTGCCATTTGGCCGTGACGATCCGCCCGTCATTCAGCTTGCTGGTTGCGTTGCCCGCACCGCGTGCCACGGCTTGTTTGATGTCCCGATTGTTTTCGTGGAATGCCAGCATGATCTCGGGAGCATGGATTTGTTGTGTCCCCTGCAGCACATCGACCATCGCCGGATCACGCAGACTTACCGCACGCTTGACGAGATCATACTCAACCTGAGCCGTGTTACAGTGCAACTCACGCGGCTGGGAAAAGAGTTCGACGCGTCGTTTCCCCGTGCCGTCAGCCAGCAGTTTTTCCAGACTCAACGAGTCCGGCAGCCAATTGACCATCCCCTGACCGCCTGCGGGAGCTTCGTTCGATGCCAAGGCAATTTCTTTGCCGGTCGCGGTCGGATCCGAAGGTACCGTGGGAGCCGGCTTGGCATTGGACAGCACAAGCGTCAGCAGATCGCAGTTGATCCCTTCCTGCAGCTTGCTCGGTAGCGGATGCCGCACGCGAACGTTGTGATCGAAGGTGATCAGATTGGCTTCCAGATCGAACTGCATGCGGCCGTCACTGTTGATATTCAACTGGTCCCCGGCCTTCAGCGGAGACCGACGCGGCTGGCCTTCCGGAGCCGCCTCACCCATCAAATTCAGCACGACTTGCTGCAGGACGGCAACACTTCTCAAACCTCCCAGGCGAGGTTGATCGGCTACGACATGTTGCTCACTGGCAGGCAGAAAGTCGACTTGCAAGCCATGTCCCGTCCCTTGATGCGGGCCGTAGTGGAACATGACATCATTCGCACTCCAGAGCTTCAGGGCTTGCTCAGAGAAGTTGAATCCGCGGCCGACAATCAACAGCCCACTGGGCCCCTCAATCCGCACGACTCCTTCCAGAGCTCCGGCAACGGGACGTCCCGGCTTGCCACCCGAAAGATCCAGGGCCGACTCAAACTGGATGACGGCGGCTTCCGCGGTAATCCGCAACGGTTCTTCGCCGGTCTTTCCGTTGGGATTCTTCCAGACGAGCGCGAAGGGCGTGAATCGCATTTCCGATTTGATGCCCGACGGCTCGCCGCCTCCCGCCGCATTGGGGGCGAGTTGCTCGACCTTGTTCGTGTAGATGTAGATGTCGCCGAAGGTGAACTTGTTGTCAGCGCTCTTGGCCCAATCCTCACTGGGGAGGAATTCGGTCGCCACGGCATGATGTTCGTCGTGCAACTCGGTCCGGGCTTCCGGATGGTCCGGTTGCTCGGCCAGCAGAGCAGGTGTTTTCGCCGTCAATTGCTGCGGCTCGACCGTCGGACTGACGAACTGCGCGTACAGCAAGTAGGCCCCGATGAGCCACGCTGCAGCCGAGAACGTCAGTAACAGGCGACGAGTCACAAACAGGTCCACCGTAGCCCGACTCTCTGAGTCGGTAGCATTGAATGCGTGTCGCACCCGACTCGGAGAGTCGGGCTACGTGTCAGTTCAAACCGATCACATCGGTGATATCCAGGATGCCCACCGGCCGCTCATCCTCCAGCACCGGCAGTTCGCTCAGATGATGAGCCGACATCAAATCCACCGCTTCCATCAGCATCGCTTCCGGCCCGACGGTGAATGGCTTGCGCGTCATGACCTCACAGATGGGGCGATCGATCTGCCCATCGCGGCGATTCTCGAGCAACTTGGCCAGATCACTGTCGGTAAACAATCCCGAGAGACATCCCTCGGCATCGACGAGCATCACCGCCCCAGTCCGGCGACTCGATTTCGCCAGTCCCGAAAAGACATCCCGCACGGTCTTCGTATCCGAGGCGATTCGCAAGTTGTCGGTCCGCATGACTTGCCGCACCGACTGCAGTTTCTGCCCGAGGTTCCCCCCCGGATGGAACATAGCAAACTGCTGCGGAGTAAATCCCTTCATCCGGCTGGTCACCATCGCGAGAGCGTCCCCCACCGCCAGCATGACAGTGGTACTAGTGGTCGGAGCCAGGCCGAAGCCGACTTCCCGAATCCGTCCCAGAGCGATCGTCACATCAGCTTGTTGCGACAACGTGCTTTGCTCTCGCCCAGTCAGGGCAATGATCGGATTGCCACACCGCCGCACCAAAGGCAACAGGCGGCAGATCTCGTCGGTCTCGCCGCTGTTCGACAGAATCAGCAACACGTCATCAGGATGGATGGCCCCCAGATCGCCATGCACGGCATCAGCCGGATGCAGGAAATGGGCCCGAGTCCCCGTCGACGACAGAGTCGCGGTAATCTTCTGGCCAATCAGCCCAGCCTTACCCATGCCGGTGACAATGACACAGCCCCGGCACTGTTGCAGGATCTCGACCGCCTCGCAGAACGCCCCATCCAGGCGATGTGACACCGCCTGCAACGCATCAGCTTCCTGACGCAGAATCTCGCGCGCTTCCCGCAATTGTTCAAACTGCGAAAACGGCACGCTTTCCCGCTGTGGTAGCGCGGACATGATGACCTTCCCTGGTCGTTTATCTGTAGTGGTGACCGGCCGCGATGGCTCGGCACCGTAATCGACCTGAAAATCCTTTGGTCGACAATGCCGCGAATCGTACCATGAAAGGGACCTGAGGGTCAATTCGAATCTCTAGCCATCGATTTGCCGCAAGCCATTGGCGGGCAAAGGTTTTCGTGAGCCAGAATAGATCGAATTGACGGACTCGAAAACATCGCGTATTTAATTTAATTGGCACCCGGCTCGCCGATGTGCATTCCATCCACAGCTATCTAGCACCGCCACCGGAGTCACCATCGTGACATCATCTGCCGAACTGGAACGCCTGCTGTCGCTCGTCCAATTCGATCCCACATCGAACTCCACTACGGGCGTGGAGGCCTTCCAGGACCTGCTGGACGGTGATGAGCAAACGAAAACCGTCCGGTTCCTCGTGCGAAAACTGCCGACTCTCGACAGCAGACGAGCGGGCAACATGGCCTTCATCCTGGCCAATTACTACAGCCGTGTCACCCGAGATCTGGATGGCATCCGCCAGCTGTTCGTGATGGAGGATCCCCGGATTAAACGGTCTGTCCTCGGTACCCTGTCTGGCAATCCCGGTTCCAATCTCGCATTGGGAGCCGGCATCGTCGACATGGCATTACAGTCGATGCATCATCCCGACCCCGGAGTGCGCGAACAGGCCTGCTGGGTAATTCAAAACCAGGCGGCGTGGAAGATGGATGTGACAGCCGCCGTCGAACCACTCCAATCGCTGCTCAATGACGACAACCTCGCGGTACGGCGACAGGCCGCGTACGCTATTGCCATTCTCGCGAAAGGCAAATATGACATGTCCGCTCACATCGACGGGTTGCGACAAAACGTGCGGCACGCGGACATCTACGTGAAGGAGGCCGCCGCCGGAGCCCTGTGGAAATTGTCCAGCAGCAGGCACGACATCAGTGCGGCGGTCCAGGAACTCGTTCAATTGTTAGCGGACAAGGACGACTATGATCTCCACGCGAAAAACGCCGCGGGAGCCCTGATCCATCATGCCAAGAAGTCCGAGACCAATCTGAAACAGGTCCGGCAAGCCCTGAAGAAGGTTCGCTTGAATTCGACACGCAAGGAGATTGCACGTTTTGTGGATCAGTTGGCGAAGGTGACATGACCAACCGACCAAATCAGCCGCTGGGCGCTAGCCCACGGTTCGGGTCGCGATTACGCGAACGTCCAGCATTACAAATTGACGAATACAAAATCTCACGCCAAGGCGCCAAGGCGCAAAGAATTTACTTCTTCGTTCTTTGCGCCTTGGCGCCTTTGCGTGAGATCATTCTTCTTATAACCACCCGTAAACTCGGCTTGCAGCCCCGACTTCCCGAATGAACCGGACGCTAACGCGTGCCGGCTGATGAACGCAATGGCCAGTTGACGTGTCGCTACTGGCCGTGATACTATGTGTGACATAGCATGCAACGCGGGGTATGGAGATTCAAAGAGAAATCGCAACGGGAGCGTTTCCCATGAAAATCGAACGTGAACTCATGCGAGGTGCCGGACCTGTTGCGGTCTTGAAGCTGCTCGCTGGCGGTGCCAAGTACGGCTACGAACTTGTCGAAGCCTTGTCGGTACAGACCGACGGAGTTCTGGCGATGGGGCAATCGACACTCTACCCGATGCTCTACAACCTCGAAGCACAGGGGCTGATCGTCGCACACTGGGCCGCCGCGCCATCCGGACGGGATCGCAAGTATTACTCGCTGACGGCTTCCGGCCAGAAGCGCTTGGTGCACGACACCGAACAATGGCGCTCTGTCGTGCAGGCCCTGCAGACCTTGGGCGTTATTCCAGCGGCCTCACGCCTCGCACTGCAGTGGGAGGCAACATGACCCATGAGCCTCCGATCGGACACAACCCATATCCGCTTCAATCCGGCCTCGCCAGATTGGGGGAGGCGCAGGAGCGACAGGCACGCGAGTTTGTCGAAACGGTTGTTCGCCAGACCCGCCTGTGGCGCCGTGAACGAAATGAAGTGCTCATGGAGTTATTCCATCACTTCGACGACGGAGCCGATGCTGGCCAGGACGTGGACCAGTTGATCAAAGATTTCGGCCCCCCGCACATCGCGGCCCGATTGATTCGAAGTGCCAAGATTCGGAATCGTTCTTGGAAATGGCACGCCTGGCATCGAGCGTTCCAGATCTCTGCGGCGACAGTTTGCCTGATGCTGGGGTGCCTGCTGTTCCTGGTCGCGCGGATGCATCTCGCAACGCTGGGGCCACCGACTGATTTGGTGGGCCAGTTCGATCAGGCCAACAGCAGTATTGCCATGACCGACCGCGGTTGGCCCGAATATCGTGAGGGTCTAATCCTGTTCGATCGGACACTCTTCATAGAGACTCGTGAAAGTCCGGGGCTCCTGCTTACGGGCGTCCCCACCGATCCGCATTGGGATCGACTCGTCAAATATCTGGATGGCAACGCCAAGTCGCTCGATTTGTTCGTCCAGGCATCTCAGCGGCCACGTTTGGGTTACATCTATCGGGATCCGTCGAATGATGCATGGCTGCGATTGGCCGGAAGTCGGACTTCGGCCGAGACATATCCCGTCAATGTTCCCCGGTTCTGGATCTTGTTACCTCAGATTCAAGAATTGAACATCGTCCGGATGCTTCTGAATTCTGCCGCACGCGTCGCCTTGGAACGCAAGAATGGGCCAGAATTCCTGCGGTTCTGGCGGGCTCAGTTTGGGCTCGGTCAGCAAATCCACGCGGAGTCAGAATTCCGTTGCGTGGACGCCTATGGGCGGGCATCCATCCTCGATGCATTCGCGTTGATGCGCAGAATCGTGACCGAGCATTCCGAGTTGCTGTCGGACGAACAGCTCGCGTTATTTCGCTCCGATCTTGATCTGGTGACAGGCGAGACGAAACGGAAAACCGTTCCGGAACTGCGGTCCTCTTTCGAGCAACTGCTGCAACGCAGCTACACCCCTGAGGCAGATTATGGAGGACGGCTGACTGCAGTGGGAAGTCGCGCGCTCTGCGGATATCTAACCTTCGATCTCTCCGTCGATTTCCCTGATGAATCGATAAGACGGACAGCTCTCCGTCCGGCACAGGAAGCGGTACAGCTCTCAAGCAATTGGAACCAGTACGAGTCGCCTCGAAATGTGAAGGAAGCGGTGAATCAGGAGCTGATCGCGCTACGCTGGTCCGCCACGCTCGCCAACCGCCGCGAGTTGCGTCTCGAAATGGACCGCCTGTTGGCGCTCTTGCAGGTGGAACTCGACCAGCCGCTTACGGTGAGCCAAGACTTTGCGAGTTCGGCATATCGCCAGGAATTGCAGCGATTGGTGGCATCACCAGACCAGTTGCGACGATATTGGCCTCTATTCCTGATCTTGCCCGGGAAAGTCTCCCACGATTTCGAGCAGGCAGAGGAAATTTTCATGATGGCGCGAGAGGCCACCTTGACGACCGTGGCCTTGGAACAATATCGCCGCCGGACAGGAAAATGGCCCGAGCATCTCGTGGATCTCGTTCCGGTCGATTTGCCGCACGTCCCACGCGATGTTTTTACGGGCCGCCCCCTGATCTATCGGGTCGTCGCGGGCCAGCCGCTGTTGTACTCGGTCTGGGGCAATCATCAAGATGATGGCGGCAAGACTCTTCCGTCCCAGGTTTTCGGCTATGGTCCTCGCGATGGAGATTTCCGCTACCTGCCCGTCGATTAACCGACGCCGCCGCGAATGAAGAGCGCCTCCATCAGCCGCTGGGCGTTAACCCACGGTTCGGGCAATAATCAACTCGAATTTCCAACCAAACCGGACGCAAGCGCGTGCCGGCTGACAAACGCGAAAAGGCCCGAGATGGATCACCATCTCGGGCCAGTTGAAGTTGATTATAAATAGTCTCGACTGAGATCCAGATCGTTATTTGATGCTGGCAACCTTCTTATCGACCGGGAACTTGAACTCGAATTCTTTCTCGTCGCCAGCGAACAACGAGATCTTCTTCGTTTTGACGATCGTCTTGCCGTCGCGTTCAACTTCGACTCGGATTTCGTAGCCTTTCCAAGCCTTGCCCTGGCCAATGTCATTGGTCACAAACTTGCGGACATTGCCGATCGAGACGGTATCTTCTCCGGCCAGGTACACCGAAGCATCTTCCGGGACCACAACCGTCAACTTGGTATCAGGGAACTCAGCCGAGACCGCCTGGATCGGAGCCACGGTGTCGCTGAAGTCGAAGCCGACTTCCTCGACACGCCCGGCCCGCAACTTGACGTGCTCGGTGCGGACGATGTTGGCCCCGTTGCGGACCATCTCGGCACGAATTTCGTACTCGTACGTCTTGCCTTCTTCCAGATTATCGGAAGCGAAACGGCGAGCCGTCCCTGCCGTCTTCATCTTGTGATCGTTGACGTAGACCTTGGCACCTTCCGGTACGTAAACCACAATTCCGGATCGACTGGTGTTCGAATCCTGTTCATGGCTTTGCAGCGAGAACGGACGTGCTGTCGCCCGGTAGTTTCGATTCGGTTGATTCCGCAGTGGTGTCGCCGAAGATTGCGGTGACACAGGCGCGGGGGCCGGCGACGGAATCACGTTTTCTGGTGCCGGCGGCAATGGTGGCGCCGCTGGGATGTCTTGAGGGGCATAAGTCCCGGGCACTGGTGTTCCGTAAGCCGGTGCACCGTAGGTGGCTGACGGGGCCGGAGCCCAGTTTTGATTGTAGCCACCCTGATCGTAGGAGGGATCGACATATCCGCCGGTCGCATAACCGCCGCCGTAACCTCCGCCATATCCACCACCGGACCCACCGCTGGATCCGCCGCTGGAACCACCACTAGAACCGCTCGAACCGCGGTGCCGGAGTCTCAGCCGATGGCGTCCGCCACTCGAACTGCTCGAACCACCCGAGCTGCCGGAACCGCCTGAATAACCTCCGCCCGAGCTACCGCCTGAACTGCCGCCCGAGCTGCCTCCGGAACTTCCACCCGAACTCCCTCCCGAGCTGCCGCCGCTGGAATGTCTCCAACGGCCAAATGCTTGAGCTTCATCGGGACCGAACAGCCCGGTGGCCGCCCCCATGCAAGCTACTATGACCCAGAAATGAATTTTTTGACGACGCATCGACCTGGTTACCTCCCCTTAAGCGAAACGTGGAACGTGTGCGATCGCGACGGCCCGTGTTCTCCGGGCGTGTCGTTTCTTGGCCCAGTGTGAACGGCCTGCTGACCCGGGATCATCTGTCCTCGAGACGAACAGGACCTGCCGACTGCTGCTGCCGCGATCGCTGTGTGCGGATCGAACTTCGCGACGAAATCTTGTTACAATACTGTGCGTGCTGGCGGTGGCAGTCCTGGAGTTGTGCCAGGACAGGTCAGTCCACCCATGATTCGTTGACTTGCTGCGTGTTGCTCAGGATTGGGCACCTCGACAGGCTCTAGCCGCCGATGTCCAGAATGCCATTGAACAATCCCCGGACCATGGGCGCACCCTGGAAATCCCCCACTAAGGGCGATGTCTCCAGAGACCGCAGATGGACCGCGAAGGCAATCAGGAAAATGGGCCGGCAATGTGTGTGGCGCATCGCAAGCATGGCCGACGGAGATTACTCCCGCAGGAATGTCGCCGTTGAACTACATGCTGGATGTCAGGCCGAGGTTATTTCGCGCTGCGTGAAACAACCACAATGTTGAGACCGCCAGAGCGGCTTCACTTAATTAGGTGCGCGATTGAAAGGGTTTGAGAGTATGGGGGCGCGAGAGTAACTGAGCAAAAGGGAGCCCGGATTCGATCGGACTATTCTTTTCTCTCATACACTCACACACTGTCACTCTCATACTTTCAGTTTCCGCAAACCTTTTACTGAAGCGCTATAGCCAGACAACTTGGACACAAGGTGCCAGCTGTCAGTTGGGTCTCAGACCAGAACCGCGGACCCTCCTTGAGGCGTACCGGCGCGACGAGCGCCTGTACTCTGGTTGTCGGAGACTAGCGGAGTCGAAAATCAAAGAATGTTTTCAGGTGGAGGTCGTGATGGAGAACCCTGTGGTGCTGTTTGAGGTCCGTCAGCGGGTTGGCGTAGTGACTCTGAATCATCCGGAGAAGCGCAATGCGCTGTCGCGCACGATGCTGGAAAATTTGCGGTCGACGCTCGCACGGATCAGCGAAGATCGTCAGGTTAAAGTGGTCGTACTGCGTGCCGCGGGTACCGTTTTTAGCTCAGGACACGATTTGAAAGAGTTGGCCGCCGCTGACGAATCTACGGCTGCGGCAATCTTCTCGCTTTGTACCGAAGTGATGGAGGCGGTCAGAAAACTGCCGCAGCCGGTGATCGGCATGATCCAGGGTTTGGCCACCGCAGCCGGTTGCCAATTGGCCGCAACCTGCGATCTGGTCATGGCCTCCGAAACCGCGTACTTTGCCACACCGGGGGTCAAAATCGGCCTGTTCTGCACAACCCCGTCAGTCGCCTTGTGCCGAGCTGTTCCGACGAAGAAGTCTCTGGAGATGCTGTTCACCGGCAATCCCATTTCCGCCCAGGAAGCCGAACAGGTCGGGTTGGTCAATCACGTCGTTGCTCCGGATCAACTGGAAGCTGAAACGTTCAAACTGGCCTACCAGATCGCCGCCAGCAGCGCCCATACCTTGCGACTCGGGAAGCAGGCGTTTTACCAGCAACTGCCGCTCGAACGTTCGGCGGCGTACGCTTATGCTCAGCAGTGCATGGTCGAAAATCTGGCAGCCCCCGACGCAAAAGAAGGGATTCAGGCGTTCCTGGCAAAACGACCGCCGCAGTGGCAGGATTAAATGTGAAGCAGTGCGAGCGTTCGTAGGACGGGTCTCCAGGCCCGTCCGAGCCCGTAACATTTGAATTGATACAAAATCAATCTCTCGCGATCTTCGCGCAGCGCACGACTTGCTTGCCGGAAAAGCCTCAAGAATTCTCCACCGTTTCGTTCAAAGCACGCCTTGCGCTGCGCGAAGCTCGCAGGGATCAAACTATTTTGGCGTCGAACGTTACAGGCTCGGACGGGCCTGGAGACCCGTCCTACGAAAACGCCGCGCTATGCACACAAATCGCCGATCCGGCTTGTTGCGTGCTCCTCGAACAGGTTAAGATTATTTGATGCGTCTTCGTGCGCTGCCAACCTGGGTTTTGTGGCAGGTGTGCGGTCGGCTCGTGAGGTCCTCCAGACCGCTGCTTCGGAGTTGAGAAGTATGATGAATGGTCCGCAATTCCTGGTTCTCGCCTGCAGCGTTCTGTGCTTGAGTTATGGCAATCTGGTGCTCGGCGACGAACCGGCGAAACCGGTGGATTATCTCACCGAAATCAAGCCGCTATTGGCTCAACGCTGCAGCAGTTGTCACGGTGCCGAGACGCAAAAATCAGGCTTTCGTGTCGATTCCGCCACCAGCCTGATTCAAGGCGGTGACACGGGTGAGGCCATTATCCCCGGTAAGCCGAGTGACAGTTTCCTGATGCACGCCATCCTGGGAACCAACGGAGCCACGCGGATGCCGCCCAAGGACCCGCGGCTGACCGACGCCGAAGTGGACCTCATTAAGCGCTGGATCGAACAGGGAGCCAAAGCTCCGGAAGGCGATCTCCCCCCGGCACCCGCTGAAATTAAGAATCGCAACCACTGGTCGTTTCAGCCTGTGCAGCGCCATTCGCTCCCCAAAGTTCAACGCAGCGACTGGGGCCGCAATGAAATTGATGCGTTTGTTCTCGCACGGCTGGAAGCCGAAGGATTGACTCCGTCTGCCGAAGCCGACCGGGTCACCTTAATTCGACGCTTGTCGCTGGATTTGCTTGGACTTCCGCCAACTCCGGCGCAAGTCCAAGCGTTCGTGGCCGACCAGTCGCCGGAAGCTTACGAGCGGTTGGTGGATCATCTGCTGTCATCACCGCACTACGGCGAGCGGATGGCGCGGCAGTGGCTGGATCTGGCTCGTTATGCGGACTCCAATGGTTTTACTCGGGATCAACCGCGAGTGATCTGGAAATATCGCAACTGGGTCATTGAGGCCTTCAATCGGAACCTGCCGTTCGACCAATTTGCAATCGAACAAATTGCTGGGGATATGCTCCCCGAAGCGACGATGGACCAGAAGATCGCGACCGGGTTTCATCGCAACACGTTGTTCAATGAAGAGGGGGGGACTGACCCCGAACAATTCCGCATTGAATCGGTTGTTGATCGCGTCAGTACCACCGGATCGGTGTTCCTCGGACTGACGATTGGTTGTGCCCAATGTCACGACCACAAGTACGATCCGATCTCGCAGCGTGAGTTCTATCAACTCTTCGCGTTCCTGAACAACGCCGACGAGCCGAAGCTGGAAGTCCCCACGCCCGAGCAAATTGCCTCGGGGGCCGAGGCGGCTCGGACGGAACTGCGAAAGAAGATCAAAGAGCTGGAAGCCGAGTTCGAAAAACAGCGACCGGCATTTGAAGCAGAACTCGCCGCCTGGGAAAAGACCGTCACCGAAGAGCAGAAAACCAAGCTGCCGATCCTCGTCACGAACGCCCTGAATCTGGGGGTGAGTATGCGGACCCCCGAGCTGACCAAGCCGTTGATCGACTACTTCAAAGCTCATGAGATCGCCCGTCAGAAATTCCCCATGCTGCAGCAGATTTCCGACCTGCAGGGGAAGGAGCCCGTCTTCATTACAACGCTCGTCATGAAGGAGCGCGACAAGCCGCGTGAGACTCATATTCACATCCGTGGCGACTTTCTGCGGCATGGGATCAAGGTCGCCCCGGCAGTGCCCGCGGTCCTCCCTGCGATTCCGGCCGAAGTTCAACAACCGACTCGTCTCGATCTGGCTCGCTGGTTAGTCACACCGCAGAATCCGCTGACGCCCCGTGTGACAGTGAATCGGTTGTGGTTGAAATTCTTCGGACGGGGACTCGTCGAAACAGAAAACGATTTTGGTCTGCAAGGGAGCCCGCCGACTCATCCAGAACTGCTGGACTGGCTGGCGTCGGAATTTGTCGCCAACGGTTGGAACTTGAAAGCCATTCAACGCACGATCGTGATGTCAGCGACCTACCGGCAGTCCTCCAAGTTCCGCACGGATCTCGCCGAGATGGATCCCCTCAACAAGCTTTACGGCCGTCAGTCGCGATTGCGTCTGGATGCCGAATTGATTCGCGATGTGGCGTTGGCCGCGAGTGGCTTACTCGCCCCAGTTGTCGGTGGTCCGAGTGTCTATCCGCCGCAGCCCGCCGGTGTCTTCGACTTCACTCAGGACAAGAAGCCGTGGATCCCCGCCACCGGGAATGACCGTTTCCGCCGCGGGATGTATACGTACCTCTGGCGTTCGAGTCCCTATCCCGCCATGACGGTGTTTGATTTCCCGGATGCCAACGTCGCCTGCACGCGACGCAGCCGGTCCAATACGCCGCTGCAGTCATTAACTCTCGCGAACGATCAGACGTTTGTGGAGTTCGCCCAGGGCCTGGCCCGCCGGATTTTGCTGGAGGTGCAGGGGGGGGACGATACCGCTCGCATGACCGCGGCGTTCCGCTGGTGTTTTGGTCGCGATCCGATACCCGCGGAATTGCAGCGGTTGCTCAAGATGCTGGAAGAACAACGCGCCACTTTTACGACCGATACGGCGCAGAAAATTGCTCCGCCGAATCTGCCGAGTTCCATCCCACCGACGGAAGCTGCAGCGTGGACGGCGGTGGCGCGAGTGCTGATCAACTTGGATGAGTTTATTACGAGGGAGTGATTCCGCCCCCGTGGCCGACGCTGCTAGCGTCGGTGTCAACGCCGACGTTTTTTGTAGCGTCGGCCAGGGCGAATCCCGGGGCTTACGCCACCAACCTCGCCAAAATGCAATGAAAAAACGGTAATGACAATGCCTCACGAAAACGACACTTTGAATTCGGCACACGATCACGCCCTCCAGGCTGTAACCCGACGGCATTTCTTCCAACAGTGTCAGGTGGGCCTGGGCTCGGTCGCGTTGGCCTCATTGCTGGCGAACGGCGCAAACGTCCAAGCGGCGACGCCTGCTGCCAATCAGTCGGCCTTGAAGTCGACTCATTTCCCGGCCAAAGCCAAGCGGGTGATTTATCTATTTATGGCGGGTGGCCCCAGCCAACTGGAACTCTTCGACTTCAAGCCGAAGCTGCAGGAGTTGAACGGCCAGGTCATTCCCGAATCGTACGTCGCCAATAAGCGGTTCGCGTTTATCAAGAAGGATGCCAAGCTACTCGGCACGTCGCGGAAATTCTCCAAGCAGGGGCAAGCCGGCGCCGAGATGAGCGAACTGCTGCCCCATCTGCATAAAGTGGCGGATGACCTGTGCATCGTGAAGTCGATGGCGACAGACGTCTTCAACCACGGCCCCGCCAAACTGTTCGCGAACACCGGGTCGCCGCAGTTCTCCGGCCGCCCCAGTTTTGGTTCGTGGCTGACATACGGCATTGGCAGCCAGGCCGAAGACCTGCCCGGGTTTGTCGTTTTGCAGTCGGGTCCGCGTGGCCCGCGGGGTGGCTCGGCGCTGTGGGCGAGCGGATTTCTGCCGACTAATTATCAAGGGGTTCCATTCCGCAGCGGTGCCGAACCGATTTTGAATCTCAGCAGTCCGCAAGGGATTGATTCCAACCGTCAGCGGCAGTTTGTGTCGGCGGTGAATGACTTGAATCAGTTGCGATTGGAAGCGATGGGCGACCCGGAAATCGCCACGCGCATTGCGGCCTACGAGATGGCCTACAAGATGCAGTCGAGTGCTCCCGAACTGATGGATATCAGCGGCGAGACAAAGGAAACGCTTGAGTTGTATGGCGTCGAACCGGGCAAGCCGTCGTTCGCGAATAATTGCCTGCTGGCGCGTCGGCTGGTGGAGAAGGGCGTGCGATTCGTGCAGCTCTATCACACCGATTGGGACCATCACGGGACCCCCGGAACGGAACTGGGGAAATCGCTCGACGAACGCTGTGCCGAAGTGGACCGCGGATGTGCGGCACTCGTACAGGATCTCAAACGACGTGGCCTGCTGGAGGACACGATCGTGATGTGGGGAGGCGAGTTTGGTCGTACTCCGCAGGGTGAATCACGCGATTTGATTGGTCGTGACCATCATATCGAAGCCTTTACGATGTGGTTCACTGGCGGCGGCATCAAGACCGGCCAGACCATCGGTGAGACTGACGAAATCGGGTACAATACGACTGCTGATCGACTCCATATGCACGATCTGCACGCGACGCTGCTGCATCTGCTGGGGATTGATCATCTCAAGCTGACCTATCGATTCCAGGGCCGAGACTTCCGCCTGACCGACGTGCACGGCCAGTTGTTCCAGAAATTGCTGGCGTAGCCACCTCAGGCGAGCGTCCGGCGTAAGCCGGATGGTTTTTGCCGACGTACAAGCAACCACACCGCGACATCTTCACGGACGATCAGGCGAGCCCGGCGGCGTAAGCCCCGGGATTCCTCAGCGTATTTCTGAAACACAGAGGCACAGAGAACACAGAGTGTGGGCAATTCCTCTGTGTCACAAACTTTCGACTTCTTTGCGGCACGCAAAGATTTCAAACATGGCCCGAGCTAACTCATTACCAGTTTGAGATTTCTGAATCAAATACAGACTACGATTAGGATTCACCACGGAGACACGGAGAACACGGAGAGGAAATGAATGACTCCGTGTTCTCCGTGTCTCCGTGGTGAATCTGAAATCATTCCCCCAATGAGACTTGGGTTGCGGGCAAAGCTCGCGCTGGGTTTCTGTGTTTCCAAAATCTGTAACGAAAGGAATCCGGGGGCTTACGCCGCCCGGCTCGCCTGGTTTGTTGATAAGGAGCGCTGCTCGAACTCAATCGATCCATTCGCTCAACCGCTTCTCAATAACTTCTGCAGCTTCCTCCAGGCAACCAGGCGCCAACAAGGCCACCTCCACCTGATAGAGGGCCTTGCCATACGCCTCGCGAGTCGGCATATAGCAATTGCGAGCCCCATTAACCATCACGGTAATCACCACCGGGCGACTCGCGAATCGTTTGCGTAGCCCGGCTTGCAGGGCGTTGTACGGTTCGCCTTCCAGAGCCACCCACAGAGCATCCCCCAATCGCCACAGCCATACCGACAGCGGATACCGATCCTGCTGCGGTAAGTACCGCAGCCGATCCAGTTGGCGACGGCTGCGTTCGCACAGCGCGCGGACG
Source organism: Planctomycetaceae bacterium (assembly GCA_021732415.1). GTDB lineage: Bacteria > Planctomycetota > Planctomycetia > Planctomycetales > Planctomycetaceae > JAKFVC01. The sequence continues at coordinate 26,327 of JAKFVC010000154.1, forward strand.
TCCCGCAACACGGCCTGGTCACCGGCGGCGAGTGCGTCTCGTTCGCGATCCAGCAGGTCGGCAAACTGGCGTTCGGCTTCTGCCATCGTCGGCAAACCCGGCAAGTAATCGACTTCGATGGGCTTGTGGGAGTACGCATACTTTCGTGACTCGGCCACTCGATCTGGATCCTGGGGCCGAAATTTCCAGCTTCCCAATGTCGCCCCGGAGATCACCGGTCCGGCATAGTGATGATCTTCACCCGGCTTCGGCAGACTTTCGAGCGCGCTAAGAACCGCGTATCCCACCTGCCGTCCATTGCGATCTGCGACACGCACGTCCCCGGTATATCCGTCTCGAGGCCCGACGTCTCCACACGGGGACAATAGGAACGCACACGGAGCATTAGTCGTCAGCTCGATGACTTCGCGCATCGCCCCGATATAGTCTGGACTGATCAGCGTGTTCTCATACGCCAGGGTCGTCGGATGACATCCATAATTGACGATCGTGGCAATCGTGTGATCACAACGATCGGTCACGCGAATGGCAATCAGTGAATTGTCGCACTCGCCTTCTGGATTGAACCCGCACGCGTATAGACCGTTCTGTTCATCGTAGTAATCGCGCTGATGTCCCATATTGCAGGTCGTGATGGCATACGTCATCACCACGGGCTGCAGGCTGGCAATTGCGGTCAGGCTGGCCATCGCCAGTTTATTCGGCAACTCGTCGAGGTACGGGCCGATCAGTTCGCCCCCCGGCAGATGCTTCCGATCACGGACCAGATGACCGCCGCCGTGCGTGTGAGAGAACGCAATCACGATCTGCTCTTCGGGAATCCCCGTCAGCCGGCTGATCTGATCGAGGACCTCCTGCATCTCGAACGGTCGAAACAGGACATGGTCGAGAGCAATGATGATCTGCCGCTCAGCGGGATTAGTCGTCCCCTCGGGCTGAATGGCCATCGCGGTGGCCGTGAGTGGGCGGTGGACCCCCGAGGCCTGATCTTCGAGCGCAGCGCCCCACATGCGATGATAGATGCCGACCGGCGGCGTGACATTACAGCGGGCAATACCGAATCCGCAACGCGTGGTCGGAGTCGGCACAGTCGTCGTTCCCATGCGGCCAGGTCCTTTCAGGAGAGAGCGTATCGTGGGACGGGTCTCCAGGCCCGTCCGTCCAGTCCTATGTGTCCTATTAGTCCCATCAGTCCCATGTGTCCCATCAAAAACTTATGGGACAACAGGGACGGACGGGCCTGGAGACCCGTCCCACGAATGCCATCGCCATCATTCGCGATCGTGTTTCAAGAGCCAAGGATCCTTGGTCCGCTTTTGCTGTTCTTTCAAATCTGCGTTGAATTTGGCGACCGTCGCCGCAAGAGCCGGCTGCTCGGCGAGATTCACCAACTCATGCGGATCCGCCTCTAAATCGTATAGCTCAACCCGTGGTCGCTGCAACAGGGCTGACCGGCTACGGTTTCCATAGGTACTGGCGTCTCGCTTAAGAAACCCCTGCCAGGTCGGCGAAGCATACAAATCCGCGGCAAACGGAAACGGTAGCCCGCTCGCCAGGTTGAGAATGTACTTGTACTTCGTCGAGCGTAGAGTTCGCATGGGATAGTACATCGTCACTTCGTGGAACGTATGCGACAAGAACACCGTGTCGCGAGCCGTCCAGGCCGGATCACTGATCCCCTTTAGGAAGGACTCGCCGTGCAGCGGATACTTGGGCCCCATCGCGCCGGTATATTCCAGGATGGTCGGTGTGATGTCGGCCCACGTCACCATGGCAGATGCGACCAGGCCCGGTTTCTGACCGGGAATGCGACAGATCAACGGCAATCGCACGCCGGGATCGTACTGGCCTGTTTTCGCACCGGGAAAGGGAATGCCATTGTCGCTCATGAAGATCACGAGCGTATTCTGATCGTGCCCTGTTTCCTTCAATGACTGCATCAGCCGCCCGACCCCTTGATCCAGCCGGGCCACCGACATGTAATATTCCGCCAGGTCTGCTCGGACTTCGGGTTCGTCAGGCAAGAACGGGGGGACTTGAACGTTGGCCGGATCGATCTTCACCGGCGTCACCCCCGGGTACTTGGCCTCGTTGGCATAGCCCTCTTTTGCCCGATGCGGATCGGTACTGCTGTAATAGATGAAGAACGGACGCGGGTCGGCTTGTTTAATGAACGCGGCAGCATTTTCCGCCATCTGGACCGAGTTCCGCGCTCCTTGAGTCTTCTGATCGGCCTTGAATTCGAACTCATAATTGGCTTCGGGCAACACGTGGAATTTGCCGATCAGACAGGCTCGATAGCCAGCCGACTTCAGCAGCCCAGGCAAGCCCTGCACCCAACTATGCGATTGAAAGTGGTGGTCTCCATGAGCCAATCCATATTGCCCATTGGCATGATTGTAGAGCCCCGACAGAATGACCGAGCGACTGGGGCTGCAACTGGCGGTTGTGCAGAATGCATTTTCGAAACGAGTTCCACCGGCAGCCAGAGCGTCGATATTCGGAGTCACCGCATTGCGATCACCGTAACATCCCGTTGTTCGGCCCATATCGTCGGCGATGATAACGATGACGTTCTTAGCAGTGCCCGGTTCTGCGCCAGGGATTTCCGCAGTACCCATCGTTAGACAAAGGATGACAACGGGCAATAAGCTGCGACGAAGATTTGAGACGTTCATCGTTTAAGTCCCGCAAGAGTTTCTGAACGGACCCGCGTCA
>JAKFVC010000067.1 GCA_021732415.1 Planctomycetaceae bacterium
CCGGTTCCTAACAAGGCACCCAGGATTCCTGTGCAGGCCCCTGCCGTGACAAGGAGAATCAGATTCGTGGGAGTTGTGTACATCAGACTTGATTCGCAAATCCGAGCGGAAAAACGTTCGACTCACTTGGTTGCTCACCGTGAATGGAAATGCCAATACGCCGACTGTTTGGTTTCTCTCTCAATCGCAGTGATGATTATGTCGCGTGAGTTTGCCAGCAGCAATGACTCGCCGCGGAAGTGGTGGAGGGCTGGATGTGTTGCTCACTACAAAACGATTTGGCCCGACGGGGAAAGTCATTGGCATCGATTTGAATCCCGAGATGATTGAGCGTTCCCGCACATGTGCCGCTCAGTCTGGTGCAACGAATGTCGAACTCTACCTCGCTCAGATAGACCAGTTGCGGCGAATGTTGCCCGTCCACACCCCATTTTGCTCAGTAACCGAGTCCGGTGTAGTGCAACGGCGTCGATGCACATTGGTCTGGCACAGGTGTTGCGTCAGTTCGATGCCAACTCCGACGCGGCAAGTGTTCGAGTGCATGCCCTCAGATCCGCCGAGCATGAGCCTGCGGAGTTTGAAAAATGGGAACCAACGATGAAATCAATACAAGTTTATGACAAACCAATGTGTTGCTCGACCGGCGTCTGTGGACCGCAGGTCGACCCTGTGCTGCCACGATTCGCAGCCGATCTCGATTGGGTGAAATCGCAGGGACATCAGGTGGAGCGATTCAACCTGGCTCAACAGCCGCAGGCGTTCATACAGAACCCAGAAGTTCAACAACTCCTGGCCACGCAAGGGACCCATTGCCTGCCGCTGATCATGGTTGATGGCCATATTGTGAGTCAGCGTGGCTACCCAACGCGGGAAATACTCAACCTGTGGACTCAATCATCAGCACGGATTGAATCGCCGCCTGTGGCCGAACAGACGCCCCAGTGTAGTGGCAGCAAGAAGTGCTGTTGAGATTTCAGGGACGGAATCGACATTGGAGCGGAGACGAGCGGTACGGTGTCTGCGAGCTGCTACGCGTCGCTGACGAAACGAAGCAACATCGCAGATAAGGTAGGAAAGCCATGATGAAGTTCCTGGATCACCCGACTCGCAATCTCTTCTTCACCGGCAAGGGCGGCGTTGGCAAGACCTCAATCGCTTGCGCGACCGCCGTGCGACTCGCGGATTCCGGAAAACGCGTCCTCCTGGTGTCGACTGATCCGGCATCGAATCTCGATGAAGTGCTGGTGACGCCTTTGGGACATCATCCGACTCCCGTTCCTTCTGTTCCGGGACTTTCGGCAATGAATCTCGATCCGGAGAAATCCGCCGCCGAATACCGCGAGCGGATGGTCGGACCATATCGTAGCCTTCTACCAGCAGCGGCAGTGGCCAGCATGGAAGAACAGTTTTCCGGCTCCTGCACGCTAGAGATTGCTGCGTTCGACGAGTTCTCTCGCTTGCTGGGCGATGCGAGCGCGACTGCCGCCTTCGACCACGTCATCTTCGATACTGCACCAACAGGCCACACGCTACGACTCCTGACGCTTCCATCTGCATGGTCCGGTTTCATGGAGTCGAACACAACCGGGACGTCGTGTCTGGGGCCACTTGCTGGACTGCAAGCTCAGCAGACGCTTTATCAAGACACGGTGCGTGCATTGAGCGACGCTGCAACGACGACACTAGTGCTCGTCGCCCGCCCAGAAGTGACTGCGTTCCGGGAAGCATCACGAACCAGCGGAGAATTGGCAGCGCTGGGTGTGAAGAATCAGCATCTCGTGATTAATGGCGTGTTTCAGGCCAGCGACTCGTCGGATCCATTGGCGGTCGCCATGCAGAAACGAGGCGAATCGGCCATGGCAGCGATTCCTGGCTCGTTGCGAGACTTTCCGCGCAGCCTGATTCTGCTCACCGCGAACGGTGTGCTGGGAGTTCAAGCACTTCGCATGCTTGGAACAGGAGCAGTGACACCCGACGACCGAAATGCCCAGCCAGTTCCAAACTTCAAAATGCCATCGACCCTTGGCGAGCTAATGGATGGCTTGGCGGCGCCTGGCCACGGCGTCATTCTCGCGATGGGCAAAGGAGGAGTCGGCAAGACCACAGTTGCCGCAGCCGTCGCGGTGGGACTTGCCGAACGTGGATTTCGCGTTCACCTCTCGACCACCGATCCAGCAGCACATGTCGCCGCTACAATCGCAGGAGATGCCCTACCGAATCTCACCGTCAGTCGAATCGACCCCGCCGCTGAAACGGCAAGATACTCAGCGGAAGTCATGAAGACTGCCGGAAAGGATCTCGATACCCAAGGCCAGGCGTTGCTTGCTGAAGATCTGCGGTCTCCCTGTACTGAAGAGATTGCAGTCTTCCGCGCATTTGCGGAAGCGGTTGCTGAAGGAAGCGACCGGTTTGTGGTCTTAGACACTGCCCCCACCGGGCATACGATTCTCCTGCTCGATGCAGCGCTGGCTTATCATCGAGAAGTGATTCGCCAATCCAGCCAGGTACCTGAATCGGTCGAGTTGCTTCTGCCCCGCTTGAGGAATCCAGAATATTCTCGTGTTTTAATCGTCACACTTCCAGAAGCAACACCAGTTCACGAAGCGGCTCAGCTACAGCGAGATTTGCGACGCGCCGAAATCGAACCATACGCATGGATCATCAATCAGAGCCTGTCGCCGCTGACCGTGACCGATCCTGTTCTACGGAGCCGCCAAAGCTACGAGACAAAGTTCATACGAGAAGTCATCACAGAATGTGCACAGCGTACGGCGATCATTCCGTGGCAGATCGAGCCGCCAGTTGGATACCTGGCGCTGAAGCAACTGGTGTCCGAGAAGTTGGAAGCAAGCGAGGTTGGTCAGGTCAATGCGGGATAATCATCGCGAGTGGCCAATCTAATCTTCGGTGCCGTCACCAATTGACCGATTTTGAGTGCAGTCCAATCGACTTGCGTGCGGAGAATATTGCTGCCTCATGGACATTTTGATGACAATTTCTGTCCCCGCCGTTCCTCACGCAGATTTGAAGTAAAGGCAAGTCGCCGCGGATTGAGTTGATTCGGCCGAACGATGTAGTCTGTGACACCAGACTTGGTGGCGTGTTGAAGTCGTACTCACAACACGCGGCCAGACCGCCGTGGACGGCACGACAAACACGTCTCTGATTAAAAATCACCTCCGTTCTCGTTGCGCTCACAGCGACGAGCCAACCGCCTCGGATGGACTGCATCCTCTCGTATGGACTCTTGACACCGCAGCTCTGACCTGTGCTGTGTGACACAACTTGCCGATTTCTTCGGCGCCGAACCTCGGATATCACCTTGCGAATCGATTGCAGAATATTTTTACAGGGCGAGACATGCCAGCCCCGAAATTGTTACCGGGACGTAGAACCCGATGTCGTCTCGTGGATCGGTAACACGAGTCTTCAGGATCATCTCACGATCCTTGCCATTGAAATGCTCTGCCCCACAGACAGGCATTGCTATTCTCATCACCGTTTGAATCGCATACGGTAGCGACAGTTCCCCAGACCAGGCCCGACGAACTAGTCCAATCCAGTCTTTAAGAGAATTAACGCATGTTTGTGCCACATCAAGAGCGACACCGTACGGAGCGAATCGGTTGGCTGCGGGCGGCAGTACTAGGCGCGAACGACGGCATTGTGTCCACGGCAAGCCTGGTCGTGGGGGTTGCCGCGGCGAGTACTTCCAGCAAAGATATCGTAATCGCCGGTGTCGCAGGATGTGTTGCCGGGGCGATGTCGATGGCCGCCGGCGAGTATGTCTCAGTCAGTTCTCAAGCCGATACAGAAAAGGCCGACATTGAACGTGAGCGCAAGGAGCTCGCCAATGACGATATGCACGAACGAGAGGAACTCGCGGCGATCTACATTAAGCGAGGCCTGGACAAGCCACTCGCAAAGCAGGTCGCCGATCAACTGATGGCACATGACGCATTGGCTGCACACGCCCGAGACGAACTCGGTATTTCTGATCTTTCGACCGCTCGGCCGATTCAGGCCGCATTTGCCTCTGCGGGAACGTTCACAATTGGTGCGGTAATGCCTTTGCTCACCGTGCTCATCACGCCTGCGACGGCACTGATTCCGGTTGTGATCGCATCTTCCATTCTGTTTCTTGCTCTCCTGGGCGGGTTCGGAGCCTACGTCGGTGGCGCTCCTGTCACGAAGGCGGCTCTCCGCGTTACGTTTTGGGGGGCATTGGCCATGGGACTTACGGCGGGCGTCGGATACCTGTTCGGAGCCACGGTCTAAAACGGTCTCCTTGTACATGACTGATTATTGACTCAAACATCTCACGGCGATCGATCGAAATGTTTGCGCAAGTCATGTTAACTCAAACTTATCCCCCTCACTCCGGCCCTGTTCCGCTCCTTGGTGCCGGGAAGAGGGTCTCGAATTCGGATTTCATAACTCATGGCGAAAACGTTTGACTGACTCGCTTTAGTCCCGCCCGTATCGAGATCGATACGCGGTCGGCTCAACCTTGGTGAATTCCTGGAACACTGTATCCAAGGCGGCTGTACTGACTGGGGCAATCGGCACCGAGGGAGCGATGACAACTCCTGCTGCGTCACGATTTGTCGACGACAACTTGAAACTGGACGTGGCGTTCTGGTTACCACTCGTGCGGGAACTCCCACCCTGGTAGTCATACAGTTTCTGTGTTCGACCATCGAGAATCCAGAATTGGTTCGGATTTGACGGATTGAGTGCCAGTCCGGTCGGATTGGAATTGGCCGGGTCGATCGACCAACTCCCGTCCAATGTGCCATCCAGCGAATAGCGGAACACTTGATCGACTTTTGAAGTGTCATTAACGACCCATAAGTGCAGATTGTCAGTGACGACATCGGTCGGATTGCGATTTGCTCGATCCAGTCGGAATGAGGATGTTGGGGCGGCTTTACCCGACAATCGGGAAGTGGCTCCCGCGAAACGATGGACCGAGTCAGTCTTGGAATCCACCAACCAGATATCCGTGCCATTGGTTGTGATTCCAACGACGTGTTCCAGTTCAACCGCCTGCCATTTGCCGATCAACTTCTGCTGTGAGTCGTAGACGTAAACGAAACCCTTCATATCGGCCACCCAGGTCCGGGATCCATCTGCGTTGGTGGCGATTCCCTGGGGTGCCCGGTTGGATGATGTCAAAGCCTGTTGTTTCACGCCTGCATCGGTGTAGTTGAAGAACGCATCTCGCTTGTCGTCGACGACGACGAATTGGGGCGTCGTCGGTACCATCGCATTCACGACGAGCGTTACTTGGGTTGTCGGACTGCTGAGTGTCGCGTCAGTTGCCTGATACGTGAAGCTGTCCGTCCCCACAAAGTTGGCGTCCGGGGTATAGCTGAAGGATCCATCAGCATTAAGGTTGAAGAGGCCATGAATCGGGGCTTGCACCAGTGCGGTTGACAGGGCATCGCCATCGATGTCCTGATCATTGGTCAATACTCCCGGAGCAGCGACATTCAAAGTCGTCCCAGCGTTCAGCGAATAATTGTCTGCGGCGGCAGTGGGCGCGTCATTGACTGCCGCGACCGTAATCGACACGCTCGCAACGTTGCTGTCTAACGCTCCGTCGTTGGCCTTGAAGCTGAAGCTGTCCGAACCGTTGTAATTTGCGGCCGGGGTGTAGGTGTAAGTTCCCGTCGCCGGGTCGATGATGGTCACCGTCCCGTGACTTGGATTCGCCACAACGCTGTACGTCAGCGTTGGCGAATCGACGTCGGCAGCCACCAGCGTGCCGTTTTGTGCGGCGTCCTCGAACGTCAACAGGCTGCCATCCACTGCCAACGGCGCGTCATTCACCGCAGCCACGGTGATCGATACCGTCGCGATGTTGCTGTCCAGCAAGCCGTCGTTCGCCTTGAAGGTGAAGCTATCGAGTCCGTTGTAATCTGCGGCAGGAGTGAAAATGTACGCTCCCGTTGCCGGGTCAGTGACGACGACAGTCCCGTGACCTGCATTGGCCACAATACTGTAAGTCAGAGACACGGAATCGACGTCGCCTGCCACCAGTGTGCCAGTGCTCGCGTTGTCCTCGGCTGTCGCCAGACTGCCATCTGCTGCCACCGGCGCTCCGTTCACAGCGGTGACGGCGATCACAACGGTCGCGACGTTGCTGTCGTTTGTTCCATCATTGGCCTTGAACGTAAAATTATCCGGACCGTTATACGCTGCCAGCGGCGTATAAATGTAAGCTCCCGTGGCCGGATCGGTGATGACGACCGTGCCGTGACTCGCGTTGGCGACGATGCTATAGGTCAATGGTGTCGAATCGACGTCCGTGGCCGTCAGCAGGTCACTCTGCACTGTGTCTTCTGCCGTTGTCAGGCTACCATCCACTGCCAACGGTGCGTCATTCACCGCTGTGACCGTAATCGAAATCGTGGCGATGTTGCCGTTCAGGGAGCCGTCATTCGCCTTAAAGGTGAAGCTATCCAAACCGTTGTAGTTCGCGGCCGGAGTATAGGTAAAGGCGCCCGTCGCAGCGTCGGTGATCGTCACCGTTCCGTGGCCTGGATTGGCCACGACGCTGTAGGTCAGCGCGACCGAATCGGCGTCGGTCGCCACCAGTGCGCCACTTTGCGCGGTATCCTCGGTTACCGACAGATTGCCATCCATCGCGACCGGAGCGACGTTCGTCGTCGACACCGAGTGACTGCCGAAGTCCGCACTACTGTGGATTTCGCCCTCTGGAAGGTCTTCAAATTCGTAGCCATCGCCAGGAATCGGGGTGCCGAGGACGACGGGGATCGATCCCATGACAACATTGGTCCCCGCTCGGACGAACTGCAGGTCGAACCGATGGGGGATACCATCGCCGACGAACTCGATATCGAACGTGGCTGTCTGCCCCGATCCGATGGAATTCTGAACGCCGGTATGATTGATGATTTTCACCCGTGGGTCAGACGCCTGCACCGTGATATTCACAGCGACGTTTGTGGCTGCATTCTGAATCGCGTTGACGACGCCGTCGGCGACACTGCCAGCAAATCCCGACGAGATCTGGAAGTAGAGCGGATCCCCCGGCGCGATCGGGTCTGCTGTGCCGTTGGCAATCGTGGTCGTCGAGTGATTGACGGCGCCAGTCAGCGTGGAGAGCGCTTCCAGACCCTGTCGAGGATCGAGAGTCGCTTGAGGATTCGTCCCCAGGCCGATGACCAGGGCCCCGAGCGCGTTGAGTGCCGTGATTGTCTCCTGGATCCCCGCGCCCGAGTTGAACGGCGTGGTTGGACGCGATGTCTCCATCAAGGCGCTGATCGGCAGTGACACGCCTCCCACACCGGTAATCGATGTCTCGCCGAATGGTTGATAGGCGAAACCGGTATCGGTGGCGGTCAGGATGATCGGCAGCGCTCCCGGACGGAATCCGCCACCCCCGACGTTACCGGATGCAGGCAGGACGGAGTTCGCTAGATCGGCTTGGAATGAGGCAAATGACGGCACGTCGCCACTATTACCGGGCGTGAGCTGCGTTGATGCCAGGCCCGCGACGCCGCTGTCGAGTACAGACCCGTTGTTATTGCCATCGAATCCCAAACCTGTCACGAGTTGATAGAGGGCTTCAATGTCTGTTTCCGGTTGATCGCCACCGTAGCCCGGTGTCGTACGGTTCAACGCGGCCTGGATGGCTGTCATGTAGCCTGGCGTACTGGCCGCGACAATTGGCTGGTTGAGAATGAAGGGCCGACCGGTCGAATACTCATATGCGAAATTGCCATATTCCTCAAAGCGACCGACGCCGAATCCCAAATCAATCCCGGGGAGCGCCGCCTGGAGCTGTGTGATAATCGTGGGGAAGGCCGCACGCACGAGAGGGCTGTTGTTGACAAAGCTGCCCGTGTCGTCGAACAGCAGAAAGACATCCACGAGATTGGTCACAGCCCCCGTGTTGGGCAGTGTGATACTCACCGTTTCGTGGTGTGTCTGACCATCCGCCAGCGATGCGGTGATGGAGGTGGGTGTCACATTTCCCACTGCAGGATTGCTGACCCCGGCAGGCCATAGCGTACCAGCGGTGGTTGTAGGATAGGTCGTCTCATATCCGTCATCCAGGATTTCTCGGACGACATAGGCACCCGGTGCCAGCCCCCCGAAGGAATAGGACCCATCGTCGGCACTAACGGTCCTGGGGTCCTCGGGATCCAGCACGTCATCACGGTCGAGGTCCACATAGATCGTGACACCAGCCACGCCCAGTTCTCCGGCATCGCGTTGATGATTTCCGTTACTATCGTCGAACTTGACGCCGTGGATCTCGTTCGGACGGAAGACCGCGGCCGTGTCGATGCCCAGATGGTCCTCAGTGGCCACCAGGGTGACGCTATGGGTGAGCTGTGCGGCAGGTGTGGCGCTCAAAGTCTCCGGAACAATTGTCCGGACGATGTATGTCCCCGCGGCCAGATGCGTGAAGCTGTATGTCCCCGCTTCATCGATTGCAGGGGTAAAGAACAAGTCGAGCGACGTGGTCGTTTGTGGCTCGCCCGCGTCGTGCATACCGTTGTCGTTGGTGTCCAAATAGACCGTAATGTCAGTCAGGCCCCGTTCCCCCAGGTTGCGAATTTCATCGTGATTGGAATCAGCGAAGACAGTGCCCCGGATGGCTGCCTCCTGCAGCGTGTAGTTTCCAAAGTCGAGGCCCGTGGCATTATCACCATTCTTTAATGCGAACGTCTTCGCACCTGTGCTGGGGGCAGTAGGACGCCAGCCAGCTTGGGCAACTTCGATGATCGTCACCGTTCCTGGTAACACCCCTGAAACTGAATAGGATCCATCCGCGGCGGAAGTCGCATTGGGTTCGGCGGGGTCGAACACTCCATTCGAGTTCACATCGACGAAGATCGTCCAGTTTGCCAGGCCGGGATCAGTGAATGCACCGGTCGTCGCGTTCTTGTCTCGCACCCCGTTCCCGTTGAGGTCATTCCACACGATACCGCCGACCGTGCCAGGGATGGCCGTCGAAAGATTGAAGTTCGCGAAGTCCCTGGCCAGCGATTCGGTCCCCGAAAAGACGGTGACCGTCTGGCTGTCATCATAAGTAGCCGTAGTCTCCCAACCAGTCGGCAGGATCTCCTGAACTTCGTAGTCACCGACCTGCAGATCGGCAAACGAGTACGCTCCATTGACGTCGCTGAGCGTGACAGGTTCGCCTGCGTCAGCCAGCTTGTTGCGGTTCAGGTCCAGAAAAATTTGCCAGCTCTCCAGTGGCGGATCGGTGAATGCACCCGACAGCGCGACGTTGCGAATCCCATCTCGATTGAGATCGTTCCACACGGTCCCTCGGATCGAACCATTCTGGATCGTGAAGTTCGCAAAGTCTCCGGCTGTCGATTTCTCGCCCCCGAAGACCGCTACCGTCTGCCTGGTGTCGAATGTCGGCGATACGTACCAGCCGCTGGGGAGTACTTCGGTGACCTCATAGTCCCCTTCCACGATACTGATGAATGCGTATTCGCCGTCCGAGTTCGTGACCGCCGTGGGTTCCCCTGGCTGAGCAACGCCGTCGACATTCAGATCCAGAAAGACGGTCCAATCGGCCAAGCCCGGATCGCTGAACTTGCCCGTGCCTGGATCGACTGCGCGAATGCCATCGGCACTGAGATCATTCCAGATGGTCCCCTGAATCGATCCATTCAAGAGACTGAAATTGGCAAAATCCTGAACGACTTGTTGCTGTGCGACGACGGACGCCGTCTGCCTGATGTCAAAGTGCTTGGTCGGCTCCCATCCATCTGGCAAGAGTTCGGTGACCTCGTAGTCGCCCGCGGGCAGGTTGACAAACGAATAAACACCATTCGCGTCAGTGAGCGTGGTCGGTTCCGCTGTGTCGAGTGCCAGGTTGTTATTCAGATCCAGGAACATCGTCCAGTTGGCCAGGCCAGGCTCCGTGAACTCGCTCGTAACCGGGTCTGTCGCGCGGATGCCATCCTGATCGACGTCGTTCCAAACCGTCCCCGTGATGTCACCACCGGCGAAGTTGAAGAAGTTCGCTCTGGTGTCGTGGTCTAACCGTACGTCGACATCTTGCGATGCAGGCGCCGTCGGCGTCCAACCGCTTTGGACAACTTCACTCACCCGGTAAGTACCGGGGATCAGGTGATTGATGACATAATCACCGTCAACGTTGGTCACGACTGACGGCTCTGAGGTGCCGGCCGCATCACTGTTGAGGGTCCCACTGTGGTCCAGGTCCAGATACACGGTCCAACCGCTGACACCATTTTCGCCAGGATCTTTCAGTCCATTCGAGTTGAGATCCTCGTACACCGTCCCGGACACCGTTGTCGCAACGGTTCCTTGCAGTACGTCGGCGACCAATGGAGAAGTCAGTAACGCTCGGGTTTCGAGCGACTCAATTCCGACGGGCCTGTCGGATCGTCGCAGTCGATTCCCCTTGCGGCTCCTGACAAACCGAGTGTCCAGAAAGGACGACATGAAGCGGGAGAAGGTGAGTAACATGATTGCCTCGTGGGACAAGTTGTTGAAACGATTGACCGATTGGCAGGGAGGAACAAGGGGATTGACGTGTTTCTAAACGTGGGATTAGGGTTGGCCTGGCGGTAAACTTTTACCTTTCGCGGTCGCAAATGAGAGGGTTGATCGCGGGGATGAAGCGTTCAAAAGGTCTCATTTTTGGCCGCGTCGGGTGTCGCTTCCGGAATTGCGACTTTCGCCGCGCTCTCAGTCAGACTGGTCATGAGATTCGGGTGCGTCCAAACTTGGCAACAGCTGATCGCTTCCGTGGTCTTCGTCGTCTCCTGCGTCGTCGCTGTGATCATCACTGTCGTCACCCTCGCCACCGTCTTCGGTATCCTCCGAGTCTCCGTCCATCAAATCGTCGCCGTCATCGCCGTGCATTTCGTCGGTGCCGACCCCGCCAGCCAGATGATCATTACCTGTTCCGCCATGGACTGAATCATCCCCATCGTCGCCATCTTCCGAGTCATCCCCGCTGCCACCGAGCAACAAATCGTCGCCATCATCGCCGTGCAGCGTGTCGTCATCCGCTCCGCCGTCGAGATGATCGTCGTCATCGCCGCCGGATAGAGCATCGTCGCCGTCATCACCCATCAAGTCGTCCGTGCCGAGACCACCTGTGAGCGAGTCGTCCCCGTCGTCGCCATGGATGCTGTCATCGCCACTGCCTCCTGACAGCAGGTCATCATCGTCTCCGCCTTCGAGCGAATCGTCGCCGCTGTCGCCTGATAGGCTGTCATCGCCGTCATCGCCCTCCAGCGTGTCATCGCCATCGCTGCCATGGATGTCGTCATGACCCACGCCACCATTGATATGGTCATCGAATTGACTACCGATGATTTTGTCGTTACCACCGCCACCGTTAATGGTGACGTCGTGGAGATCGGTGAAGTCCGCCGCCGATACGGCACTCAAGTCGATCTTGTTATTGCCCGAGCCACCGTCGATGACGATAGATTGAATCTGTTGGGGCGTGACGTCGACGGCTTTGCCATGCTTGTGGCCATGGGACAGCAGGTCCTTCCCGTTGATCCGTAAGTGTCCGCTCTTGTCGACGCCGAGTTTGACGGCTTCACCCTTCGTGCTGACGACGTGCAACTCTTGCGTTGTATTGTCAAACAGGGCATTGACGCTCAACAGCGTCCGCAATTCTAACCCTTCGATGCTGGCAACTTTGTTCGTCCCGCGTCGGCGCTTCGCCGGTGAATGTCGGAACATTTTTGACGATTTTTGGAGACGTTCTCGTAATGCGCTGAGCCATTGGTTCCAGTTCATGATGTTCCTCGTTGATACAACTTGTTTGCGGGGTAAGGCGACGGGGACTGGTGGGCGGCGTTTTTTGGAGGGGGTGATCTCACTTGAAGTGGCTGTGCAGAGTCCATCGTGGCTGTCGTGTCAGCCATGTCATACGAAAAATAAAATAAGGTGAATCGCGACGTCGAGACATTGCTTCGTGCTCCCCTGCATGCAATCCTTGGGGCCTCGGTCAGGCCGACACATCCCGGACAACTCAGCAGTCGTGGACGTGTCTACTTGGTATTGTCACGAGGGGACGTTCGGTCGTATGCCGGGGTAATTCCCATCAACGAACAAAGTCTGCCGGGGTTTCCCCGGCACAACTCCTAATCGCGTAAGAACGACACCCCGCCTGAAGATGGCCAAAGAAGGCCCCGCCGATTGGTTGAGCAAACCGGCTTGGAAGTGCTGAAATCAAGGGAATTGCAGGAGAATCATGACTCTGTCGGGGGCTGCAGTAATCCCGATTCAATGGCGAACTGAGTCAATTCCGCGCGGCTTTTCATCCGCAACTTCGTCAAGAGTCGGGCTCGATATGATTCCACAGTCTTGACACTCAAATGCAGCCGATCCGCAATCGCCTGGTTGGTAAAGCCCTGTGCTAGATACAGCAGCACCTCTTGTTCGCGTTCGCTGAGTTGCTCCAACGGACTGCGGGCCGAACCTGTTGGCACAGAAACAAGCGGGGCGCTGTTGTCGGCGGACAATTCCAGCTGGGTGTAAAACTTTCCCTGGGCCACGCTGCGGATTGCAGTCAGCAGTTCGCTGTCCGCCGCCTTCTTGCAGACATACCCCACCGCACCCGAAGCCAGAGCCATGCGAAAATAGGCGGGGTCGTCGTGCATCGTCAGGACAAGTACGCGAATGTTCGGAAGTTCGCGAGCCAACGATTGAATGACCTGGATGCCATTACCGGCCGGCATCGACATATCCAGCGTCACCACATTCGGCTGAAGTTTCCTCGCCATTTCCAAGGCTTGTCGATGATCACCTGCTTCGCCCACCACTTCCATGTCGGGCTGGGTATTGATCAGCAGCCGTAGGCCAGCGCGTAGTACCGCGTGATCATCCGCCACCAGGACGCTAATTCTCGACATGTGGTACCTGTGTTTTCGGCAAAGGAATCCTGACGTCAATCGTCGTACCTTCGCCGAGTTGGGATTGTAGCGACACGTCTCCATCGCACAGCCAGGCTCGCTCAAAGATATTCAACAAGCCAAACGGCGCCGCAGTGTCAGTTCCATGTAGAACCTTATTGGGATCGAACCCTCGGCCATTGTCGCGAATGGATAATCGGATCTCTTGCGGTGTATAACCCAGTCCGAGCCGCAGCTTCGTCGCAGCGCCATGCCGGACGGCATTCACAGTGGCTTCCTGCACGATGCGGTAACATGCCGTTTCAATCTCGCCAGGAAGTCTCGGCAATTCCTGGATGCCCACTTCCAGTTGGGCATCGATATCTTGAATCGAACACAGCTCGCTGAACAATCGCTCCAATGCTGGCCGTAAGCCGATATCATCCAGTACGGCGGGTCGCAGACCCCGTGCCAGGCGGCGGATTTCTTCGTGCGTATCGCTGCCAATTTGCCGCATTTTCTGGATCTGCTGACGAATCGAATCTTCGTTCGTGGCTTCTTCAATGGTCCGCAGCCCCACCAGCAGACTGGTTAACGACTGGCCCAACTCGTCGTGCAGGTCACGGGCGATGCGTCGCCGCTCGTCTTCCTGAGCAGACAACGTTATCGCCAACAGTTGGTGCCGCATTTCTGCCAAGCGCTGCAAGGGGCGAATGACCAATATCCAGACCAACGGGGCCAACAAACTGGTCAACAGGCAGGCGTCGATCAGGGCCGTGAAACTGACACTGCTTGGCTGCGGCAAAATTTGGGGCAGCACAAGCATCACTACCGCTTCGACACCAAAGATTGACGCGAGCAGCAGCAGGAACAAACGCCCGGGGCGAAACTTTTGTAAGGCGAACAGAATTCGCTGAGGCATGGATAATAGATTCAGTCATAGGGTGTGTGGCAATCGTCGTAGAAGGGACCGGCGGCGGATCACACCGCCCACCGCGATTACTTTCGACCTTCCACTTTGGCTTGAGAATACCAACGATAAGCCCTGCCAACCATCCCCGCGAATCGACGAACTTTACGGAAAGCCGCTTGGGACCTTCATTCCAGTGGCGATGAGCTCCCGATTGTTGACGGTCGACATGCGCTGGGGCTTCACACCTGTGCTAAGCCTCGAACAAATCTCCTGTCCCATTGTATTCCTAGAAAACATCAGGAATCCTGCGAAACAGCGCTGGATGTCATTCCGCACCTGAGGTAACTGTGTCCCACGTTACAAGTCGATCGACGATGGAGACGGCGGACGAAGGTCGCTCGCTAACCACCACCGACGACACAAATCGGGAGCACGAACATGGCCAAGAAGACTTCGACCAAGACCAAGCCCGCTTCGGTACAACAGCCGGTGACGTTCAAGAGAGGCGGGTTCTACCAAGACCTCGGCGGTGATTCGTCCCTCTCGCCATCACGCTTCAGGGACGTTGTACGGGGGGCATTGAGCCAGCCCGCGAACAGGACCAGGATCAGAGCCGCCTCCAGGCCGGCGACCAGTTGCCAAGTCTCAACGCCCGAGCTGGACGCGAATCGCGGATACGAGCCGGCATATTGCTGGCAGGCGATGATGGTTGTCGGTTCAATTCTTAATCGATTCTGCATTATTGCCTCCCGCGAATTGTTGTTGGGTTTGAAGGGTCACTGATTTCCTAAACGCGACGTCCGAGTCACCGGACGTCGATCGAATCCGGCAGACCATCTCGACCTTCATCGCTTGGGCGAGGATGAGTGGGACTGGGACAGCCTCTCTTAAGAGAGAGAGGCTTGTCCCACTCACTCCTCGGATCAGCGGGACTGAGTGGGACTAGTCCCGGCTGTCCCGGTGGTCCCACTCCCTTAAATCGGAATGCAGCGTGACTCTTTCCCGCCTTCAAGACAATGCACGATTCAATAACACCTTCCTCGAACAGGCCGAGATTGATGGGACCGAACTTGGTGCCGCTCAGTCCCGCAGATTCCCGCACGCATCGACTGGTCTCGCCTTGCGGGAACAGTGCATACGCTTTGAGAACCTTCTCCCGGTCACTATTTCGATGTTGCTGGTCCCGCTGGTCCTTAACCGCCTCTCGCTGCTGCGCTTCCTCTTGCCGCGCTTCCGACGCTTTGCGTACGGTCACGTCCCAGCGTCTGCCACGAGGGTCCTCTCGTGTTCCCTCGGTGACATCGAGCGCCCAGAGGCCCGGATGCCCGGCGGTACCCCCAGTAACCAACCAGAGTTCGTGGTATCCGCCACTATCCGGAGCGTAGGGGGCACGTCTCCCCAGCAAGATCCATTGACGCGCCCATTCCTGAAAACCGGCCCACGCCATTGATTCCAGTTCGGGTGGGTCGAACTGATTCGCCCCAGTCCCCTTCTTCGCATGGTGGCACAGGATGATTGTGCAACCAGTCTCATCCATGACCTTGTTGAGATCGGACAGCATCTGCCCCACCAAGAACAAGTTGCTGGCCGCATCCCCTCCCTTCCGATCATCTGACTAACTTTGCGTTTGATGATCCCATACGCGGGTGACGCAGATCATGAATCTGCTCAGCCTGGCGCCCGATATTCAGGAGCGGATTCTGTGTTGGCCGGCAGTCACGGAAGGGAAGGATCCAGTGTCGGAGCGGGGGCTGCGGTCGGTCGTGACGGAGTTGAAGTGGCAGAGACAGCGAGAGCTCTGGGACCGATACAGCCTCTCCTCGCCTCGAAAGCGACCAGCGCAGTAGGACAATGCAATCAGAGACACTGATCCCAACTGCGCGAGCCATGAATCCGCCTCACCGCTCTAGGCAACGGTCGGTGTGAAAACGAGATCGGTCAGATAGGCGCCGCTCGCGTCCGACTTGCTGCGTAGTCGGATCAGATAGGTCACCCCTAATTGAACCTGAAATGTTCCACCGTTCACGCCATCCTTGGGTTCGGTTTCAAACACATTGATGCTGTTTGACGTTTCAACTTCCAGTTGCACTAAGGAACCGGTGGCCGCGACTGCGACGGTCACTGCGCCTGACTGTTCCGCTGTGAACTTGAAGTAGTCGTTGTCTTTCTTACCTGCCGCCACACCTTGCAGTTGAATGGCGCCTGTCTCTGGGAAGGTAAACACATCCGCTTGTGCTGGGGAGTTGTTGGGTTCTGATTCCACGACCGCTGTGCCAGTTCCACCCCCACCGCCACCGCCGTTGATCGTGCCGTCGAACTGGAGTGTCACGTCATAAGCTGGCGAACCCGATTTCGATTCAGATCGCAAACGAATCCGGTAGGGCCGACCAGCCTGGAGCTGTGCACTGCCCGTGTTGACTCCATCGTTTGGCTCAGTCTCCAGGAGATTGCCGCCGCGCGATGATTCGATCTCCAGTGCTACGGCGCCATTCTGCGATGCGACGCTCACATCCAGCTTGCCCGAACTCGGTGCCGTGAAGACGAAGAAGTCCTTGTCCTTGCGGCCGGCAGCGGTACCGACAATATGCACCAGGCCATCCTCAGGGAATGTGAACTGTTGCGGATTCCGGTCATTCGGTTCCACGTCTGCAACTGTTGCCGAGAGCATCACGCGCGGTTCCAGGGTTTCAAGCTGTAGTGCCCGAGTCGATGTGGTAGGTGATCTGCGTTTCATGCTGTTCCTTGCTCAGAAAAAAGTGTCGTCAGAGATCGGAAATCGTTCCGAGTCCCGGCCACCGCACCGCATTTCTGACAGATTGGGGTGACCACGATCTGTGATGTCTTCCGACATCGGGCCCGCGGCACGAGTCTTACTATCGCGATTGTCGGCCGTTACTTGTGATGGTGGCCGACATGTTCATGGTGGTGATGATGGGATTCGTGCGAGCGTCGCTTTTCAATCATGCTGGAAAACACCCGGTCTAGATCATCGCCGTGTGTCTCAATCTCGGGAGCTTCCGGAGTCACATCGTCGGATCCGCGCTGACGGCTTTGGGAGTGGTGGTCCTCGTGTGACCCGTGACGATGAGCAGTTGCGTGCCGGTGATGCGTCCGGCCCTGGTGCTCAACCTCGGTGTGGACTCCGTTGATGAATACCGAATCAATGCCATGGTCGTCGGTGATGCTTTCAGGCAAAGTCAAATTCAGATTGGATACCCCACCATTCGATGTCATCGGCTGGGGGTCGGCAATGCCTTGCGGATTGGTATTCGTGGCGGCCAATGCAAAGGACTGACTGGGATCCTGACTGCCCGTGAGGCGGCTGGTTGCCCCATTGTATTGATAGACGCGATCCGTGGCTGAGTCGACGATCCACGGGTGATTGACGTTTGCCGGATCGAGCGTGATGCCAGTGGGGCTGGGATTCGTCGTCGATATTGACCAACTCCCTCCCAGTACTCCGCTGGTCGTGTACCGGAACACCTTGTCGGCCGTCGCGGTGTCGTTGACCACCCACAGGTGCGAGCCGTCCGTGACCAAATCCGTCGCATTCAAGTTGCCGCTGTTCAAGGCGAAGCTGGAAGTGGCATTCACTTTGCCCGAACGCAGGTTGGCACCACCCGTAAACTTGAAAACCTTGTCCTGACCGGGATCGACCAGCCACAGGTCGTTGCCCCACACGGTGATCCCTTCCGGCTTGCCGACATTCTGCGGCGTCCATTGCCCCAGCAGGTTGGACGAATTGTCGTAGACGAATACCGTCCCGCTGAGATCCATGACCCACTGCATAGTGCCCGAGCTGTTCGATGCGATACCGCGCGGCTTGCTGTCCGCCTTATTCAGCAACCCGTTGGCAATCGCGGTGCCATCCGCGGCGTACTGGAATGCGGCTCCCCGGTCGGCATCCGCAGTGAAGAATTTGGTCGCGGGAACAGTCGGCACCACGGTCAGGCTGACGGTGGCCAGGACCGATTGCGACGCTCCATCGGCAGCTCGATAAGTGAAGCTGTCGACTCCGCTGTAGTTTACCGCCGGCGTATAAGTGAATGATCCATCCGCATTCATGACGAGCAAACCATGGGCGGGTGCAGTCACCAGTGCGGTCGTCAACAAGTCGCCGTCCGCATCGGTGTCGTTCACTAACACACCCCGGGCCGGAACGTTTAGGACTGCGTTCTGACTGGTCGCGAAGCTGTCGTTGCCTGGTACCGGAATGTCATTGACCGCGGCGACTGTGATCGTCGCAGTGGCGACATTGGAATCGGCCGCTCCGTCGTTCGCTTTGTAGGTAAAGCTGTCGGTGCCGTTGAAATTCAGAGCTGGGGTGTAGAGAAACGAGCCATTCGCATTCAGCGTCAGCGTTCCATGTGAGGGTCCCAGTACCCGGTTTGCTGCGAGCGTGTTTCCATCGACGTCAAGATCATTGTCCAACACACCCGGCAGCACCACGGTCAAGCTGGTGTCTTCGATCGCAGAGTAGCTATTGTCGCTCGCCACCGGTGCATCGTTAACCGGTGTCACAGTGATCGTGACCGTGGCGACGGGGGAATCAGATGCCCCGTCATAGGCCCGATAGGTGAAGCTATCAAGTCCGTTGAAGTTCGGGACCGGAGTATACAAGAATGAACCATCTGCATTTAGAGCCAATGTCCCATGCACCGGCTCAGTTACGAGGACTGCCGTGATGAGATCGCCGTCCACGTCGCCATCATTGATCAGGACACCCGACAGGCTGACCGACAACGCGTTGTCTTCCAACAGAATGTAGGTGTCATTCGTCGCTACCGGAACGTCGTTAACTCCGGTCACGAACAGCGAGACGGTCGCGAAGTTGGAATCAGCCGTGCCGTCGTTCGCGAGGTAGCGGAAACCATCGACCCCGTGGAAGTTCGCGTCGGGAGCATACACGAACGAACCGTCGGAATTGAGCGACAGCGTGCCGTGGGCCGGGCCGCTGATCAACGTCACTGTCAGTGCATCGCTGTTGTTGTCAACGTCATTGGCGAGCACTCCGGCGAGAGCGGACAGTACTCCCTCTTCTGCCAGAGCGAAGACGTCGTCCCCGGCGATGGGAGCCTGATTCTCGCGAGTCACCGCGATCGTGACCGTTGCCACGTTGGAGTCAAGCGAGCCATCGTTGGCGACATATTCAAAGCTGTCTGTCCCGAAGAATCCCGCCGCTGGTACGTAATGGAACGAGCCATCGGGGTTCAGCGTCAGACTTCCATGAGCGGGCGCCACGGTCAAGGTGGTCGCGAGAGCCGTGCCTTCGACATCGACATCGTTGCCCAGCAACCCGCTGGACGGGATCACCAGTTCAACTCCATGTGACGTGGAGTACGCGTCGTCGTCGGCCACCGGCGCGTCATTAACCGGAGAAATCGAAATTCGGAAGGACTGCGAGGCACTGGTGTGTAAGCCCGACACACCAACACCACCATTGTCGTGCAGTCGCACGGTGACCATCGCGCTGCCGCTGGCATTCGCAGCCGGAGTGAACGTCAGGGTCCCGTCCGCCGCGACGACAGGTTGTGTGCTGAACAGGCCGGGATTGTCGTTGTCAACGAGGAAGTCGACCGACTGCCCAGCTTCTGACGTCGGCCCCGCACTGATGCTAGTGGCCCAGGCCAGGATCGATTGCATGCCTCCATCTTCCGCAACGGCGAAATCCGCACCTCCCACGAAGCTCGGAGCGACGTTCTCGACATAGTTGCCGAAATGTGATGACTGATGGATTTCGCCGTCTTCCAATTCCTCGTAGGAGTAACCCTCGCCCGCCACCGGCGTGCCGAGGACCACCGGAATGGACCCGAGAACGACGTTCGTCCCGGCCCGTACGAATTCCAGATCGAAGCGATGCGGCCGGCCATCACCGATGAATTCGAAATCAAACGATGCGGTCTGTCCGGCCCCGATTCCCGTCAGTGTTCCCGTATGATTGATGACCCGGACGCGCGGGTCTGAAGCACGCACCGTAATATCCATCGCCACATTGGTCACCGCATTCTGAATCGCGTTGACAACGCCGTCCGCGACCGTGCTGCCAAAACCGGCTCCAATCTGGAAGTAGAGTGGATCACCCGGGGCGATGGCATCGGCCGTGCCGTTTGAAATCGTGGTCGTAGAGTGATTGATGGCACCGGTCAACTGCGACAATGCTTCCAGACTGGAGCGGGGAGCCGCGACTGCGTCGGGATTCGTTCCTAAACCGATCACCAGGGCACCCAACGCGTTCAGGGCCGTAATCGTTTGCTGAATCCCTGCACCGGCACCAAACGGCGTCGTGGTGCGGGAGACCTGCGTCAACGCCGAAAGGGGCAGCGTCAATCCACCGGTTCCCGTGATGCTGGTCTCGCCTTGCGGCTGGTAGGCGAACCCGGTGTCTGTCGCCAGCAACACGATCGGCAAGGCGCCGGACCGGAAGCCGCCACCCCCGACATTTCCGGCGGACGGCAGCACACCTTGCGTGGCATCGGCGGTGAATGAGGCAAAACTCGGCACGTCACCACTGGCACCAGGGGTCACCTGCGTCGACACCAGTCCCGCGACTCCACTATCGAGAACCGAGCCATTATTGTTTCCATCGAAGCCAGCTCCTGTAACGAGTTGATACAGGGCTTCAATGTCCGTCTCTGGGGCATCACCGCCATAGCCTGGTGCTACGCGATCCAATGCCGCTTGAATGGCCGCGGCAGAGCCGGGCGTGCTGTTGGCGACAATCGGCTGATTGAGAATGAAGGGACGGCCAGTCGCAAATTCGGAAGCAAAGTTGGCATATTCTTCAAACCGGCCGACACCGAATCCCAGGTCAATTCCGGGCAATGAAGCCTGCAGCGTGGCGATGATCGCGGGAAACGCGTTGCGCACGATGGGACTGTTGGCGGTGAAGCTTCCCGTATCATCGAACAGCAGGAAGACGTCGACCAGATTGGTGAGGGTGCCGGTTTCCGGCAGCGTCAAGCTCACCGTTTGCGTATAGATTTCGCCATTCCCGAGGGACGTTGTAATACTGGTCGGCGACACGTTTCCGATCGCCGAACGACTGATCCCTTCTGGCCACAGGATCCCACCGCCGGTCTGCGGGTAAGTGTGGGGTCCCGCCGCGCTGCCATTGTCCTCGCGAACGATGTAGGCACCCGGAGTCAGGTCGACGAATGCATACGAACCGTCGGCAGCCGTAGCAGTGTGGGGCTCGTCAGCGTCGTAAACGTCATCCCGATCGAGGTCGATATAGACACCGACGCCGGAACGCACATGTTCCTGCAGGTCATGGATGTGGTTGGCATTGGTGTCGTCGAAGATCACTCCGTGAATCTCATTCGCACGGTATTGATCCGCAAAGTCGACATTGAGCTGGCTGGTGGGGCCGACCGTCACGAACGTTTCGCGGACTGCTGCCGGTGTCCCTTCCAGGATCGCAGGCAGCACTTCGATGAGGTGATAGGTGCCCCGCGCCAAATGGGTGAAGGAATAGGTCCCGATCTCGTTGACGCCGGGAGTGTAGAACAAATCAACCGACGACGTCGTCGACTGTTCGGTCGGATCCACGATTCCGTTGTTGTTCGCATCAATGACGATCGTGACTCCGCTGACACCCGCTTCTCCAGAATCACGGACGCCATTCGCGTTTGCATCATTGAAGGCGGATCCGCTGATGATGTAATCGGTCGGTTCACGATTGCCAAAGTTGACCCCGACCCGCTGCTCTCCGTTCAACAGGAATGTATTGATTACCACCGCGGTTGTGGCGGTGATACCCGGCTGAGCCACTTCGCGAATCGTCGTCGTGCCATAGGACAGACTGTTGATTGTATAGGTTCCAGTGGCATCGGTCGTGGCCTGCGGTTCCGAGGCATCGAGCACTTCGTTGCCATTCACATCGACGAAGATCTGCCAGTTCTCCAAGCCCGGTTCCGTGGCATCGATCACACCGTTGGAGTTGGCGTCGCTCCAGACTGTCCCGCTGATCGATCCCGGCACGGGCGTCAGGTTGTAGAAGTCAACCGCATTGACCCCGCCGATGCCCAGCGTCGTAGTGACCGTGCTTGGCTTGCCGAGCGCTGTGATCCACCCAGGCGGGAGAACCTCGACAACACTGTACGTATCGGTTGGGGTTCGGGTGAATGTGTAGCGGCCGTTGGCATCGGTCAGCGTGGCCGGCTCAGTGGCGTCCTGAACGCCATCCTGATTGACATCGAGGAAGACAACCGAGCCTGCCATCCCGGTCTCTGTGGCCCCGCGAAGTCTGTCGCCGTTGGCGTCATTCCACACCGTCCCTTGGATCGTTCCGATTCGTTCGCGATTTCCGAGATTGAATCCGACTCGATTCTCGCCGTTCAACAAGTGAAGTGTGCTACCACCGGCCGCGGGATTTGTGGCAATCCACGTTGCGGGGACAATGTCGCGAATCGTGACATTGCCATAAGCCAGTCCAGCGAAGGTGTAGGCACCGTCGGCGTCGGTGAGCACACTCGCTTCGCCGGCATCAAGCTGTCCGTTCGAGTTGGCATCGACGTAGACTTGCCAGCCAGCCAAGCCGGATTCGGTCGCTGACTGCAGTCCGTTTCCATCGAGATCGTCGAATAGATCTCCGCTGACGGAACCAGTCACGGGAATCAGATTGTAGAAATCAACGGTGTTCAGGCTGCCCTGGAACACGGTCGAAGACACCGCCCCCAGGCGATTGTCGGCCGAGATGAATCCCGCCGGCATGACGTCGACAACGCGATAGGTCCCCGTGTGAATGTTGGTGAAGGCGTAGGCGCCGCTGGCGTCTGTGATCCGCGCTGGATCGGTCGGGTCCTGCTGACCGTTATTGTCGAGGTCAATGTAAACGGCCTGACCCGCCAGCGCGACTTCGTCAGCTCCGCGAAGTCCATCTCCGTTGGCATCGTTCCAGACAGTTCCCTGGATCGTCCCCACGGGCGGAATCTGGTTGGCAAAATCGGTCCTCACCGAACTGCCCGCCACGACCGTCACGCTATGGTGCGTGGATGCTCCAGACAGCGGGAACAGGCCCACCACAATCGGAGCAAAGCCGCCTTGTGGAATTTCATAGACGGTGGCGGACCCGGCCAGCACGTCCGTAAAGACGTAATCTCCATCGGCATCGGAAATCGCAGTCGACTCACCGGCAGTCAGGCTGCCGTCACCGTTGGTATCGATGAACAACGTCCACCCTTGGAGGCCATGCTCGCCCGAATCTTTGGCCCCATTTTCATTCGCATCCTCGAAGGTCGTTCCGACGATCTGCCCCGCGATGACCGGCGCCGTGACATTGGCGAAATCGGATTTGGTCGTTCGTCCGTCCCGAATACTCACCGTCTGATGATCCGAAAAGCCCGGGGTCGGTTTGAATTCCGGCTGAACGACTTCATAGATCGTCACGTTGCCGACAGGCAGTCCCACGATGGTGAATTTGCCCTTAGTATCGCTGACCGTGGCGGGTTCACCGGCCGTGAACTTGCCATCGTGATTCGTATCGGCGAACAGGGTCCAGCCGGCGAGTCCATTATCGGCGGCGTCCTTGGCGCCGTTCGCATTGAGATCGTTGAACACCGTTCCCGCGAAGTCACCCGCCATCAACGTGCGATCCTCCAGTGCCTCGGGTACGCACAATTGCGCCGCCTGAGTCTGGAATTGATTCCGCTGAGCCTTCCGACGAAAGCCGACGTTGCGGGTGAACGGATTAAGCTGTGCGAATGCGAACGATTTCATGGCGGTGAGTCTCGAAATAATGTTTACAGGGTGAGCGCTAACCAAGTCCCGGAGGTGAGCCTCAAACGGCATTCCGCTACGGGATCTGTCCACAGTCGACACCGATCAGAGTCGGTCACAAATGAAGTCTGCGACCCGACACGCACTGGAGACCCGCGGCAGATTGCCCACTCGGAAACCAAGGCTGATGTGGTTAGAAGAGGAAGTCGAAAGCCGGTCCATCGTCCGCCAATAAACTTCGAGAATTCCCGAATTAAGGGCGGCGAAGAGTGATGCGTCGCAATCGCGCAGTCCGAGACAGCAAGTGGGCTGGTGGTGCGTCAGAATGGAATTGTGAGGTTAGGTGCCACGGGCGATGGCCGTGCAATCGTGGACTTTGTTGTCCTGCAAAGCACTGGCACAGCCAGTGGCACTCCTCTTTTTAGCCGTGACAGATCAGGCCAGAGTTAGAATTCACCTGGCGTGGACTCGGGGCCGCTTCGAGACGCGAGGATTTCCAGCAGCGTCGATTTGCCGATCGATGTCGTGCCGGACTCGTAAGTTATCGTCCGGACACTGCCGTCCCCCATGCAGAAGTTTCCACCCGCCTGATGGTTCGACCATAGGGCATGAAATGCACAATCGTCCCGCACATCCCCACGATCATAGTACGCGGGATCGGGACATTTGCCGTACACGCCGTGACTAAAGATGTGGCGATCGCCTTTCGCGGGTGAAATGGTGTCCTCAATACAACACCGGGAATCCCACCAACCCCATTTGGTATCGTCCGGCGGCGGCCGTTCTCCAAGGAGAATCGTATTCGTCGTGCCGTCGGTGACCATCGATATGGACACGGTAAAACTGGTTTTTAACTTGGAATCGTCGATCACAATTCCATTATTCTCCGTGTAGGGATTGGAATAGACACCGACATACCAGGTGAACCCATAAGTCGGGATTCGATACGTCGGCCCGCGCGGATCTGACGGGCAGCCCAACAACAGGATTGCATCCTGTTCGCGGGCACCGGGTTGCTCGATATGAGACATGATTTCCCGGTTCCACGTTTCATACGTGCCCTTATGCCAGTTCCATAAACTCCCTGGTGGCTCGCCATCGACCGGACTCGTGCCGCGCGGCCGAACTGTATTTCGAGGAAAAAACTGATGCGTGTCGTGGAACGTATGGAAAGCCAAGCCCAGATTTCGCAGGTTGTTTCGGCATTGCAGGTTGCGAGCAGAGGCGCGAGCCATCTGAACCGCCGGCAAGATGATGGCCAGCAACAGGCCGATAATCGCGATGACCACCAGCAGTTCCAGCAGCGTGAAGCCTGGACGCGCGGTGCCTCGCGATGGCCGAGACAGCAATTTCTTGTGTCGAGCCAGGGGCGAAGTGGGATGAACTCGAACCAGTTTCACGAAATGATTGCCTTAATGCCCCGGCTGCGTCGCGCGTTGAGACGTGACGCTGGCGATGGCTTTTTTCTCAATGAGTTTCAGTTGCGATTCAACTGCCTGCTGTATTTGTGCGGGAGGAACGAGTTCCATCACTCGCCGAAAGTCAATGGCCGCGCTACTCAAGTCTTGAAGTGCGATGTTGGACTGGCCGCGAAAGAAATAACTCCACAAAAAATATGGACGCTGAGCGATGCACGCCGAGAGCGCCACCTTGGCCTCGCCAGGACGGTTCTGGTTCAGCAAACAGACCCCCTGGAATAGCCGCGACAGAAAATCCTCGGGCTGTGAATCCTGAATTCGCTCGAAGTCGTGACAAGCGAGGCCGAATTCGCGGCGACGCAGGCGATTGATGCCATTTAAGAACCCGTCGGAAATGTCGTTCGGCGGAATTTGCCGGGCCTGCTTTCGCAAGGGCTCCGCTTCCACGTTGCGCCCCAGTCGCTCCAGCAATTCGGCTCGATGGATCAGGAAGGCTCGCGAGGAGAACTCCTGCGATTTGTCGAAGAACTCCAGGGCTTGCTCGGAGTTGGATGTCGCGGCGATCAAATCTGCTTCCACATGCAGCAATTGTTCCCGTTCGTGTTCCCAACCGGGATCACCCGCGCTTGTCAGGCTCAAGGCAGCATGAATCGCGTTTCGCGCCGTGGCGACCGAGTTCTGCGGCACAGGCTCGAGAAGCAGGCTCAGCAGGATGGCTTCGTCTCGTCGCTCTTCAAACTGTCGGGGTGGTATGCGTTGCTTCCATTGCTGCTGGATGACGGCACGGCGGCTGTGATCGAGCCAGCCAGCGACACCTGGCTGATACTCCATGAGGGCGGGTTCGGATTGGACGTTCATCCAGGCCGAACGAAATCGCCCTTGGGCGACCGCGGCCTCACCAAGATCCATCGCGTTCTGGCCTGCCTGCATCAAGTCGTTGACTTCTTTCTGCAGCTTGGCAATCCTGGCTTGTTCCTGATACGACCCGACTCCGTAGGCCGCGCCGAAAAACAGGATGGCAATCGTCGCCACGGCCGTCAACCGAGGATGTCTTATTGTCCACTTCGTGGCCCGCTCTCGCAGTGACGGCTCGGACGAATACTTGAGTGGCAAGTGCTTGAGCTGACGTTGGAGATCTTCGACGAGCTGTGCCGCCTGTTGATAACGTCGCTGCGGATCCGCTTCCAGACACCGACTGACGATCGCTTCGACGGCGGGGGATACGGATGGATTCAGCTTTCGCAAGCGGGCCGGGGAATGCAGCCGATCCGCCCTCATTGTCGCGAGTACTTGCTCCAGATCGCCGCGTCGAGCAGGAAACGGTTGCCTTCCAGTTAGCAGTTCATAGAGGATGACCCCCAGCGAATATAAATCGCTCCGAGCATCCGTTGCCGAACGGCGATCTTGAAAAGCCGCGATTTGCTCGGGCGCCATGTAAGGGAGCGTCCCCCCTACCACCGTGCCCGCGCCTTCACCTTCCGGCTTCAGATCTTCGGACAAATTGAAGTCCAGGAGCATCGGCCGGCCATCGTCTGCCAGCAAGACATTTGCGGGCTTTAGATCGCGATGGATGATACCCCGCTCGTGCGCGTGGCGCAGGCCATCGGCCAAGTGTTCCCCGATGGTCAGAACGGCCTCGACATAACTCAGTGTCCCAAGTTGCTTCAGGAACGCCATCGCATTCGAGCGATTCCCGACGTATTGTTGGGCGACCTCGGTGCCGACGATTCTCGGCGGGATCGGTAGTTCAATGTGCAACTGGCCGGTGGCGAGGCTGTTCACGCGCGTCGATGCCGCGTTGGCCTGCACCGTATCCGCGACAATTAACCCGGTCAGCGGCAACCCCTGACTGTCCGCCAATTTAGCAATGAGATCAGCAACCGTCGTTGCCCCGAAGAACGGCATACAGACCGCGAAATACTTGCCGGCGCGGTGGACGGAATAGATGGGCACGATGTGTGCGTGCTGCAATTGGGCCATCTTGTCGGCTTCCGCGAAGGATTCGGTGGAAACCTTCAGCACGACCAGTCGATTTGCCAAGTCTAACTGGCGCGCCAGGTAGACCAGACTGAATGCTCCGCGCCCGAGTTCCCCCAAGATCTGAAATCCGGGAAGATCCTGCGCAATATTTTCCAACTCGATTTCGGAGGGGGCTGATCGCGGCGGCGCAATGCTTGGAAATGGCTCGTTCTCCAGCTGGCTTTGGGATTGATCCGCCGAGCGTCTGGGATTGGCTTCGATCCACGCCGATGTGGAAATATGGTAGCGTGAAGCGTACTCGCCAGCGGATGGACACTGACCGGCCGAGCGCCGCGCACGGAACTCTTCGAACGCTAGTTGAGCCACGGCATCCGGTTCGTCCGCCAGCAGCGGAAACGTAATGAGATAGTAGTCGAGCGGCAAGGGTTGCGAATTCTTCCAGCGAAGCTCCAAATCCACACGCGCCAATTCAATTAGCAGTTTTAGATATTGCGGATGGCGAGAATCGGGTACGAAGTCCGCAAGCCCAGGTGCTGGCCCCTCCCCCCAGGCAATTTCGTAGGCCTCAATAACTGAGTCGAAATCCTGCCAGAGAGTCATTGTGTGTTCACCGGCAGTCACGGTTCATCCTCATATATTGACGCTGATAAAGTCTTCCGAAACTCTTGCAGAACTCGTTCGACAGTCCTCTTGGACCTGCCGAGTTGGTCGGCGATGGCCTCGACTTCATTGCCTTCTATCCGCAACCTGATGATCTCTCGATTCGTCGCGGGTAACGTCGAGAGGACTTCGTCGATCACCAATTTCAGAATGGTGAGTGAGACTTCGTCTCCCGGCGCATTCACCTCGGCCGCATGCTCCAAGGTGTCCGCCCCCGAGCTTGATCGGACGTTTCGTTTTGCTGCTCGATGGAATGCTCCAACGGTGCGAATCTTGTTCAGTCCCATGACGAGAAACAACTTCCACAGCTCCTCGCCTTCTGGTACGTCGTAATCCCCATTGCTAACTCGGCGAAAAAACGTGCGGAATACAGACTGGACAATGTCCTCGGCATCAACCCTGGATGCGAGGTCAATAGAAAGTTTTGACCGGGCTAACCCATGCAGTCTACCTGCATATCGCAGGTAAAGCTGTGTGGCCGCGTCCTCATTGCCGGTTCGCAATCGGCGCAGCAACGAACGGTCGGCGACTCCCTCGTCATCTGTTTGCTGACCCGAGATGTGCAAATCAGCCATGGCGGTACTATATCGCAAGGTGCTGAACCACGTTGGAGCAAACCCAAATCTCAGTCGACGCTCTGATCTTGTTGATCTAGCGTCGCTGGCTTCGGGTCCGCAACCCCTTCGCGCAATTCGGCCATCAAACCTTGCGAATAGCATACCCATTGCAATATATCAGTCAGACTGCCATGCCCTGATCCAATCATCGGCATGCAAAAACGCGATACCCCCGTTACTACTGGCTTTGTTCCACCGAGCACGCAGTTCGACAAGTGGTCGGCTCAACTACTCACGGCGCGGGAACCTCCCGTTTGGCCAAGATCTCCAACTCAAACGAGCGAATCCGCACAGTTGAGATCAGTTTCGCTGACATTGTGGCAGACCAATTACCGTAGCCGGAGCACGACTCCGGAAACAGCAAAGCCCGGCTGTGATCAACTTTCAATCTCGTCCACCAGACTGATGACAACCCCGGCCCCATCTTCAAGAGCCGATTTGAGTGCTGCCATCCGCCAATATTTCTGATTCGAGTCTGGCTCGCGCCTTCGTCAGCTACATTTGCTATTCAGAAGCAGTGTTTTGGTATTCTGGATTGAGGCTGGAAGCCCCGTTGAACGAAGCCGCTCCGCGGCAGCGTGATCAGGCGTCCCCTGCGTGTCGAGCGCCGTTTGTTGATTCAGCGCTGCCTCGTGTCTGAACGGTGGCGTACGCTGAACTCTCTGGTTGTCTCTGTTTCTCACAGCCCGGGAGTTTCATCATGGGG
>JAKFVC010000349.1 GCA_021732415.1 Planctomycetaceae bacterium
GGTGTGTGAGGTGAGATTCCTCATCAGACCTTGGAAGAGCAATTTTGACATCACCAACTGGGTGGCTGGCGAAGACTGGGAATTATTTCCTCTTGGTGCGGACAGATTTCTAATCTGCGGTACTAGCGCCGTGCCGCTCACAATGCAAAGTGAACTTCAAGCACATACCATAGCGAAACTATCAAGGACTGATGCATGCGTACCAAGCCCCCTCCTGGGACGACTTATCTCTATCTCGTTCGACATGGTGCCACTCCCGCCAACGAACAGCGCCCTTACATTTTACAGGGCGATGGGATTGATCTGGGTTTGAGTCCCTCGGGGAAACGGCAGGCGGCGGAAGTGGGCCAGTTCCTCAGTGGCTTTCCTCTGGACCATATCTATTGCAGCCCGATGATCCGTGCCCGAGAAACGGCGGCCGCGATTGCTGGTCACCATGGCAAGGATATCGTGCCGGTGGAAGATCTGGTCGAATGCTGCGTCGGAATGTGGGAAGGCCTGGATTGGGAAACCATTCAAGAACGCAACCCCGAGGAAGCTCGACTCTTCCACGAAAATCCGGCGGAGAATCCTTATTTTGGCGGAGAATCCTACGGCGACACTCTACGACGCGTGCGTCCGATCTTCGATGAATTATTGGCCAAGCATCGCGGCGAAAGCATTGCCATCGTGGCTCACAATGTCGTGAATCGGGTGTATCTGGCCTCGTTGCTGGGCCTGGAAACGCGGCGGGCGAAGGATCTGAGACAGCAGAATGCCTGCGTCAATCTGATCTCGCACGACGAGCGGACGACTTCGCTGGTGACCATGAATAGCGTGTTTCATCTTTCGGAGCAGCCTCTGTAAAGTTGCAGATCTCCGTTTCACATCCAATCTGAGCCCGAATAATTGATGTTAATGGGGGCGAACGCGAGCGGTTACGACAAGATGTGGCCTCGTGACTTCGCTTTATGCGGAATAAGGGATGATCTTTTTTAACCACGAATCATTCGAATGACACGAATTTGGCAGACAGATCGCATTTACTTTGCTGTCGTTTTCTGGATTTCGATTCGTGTCATTCGTGTGATTCGTGGTTCACAATCTCATGATTTGTTGTCAGTTCTAAAATGAAAACGGAGATTTTTCACAAACGGACACGCCTGGCTGCTCCCGCGGCAGCCGTGTTCGACTGGCATCTCCGGGAGGGGGCCTTCGAGCGACTGAACCCTCCGTTTGAACCAGCGCGGGTTGTCTCGCGGACCGGTGGAATTTCGGACGGAGGGCGCGTCGAACTGCAGGTGCCGATCGGTGGTCCGTTTCATCAGACTTGGATTTCTCAGCACCAGGGTTATGTGCCTGGAGTTCAGTTTCAAGATGCCCAGATCAAGGGACCGTTTGCCTCGTGCGTGCATACGCATCGCATTGAGGCCGATGGCCCGGATGCGTGTTTTCTCGATGACCGTTTAGAATACCGCCTGCCGTTTGGACCATTTGGCGTTCTCGGGCGAGCGTTCGTGGCCCGTAAAATGCAACGGATGTTCGACTATCGCCATCGCTTAACGGCTGCAGATATCGCCGCACATCACAACGTGCCGGCAGGAGTGACTTCGATGAAGATTCTTGTAGTGGGAGCAACGGGCCTGGTCGGATCGTCTCTGGTTCCGTTTTTGACGACGGGAGGCCACACGGTCTACAAGCTGTCGCGACGCAATTCCAACAACGACCCGAAAACGATCGTCTGGGATCCTCCCACGGGCAAGATTCCGACCGCCGAGTTGGAAGGCTTCGATGCCGTGATCCATCTGGCAGGCGAAGGGATCGCCCATCATCGCTGGACTACGGCTCAGAAGGAAAAGATTCGCGATAGCCGTGTCGGCGGCACTAGTCTGCTTGCGGGAGCCTTGTCCAAACTCAATCAGAAGCCGAAGCATTTCCTGTGTGCCTCCGCGATTGGCTACTACGGTGATCGTGGTGACGAAGTCTGCGCGGAGACGAGTGCCCCGGGTACCGATTTTCTGGCCCATGTGTGTGCCGACTGGGAGAAAGCGACACAGCCCGCCATCGAGGCCGGCATCCGCACGGTCAACATGCGAATCGGTGTCGTGATGTCGCCTCAAGGGGGAGCACTCAAGAAGATGCTCACGCCGTTCAAGCTGGGCGTCGGCGGTGTCTTAGGCAGCGGCAAACAGTACATGAGCTGCATCACAATCGATGATGTCGTGGGGGCCATTCATCATTGTTTGACTCATGAAGAATTGACCGGGCCGGTGAACCTGGTTGATCCCAATACCATGACGAATCGCGACTTCACCAAGACGCTGGGCCGCATCCTGCATCGCCCCACGATCTTCCCCGCGCCGGCATTTGTGTTAAGAATCGCCGTCGGTGAGATGGCGGATGCGCTCTTGCTGTCGAGTACTAGGGTGGTGCCCAACCGATTGTTATCGAGTGGATATCAATTCCGATTTCCGGATCTGGAGTCGGGGCTGAAACATGTGTTGGGACTGAAATAGTGGCGTACCTGCACGGCAATCTTGGTGAGCCCCGTTCAGTCAGGGCGGGGTTCCTCAGATGGGAGGGCGAGGCTCCCGCCGAGCCTAAGACGACCGAAGGTCGGCGTCTGCCGGATGCATTACATCCAACCTCCGGCGGACTCCGAGCTAAAGCTCGCTTTAGGCTCGGCGGGAGCCTCGCCCTCCCAATCCGTGGTTTCCTCACCTAATTACGATTATTGGAAAAAGCATGACCAAGAAAGTCGATTGGAGCTATCACCGCAACGGCTGCAACACGTGTGGCAAGACCGTCGCCTATTTGGCCGAGCATGGTGTCGCGGTGGAGACGCAAGTCAACGCGAAGAAGGATGTGCTCGCCGATCCCGAAGCACTGGACTTACTCAATCAGGTCGACGAGCTATATGCGACCAAGGGGAAAAAAGTCTTCCACATCAATCTGAAGAAAGAACGACCAGACGATGCGACGCTGTTGAATCTGGTCATCGGGCCGAGCGGCAAGCTGCGTGCTCCAACCCTGAAGAAGGGGCGGACTTTGATTGTCGGATTCGATGAGGAGACTTATCAGAAGGTGTTTGGTTAGAGCGTATTCACTTGATGTCGACGTACCAGTCCGTCGCGTCGAAGATTTGATAATACGGCCGATGGGAGGGCGAGGCTCCTGCCGAGCCGCAAGCGTTTATCGGCCCTCGCCAGACCATGCGGTTCGGCGGGAGCCTCACCCTCCCATGACGTCGAATTATCCCTCACGGCGTTGCCCGACGTGGCCAGAACTCTTGGCGAGTCTTGGTACGAAATGTTAGCGTCCGGCACGCTCTTCGTTACCCGGCTCTGGTGGATTCACTTTCCTTCCGAAATCCAGGTGGATCTGAGTCACCGCACCGCGGAATCGCAACTTGCCCGCCGTGCGATCGTAGTCCGATAGGAATAGGCGATCGTTAAAGGCATTGTGCTTACTCGCAATCGTGGTGCCTGTCGCGCCGTCGATGACGTCCACTCGTAGCGACGTTTGCGAATTGGCCCGCAATCCTCCGCGGCCTCGACTGAGGGTCACCAGGAACGGCAGACGGTAGTCGGTCAGATGAACCACATTCTGCGGCAATACCTTCGTCCGAGTCCACAGCAGTCTGGACGTCGCTGGATCAACCGCGTGCAGATCGCCGGTGATCTGCTGGGTCGGGAACACCGCGTCACTGTGGAAGGTCGTGTTGGGCAGCATCGCCAATTGGCGATGGACATTGACGTAGTACCGCGTGCCGTCGGTGAACGCCTTCAGCATGGGGGGCTGTTGTGGCGGCTGGAAGTCGACCGGATTCAAATTGATCTGAATCTTCACTCGCCCCGTCAGACCCTCGACCACGCGGACCTTTCCAAATGTATCGGCGACGGTAAATTCGGGCTCGCGTTCGCTGACACCCACGATCGACGCCATCGCCGATGCTTCAAACAACACCTTGTCCGACAGTGGATCCCACAACTGAATATTCCGCATGGTCTGGTCGGTCGAAAACAGCAAGTTGCGACCAAACTGCTGGTGGATGTAGAAGCAGTTGGCCAATTTCCCCTGCCGGACGAAGCTACCGTCGGAGGTCTTGAAAACTCGATAGTTCTTGGACTCGGATTCCAGCAGCACGATGACTTCCGCATCACCGGGCAGCGACGTCAGTGCGTTGGGAATCGAGCGACCATGTTCTTCCAGATCGGTCCGGTCCCAGAGCAGTTCCCCCGTGGCGGGCGATAAGCCGACGAGACGGTCGCGGGTCCGGAAGATACTGATTTGGGGAGTCGTGGGGCCGACCCGGACGATGTTGTTGAGACGCAGTTCCGGGGTCGAGGCGCGGTGCCATGCCAGGGATCGTTCGAGCAATGAAATCCCATAGCAATTTGCAGACCCGCCCAGTGGCAAGTAATGTCCGATCCGATTGCGCGCGTCGAAGTGTGGGAAAAAGTTCGGCGCGCCCCCGGACGGCAGAGTGATATCGGCCATCACGGTGCCCGTTTCGCAATCAATCTGCTGCAGCATGTTGGCTGGCGATTGCCCACGAATTATGAGTTGCTGCGAGCTCTGCGGGAAATGGACGTACCGCGGTGCCGTGTTGAACGTCCCGCGGAGTTTCAGATCAACTTCGTGCTGTTCCTCGATGAGCACGGTATCGATCGGCCAGTTGGGAGGTACGAAGCGCTGGGCGGCAGACCAGGCCAGGCTTTCGCGTGGATAGTTCGCATAAAACGCCTGCCCCGATACACCGTCGGAACCCTTGACTGCCGCGAGTCGAGTCCCAATCTGATGCAGCACCTGTCCCGATTCTTCATACAGTCCAGCCGCATCCCACAATTCGAGCAAGAACCGGCAAGCGGCCAGTCCTGCGGGATCGGTCCCCTGGTGATCGCGCCACACGACCAGTTCGGCCGCTTGAACTCGCCCGTCCTGCACCAGCAGTTTCGCCAGTTTCAGCCGCACTTCGGGTGAGCGTGTGCCATTTGGATATTGCTGCAGGAATTGTTGCAATTCCCGACGATCGGCACGCCGCAAGAGTTCATCGACGACGGCTGCCGCCGGTGATGCAATCTTGACGGGTGGCGTTCCCTCAGCAGCCCGTTTGACCAATTCTCCCACCCAGACCGCGGCCGTCAAATTGCGGTCAGGATCGGAGAGCAATCGCAAGGGCTGGTCCGCGTCGACCTTCATCAGCTCCAGCGAAGTTTGCTGCGCCTGAGCCAGTTCGCCGCGACGCAGCTCTTCCTCGGCTTTGAGCAACAGATGCTGGGCTCGATGCTCGGGCAGTTCGCACAGCTCGGCGTATTCCGCGAGGATCTTCGGTCGCTGATCAGGTTGTTGGAGTAACTCGTGCCAGGCCAAGTCGCGTAGCAGGCCACGAATCGTGGACTGGGTTGTGGGCTCGGCCAGAGTGAGCGCTTTGATCAGGCTGACTTTGGCCGGGTTGATCTGTCCCATTCGGAACTGCAGTTCACCGAGTTCAGACCAGAATTGATATGACGTTCGCTCGCTGTCAGGCTTCGCTTCCATATTCGCCAGTAGCTCGGCTGACTGGGGAAACACCTGCAAGTCGAGGCCATTGAGCGAGATCACGTCCGAACCAGCAACCACCAGATTTCCCGGTCGAATTCCCGGAGATTGCATCGCGAATCCGATCTCGCTGCCATCCTGTAAATTCAGACTGAGGACCCGCCCGTCCGCGATCGGCAGCAAGTAGACGTCAGATAGATTCGCTCCCACGCCAGATATGCGGGGCACTCGTTTCGTCCACAGCGACTTGCCGTCCTTGACTGACAGGCCCAGCACATCGGTGCCTCCCACCCCGACCACGAGTTCGTTATTGGCCGCAGCCAGATACTTCAAATCGACCGTCGTTTCGACCTGCCAGAGCTTCTTGCCCGAGTGCAAATCGAGGCAAGTCAAATGGTCCGAAGTCGGGTTTTCTCCGGGGGCCAGAAAATAGACCCGATCGTTATGAATGAGCGGCGGATTCGGGAAATCTCCGTCACTGAACTGCTCGAAAGAATTGTGAGGCAGACCATACTGAAATGGCGGTCCCTTCCGACGTGCGCGGTAGTCATGAGCCCACAGGATTTCGCCCGTTAGCTGATTCGTACCGACCAAAATCCCGGAGTTGAGGGGACATACCAGGATCCCACGAGCGGCAGCGGGCAGGCACGCCGGGGCCAGGCGCACCTTATCCTGCGGGAGAGGCGACTCGCGCGTGGCTTGCGGCGCGAGTGACAAAGGTTGTCGCCATTCGATCAGCCCCGAGTCGGGATGTATCGCCATCAACCAGATCTGCTTCTGGTGTTCTGCGACGCAATACAACAATCCTCCGAGCGGCAGTGGCGGACCGAAGAAAAAATGGCCCGACAGCGGGGCATTCGGTTCGTCAGCCGGATGTCCACCGAGCTTCCACGCGACAACACGCCCAGCATTGGCCCCTTTCAACTGCAAGGCCACGATGCAGTTCCAGGCTGGCGCCGGTAGTTTGCCATCACGCGGATTCAACTCGCCTTGATCGAAGAGAAACTGCCCCTGCGTCCGATCCGGAATGGAGTTTTGATCGACGAAGTAAACGTGCTGTCCATCACTCGTGAGCTGTTCCAATACGGAATTCTGGCGATAAGTCGACTGCCCGCCGCGAGTCGGCGCTTCAGGTTCCGTATTAAAGATGAGGAGCGAATGCAGCCGGGTGGCCGTGGAGTAGGACCAGACGTTCTGCCGGGTCTGTCGATCAATCGCGCGCAGACCAAACGAATCGCGCCAGATGATGAGGTTGTCCTTGACGATGGGCGTCCCGGCGAATCCCATCTCTTTTCCCGTACCGACGGCATTCTCGAAATCTTTTTCGTACTGTGCCCGACCATCCAGCAGAGCGCGGCGGTCCTCGGGTTTCGTGGTCTCCCGGGAATCCGCGTCAAACATCGAGATCGTGACGCTGGGCCGCAGCAAAAATGGAGCACTTCCCAGGCTCACACGCGTTCGTTCCGGAGCACCGCCAAAGAACCGCCAGTCCAACGCGGTCCGCGACACAGCTGTCGGCAGATGTCCCAATTTCGCACACCAATCACTGGCCGCCAACGATTGGCCACCAAGTGCAATCCGCGATTTACTCAGCGAGTCGGCTTCACGTCGCGCGATCTCGGCGCGACCGCTACGACTCGCGGCGAAGAACAGTTTCAATCGCTGCACCGCCGTGACGCGCGAGGCATGCACCGGATTCGACAGCAACTGTTCCCAGCAGTTCACCGCGGAATCATAGTCGCCACGCCCCAGATGCCAGTTCGCCAGGCGATCGAGGGCGGTGGCCCCCGCCGCCGTGTTCTCGTACGGACGAATGATCCGCTGGTAAGCACCGGGAGGCCCCGCAGTTTCGAGTTGCTCAAGTGCCCGCTTGGCCGCCGCACCAAATTGTTGCTCATAGCTTTTCCAGGCCACTTCACCTGCGCCCCGCAGCATCGTGGTCGCGAGACTGCGCACGGAAGGTTGATCCCATTCCAGGGTCACCAGATAGGCATCTTCCGGCTCAGCGAAGCATAACTGCAACCATTTCACTCCTTCGTCCAACTCATTATTACGGAGATGGGTCGACACCTTCACGAACAACCGCTGCCAATTGCGATCTCGAGTCACCACATCGGAATAACTCGAAATTTCAACTTTGCCCTGAAATGTTCCCGTTTGCGACCAGCAGACGACAGCCTGACTCAGTGTGAGATACAGAATGGCCCACACACAAACATGCCACACTGATCGGCGCCACGTCGGTTCTTCACGGAGTGATATCCGTGTTTTATTTTTAGAGAGCGAGAGGCACTTGGAGTGTACCTGGGGGAGGTCGAAATCGTGTGCGATTGGGTCACAGCACCTGTTCGCGGCGCGTCGTGCGCTGGCAGGCGGGCAACGTCCGTGCCGTTTGGTGCAGGGGCGTCCCTCTGACTCCGTCGCAGTCGTCTGCGGTTTCCGCCGCATGGCATTCCCGCCTGGGTCGACATTGCCAACTGACACGACCGGGGGGCGACCCGTTCCCCTGGCACGGAATTCTGTCCTGCTTTCAAGCCTCCAGGCTTACCCGAGATCTCCTGTGTCGTGACGAATTTCAGAACGCTGGCCTGCTGAGACGCAACGCAGGCCCAGTTCTCAAACCATCACTGGCATTGAAGTTCCCGAGACTCTTTGATTTTAGAGTTTGAAATGGTGGCGTAAATAGGGGACTGGTTAGTTGTGCGAAAACTGGTGAAACGGATATTCTGCAATTGGTAAAACTGTTGAGACCTCGGCGCAGTGAAATTGGGGAGAGGCTCCTGCTGGAAAACCTTCCGGTTTGATGTGCCAAGCAGATGGGAGGGCGAGGCTCCCGCCGAGCCTAGTACGAGCTTTAGCTCGGCGTCCGCCGGAGGCTAATTGGGGAAGCCTCCGGCGGTCGCCGACCTGTGGTCGTCTTAGGCCCGGCGGGAGACTCGCCCTCCCAGAGAGCCAACCCACTAGCCGGTCGAACTCCTGGACGACCTCCCCTGAATATACTCCTTTGTAAAACCGGAATTGACGTCATAATGTCACAACCGATTCGCTACATCATGGTCGGCGGCTTCCTCGGAGCCGGAAAAACCACGACCCTTGGCCGTCTGGCCCGCCGTTATATGGATCAAGGCCTGAAAGTGGGCATCGTTACCAACGATCAAGCCACAGATCTGGTTGACACGAACACGCTGCGAGCCCAGGGGTTTGACGTGGGCGAAGTTGCCGGAGCCTGCTTTTGCTGCAACTTCAACGAGCTGATGAGCTCGATGGATCGCCTGGGAGCCGCGGGACGTCCCGACGTCATCCTGGCCGAACCGGTCGGCAGTTGCACCGACCTCGTGGCGACCGTCATTCAACCGATCAAGCGTTTATTCGATGCCGATTTCGTGATCGGGCCGTACCCGGTCATTCTGAAACCGAGTCACGGAATCCGCATCCTACGCGGCGAATCAGGAGCGGGGTTCTCGCCCAAGGCCGCCTACATCCTGAAGAAGCAACTGGAAGAAGCTGATGCGATCCTGATTAACCGGATTGACGAGCTGGCTCCGGCGGAACTCGACG
Source organism: Planctomycetaceae bacterium (assembly GCA_021732415.1). Classification (GTDB taxonomy): domain Bacteria; phylum Planctomycetota; class Planctomycetia; order Planctomycetales; family Planctomycetaceae; genus JAKFVC01. Next base: position 9,079 of record JAKFVC010000349.1, read on the forward strand.
AGCTAACCAGGCTCCTATCGGAGAATTTTCCCGGAATCCCCGTCATGCGAGTTTCCGCCCGCACGGGGCAGGGTTTCGATGCGTTGCAGGAATTGCTCGATCAACAGGGGGATTTCGGCCGGCGGGTCCTCGACATCGACTACGACACCTATGCCGAAGGCGAAGCCGAGCTGGGCTGGCTGAATTCCAGCCTGCATGTTTCAGCACCCAAGCCCTTTGATCTCGACGCGTTCCTACTGGAAGTCATCTCGCTGCTGCGAGCAGAACTCCACGATCTCGGTGCTGAGACCGCGCATTTGAAGACGATTGGACTGTGGGAAGGCTTCTTCGGAGTGGCCAATCTCATCAGCAGCGAGACCCCGCCTGAGCTGTCGCTCCCTTCGAAATGCCAGGTCGAAGACTGTGATATCATCGTTAACGCCCGTGTCGCTTGTGATCCACAAGTCTTGGAAGAGCGAGTGAAGAAAGTTCTGGCCGCAGTATGTGCGAAACGCGGAGCCACCGCAGAATTCCGTCAAACACAGAGCTTCCGGCCAGGCAGGCCCGTCCCGACGCACAGATATGCGGCAGACTAGTTGATCGCTCCGCGGTCGATCGCGTCGAATGAGCTTGTCTAGTGATTACGACGATTACCCGACTCAGAGAGTCGGGCTACGGCAAGTCAGGCTACAGTGGCAGAATTTCGAAAATGGATCTCGGCGTGAACCCTTTTGCTGCGTTATCGCTGATTGTCGCGCCAGCAATTCTGACCAACGCGTCATCGGTGCTCATTATGAGCACCAGCAATCGACTGGCACGGGCGGTCGATCGAGCTCGTGAGCTGTCCAAGCAACTCGAGGCGACGTCCGACTATTCGTCGCCTGAATCCAGCCGTCGGCTCCGCGAACTCCAAGCTGCCGAGACACGGGCGCTACTGTTGCTCCGCGGCTTGCGCAGTTTCTATGTCGCTCTAGGCAGCTTTGCGATGGCCGCGCTGATCTCCCTTCTGGGAGCCGTCCTGGTGCCCTTGAAAGTGGGAGTGACAGTCCAGCTGCTGGAGGTCGCTGGCGTGATCGCAGGACTGATTGCGGTCGGATCGCTCGTCTACGGCTCCGCCTTGTTGCTGAGCGAGACACGGATTGCCGTCCAAGTGCTCAGCGACCGCGTTGCCACGGTTCGTGCCCGGGCAGGGTCTTCGCCTGGCTGACTCATGGCCGACCATCAACTAGGTATGCGCGACCCGAGATCTGCCGGCTCCCTCATCCGCGGCCCACTGAAGACTTTCAAGTCAAAGACTCTACGGTCAAGACGAGGGGCGGCAGATCGGTCCACAGCCCGAGCAGCAGCCGGGGCTGAATGACGCAGCGATTCCGTTCTCATTCTCCAACTAATTGACCACGCAAATCGAATTCTCAATCGCGATGCCAGGCATCAAGTCCAGCACGGCATGTGTGGCTAATTGCTTGACATAGTATGATTTTGCGCGTCCGTGCAGAACCACCCTGTCTGCATCCTGGGCGATGTTCAAGTCACGAACCTGACGAAATGTCAGCGTGTCGATTCGCCGAGTCAACTCACAATCGCCGGCACGGGCGGACAATTCAGAATGTCCGATGGCGGTCTCCGAGACGTTCAAATCGAGCATTGTTGTACTGTTCATAGTGATTGAGAATTCGCTGCAATGAGGGGTGTTACTTCTTGAAAACCATCCAATCGATGATGATCGATCAGCAGTCAGAGTGGTTGCGGAGCAACCAGTTCGTACAGTGGTTACCTGCACGAGTCGCCTGCTTCTTGGTCGCGGCGGATTTAAGACGCAAACGATATGCCCGTTTGCCATTCAGTCTTGCGAATAAAGCCGTTTGAGAGTGAAGGGTTCTGACCTGGCGGAATTGATCAGCGTCGACAGTAATTCGCCTCGCCGCAGGTTGTGCAGACTGCTTAGTTTGAGGCTTCAATCGAGAGCTGCAGAATTTGCGTGCGCCAGAACGTGATGAACTGACCACCGGGGAGCAGCATTACTACCGCTAACGGTTCGCCCCGCTGGGCTTTCAGTTCTACGAACACGGCCCGGACACATTTCCATGACGAAACCCAAGGCCGCAGTTCAACTAGATACGTCTGCCCGACCGCCAAATCGTCAAACGGAATCGAGCTGGGCAACGGCGATAAAGTAATTGGAACCATGACTTGAGCCTCGAAGTTGCGCTACCACCACAGTATTCGAATAGAATTAGTACGCCCTATTGACAGGTTTCCGGCATTCGTGGGGACTGGTTCATCGAAAATTCAAATCAACGTGAGGTCTGATGAACTGACTTGGATTCAAGCCTGTGGCAGCACCACACTTTCGGCGCCCGCCTCAGTCAAGATCCGGCCCGCGTGCGACAGCCGTTCTTCCGCGTCACCACTATGGTCTTCGACCGCGACGAGCAGTTTCCCCTGAGTCACTGCGTGATCGTAGAAATGAGCCAGCTCGTCCTGCACGCCCCGCCCCATCAGCGATCCGATGAAGCTGCCCGCCATCCCTCCGGTCCAGGCCGCCGGACCTTCAGACGCCAGCAGCGGAACACCACCCGAAGCGAAAGCCGTCGCCACAACCACCATTCCGCCCAGCGTCGAGCCAATCGTGCTCCCCAAATCGGCCGCCGAAAATTCGCCGCGGGGACCATGCTGATGGTCGTATTCCTCAAAATTTCGCTCTTTCGATTCGTCCGAACAGATCACCGTAATCTGTGAGCGAGTAAATCCGGCAACCAGCAGGTTTGCCACTGCTGTCCGCGTTTGCTCCACCGAATTGAAAATTCCCAGTTGGATCGACGCACGCATATCTTCCGCATAGATCGAATCAGATTCAGACATGATGGCCCCTTTGTGCGTTGTGTTCTGCGTGGCTGTCGGATCTTCCACCGCACCGAACTCGAAAGTTCCGGTGGCCCCGCATATTCAGGGCAAACAGAATGCCAAGCCTGGTGGAATTGGAATTGGCGTTGTTAACCCTTCGGCCATGAATGGGCGACTAGGGTAACGACGAATGCTCAACTGCCAGCAAGTGCGATCTGACCCGGTATCTTCGGGAGCCTCGCCCTCCCATCGACTGCAATCGTGTCCCTCGATTCATCCAGGGTCGTGATAGCATTGATCGGCGAGCGGTCAAGGTGCGCGACGACGTCCCAAATGCACGCGGCGCCATTACTTAAATTCTATTGGAACCCGGATCGGGCGGCCTCCAATCAGGATCGAAAACGAACTCTTCCGCTACGCCCTCCGAGGCCGTCGGAAGTGTTCTTGGCCACGCCGGAGAGATCTCATTAGCGATGCCTGCCTCTGCCGCAACTCCGCAATTGCATTCGACAACTGACCGCTCGACCGTCGTGCTGAAACGCCACATTTCGTGCTCAACCGCACGATCGGTCTCGTCCGCAACTGCCTGATTGGCACACGAAATGCCTAAGTCGAGTGTAACTTCCCGTCCAGAATTCCTGGCTTCTAGTAAGACTTCTTGATCCTGAAATTTCCAGCGGGAACTTCGACGTACGACATTCCCAAGTCTGTGGGACCAATGACACCTAGGGAGAGAATCTCATGCGCTTACCAATCTTATTGCTCCTGGCCGCAGCAGTGACTTGCGGCTGTGAGCAAGGTCCGCGAACGGTTCAGACCACAAACAAACCCATCACCGCGCCCAGTGCCGAGGCGTCGCCTGCTGCCCAGCCGGCTGCATCGGAATCTCAGCCTGTCGCCGCCGATAACACGGCCGTCAACGCCCGCGATAACGACCCGGCAGCCAAAACCCCAATCGATCAAAACGAAAGTGAAGCGGACCTGAAGGTGACCGCGGATATTCGTAAGAAGGTGCTTGAACAGCCTGATTTCTCGGTCGATGCCCGCAACGTCAAGATCATCACTGCGGACGGCAAAGTCACTTTGCGCGGCCCCGTAAAGACTGAAGCCGAACGCGACATCATCAATAAAATCGCCCGCCTGGTGGCTGGCGAAGACAAGGTCGACTCGCAGTTGGAAATTGCCCCTTAAGCGGCATTTCCACCGATAGCAGCAAACGAGTTCCATCTGACTTGCCAGATCCGGCAATCTCATCACTTCAGGAGACAGATCATGTCCAGCGTATATTGCCTCGTCAAAGACAACGCCCAGGCGAACAAAATTGCCGACCGTCTGCGGATTAGTGGGTTCTCGGCCAATGACATCTCAGCGATTTTTCCAGATAAAGCGGGGACACGTGACTTCGCAACGACGAACTCCACCAAGACCCCGGAGGGCGCTGCTGTCGGTGCCGGGACCGGAGCGCTGATCGGAGGAGCTCTGGGTTGGATGGCCGGAATCGGTGCGATCGCCATTCCCGGTGTGGGACCCTTGATTGCCGCCGGACCGATTATGGCGGCGCTGTCGGGCGTCGCTGCCGGTGGAGCGTTGGGTGGACTTTCGGGGGCCTTGATCGGCATGGGAATCCCCGAATACGAGGCACAACGCTACGAAGGCAAGATCAAGGAAGGACAGATCCTGATCGCCGTCCATGCGGATACCAGTGAAGAAGCCGCACGCGCTCGCGAAATCTTCACTGAAGAGCATGCCGATGCGATCTCGACCGGTGCCGAAGCGGCCGTGCCCTACAGCTCACGTTAAGCAACCTTCCGCGAAGAATGCTCGGAAGTATGGGGCGGCAAGATGACTCTCCGCCCCATATCCGCATGCAGCGCGTTACCTGTTGTGTTAGAGGCATCCGCGGGCTTGTGCGCAGCACCGCACCTCGCTGGTGCCAGTCTCTGGTCACGAAAGAGGGGAACGTAATGAAACGCAAGCTGATCGTCGTAACTGGACTATTGGTGGCTGTTGCAGCCATCGCATTTGACACCAATGTCGCGGAAGCTCGCTGTTGCCGGGCCCGCCGTTCGTGCGGCGGATATCACAATGGATGCAATACCGGCTGTAATACGGGCTGCAATACCGGCTACCAAAACAATTGTTCGAACGGAGCCTGCCAGGTACCCGGAGGACAATTGATGGCGCAGCCTGGACAACCCGCACCAGCGCCGCAAGCAGAAGTCGTTGCTCCTCCGCCACCGGAAGCAGCACCCGCTCCTGCAACGAACAACGCTCCCCCGGCGCCACCGCCTGAATCAGCGAAGGTCAAACCCGAAGGTGAATAGGAGTGCCAACTCGATCACTAAGCACCTCATTGCATTCTTTCATTTGCCGCTTGTCGGGACCGCTCTTCAACGAGGGTACTTCGACAAGCGGTGTTTTCTTTCTGCTCACGTCGCAGAAGTCGCCAAGACTTCGGGATGTCGGGGTTGCGGTACAGCAATTGCATTTTGTTTGTTGGGGCGTCATGACACTTCGGTGTCACCACAGTCAATTCGACAAAAGGAGCATTGCAATGGCAGGTAAAGCCCAGGAAATTAAAGGCAAGATCGAGCAAGCCATCGGTAAGCTGACTAAGAATCCCAAGCTGCAAACCAAGGGCGAGATCGATCAGGTGGCCGGCCAGGTGAAACAGGCCGCGGCCCAGACTAAACGTGAGACGAATAAAGCGGTGAATCAGGCCGCTCGCGCTGCGAAGCAAAGCCTGAAATAGAACATCTCGTCGATTCTTAACGAACTCCGGACGTCTGCTTTCAGACGTCCGGAGTTTTTTCTTTGCACGACGGACAACAATACATTCCCGCCGATGCAGCGATCAAACCTATCGTTGGCACCGACTTTGATTCTGGAATGGGAGTGGTCTATCAACATCCGACTTGATGGCCAGCCAGTCATTACGGATGCGCTCAATGGGGTGCCGCCAAGAGCGAGGTAGAACGCCCTACTTTTTCATTTGCGGTGAAATCTGGGCTACCCAACGCAGTAAGCCCGCAGATGTCTCGCGGTATAGCGTTTGCGACGGTTACGTTGAGTTGGTCGTCTGGATTCTTATCAGCTTGCTTCTGTGTGCGTGCTGTCGTCTGAGCATCATGCCCGAAGCAAAATGCCAATGAGATCCAACGAATTCGGAGCACATCGGATGCAGCGTGTACTGGGCCTTGAATATGGTCGACGCGGCTATCGGGTACTAACGGCGCGGTAACAACTACGAGGCTCAGGACTAAGGAATTAATAACATGATTGGCTTTTCTTGGAAGAGCTGGGTCGTTGCTTTGCGTCACATTGGACATGGTCCAGCGCGGCGTCCGCGCACGATTAAAATCGCACACGTGGAAGGCTTGGAGGACCGCGCCTTGCTGACCGCGAATTTGCCGGTCGCCGTCAATGATAGTTTTCAAGTCGCTCCCGATACGACATTCAACGCGCCTACTAGCGTGCTGGCCAATGATTTCGACCTTGATGGTGATAATGTCGACCAAGTGGTGCTGAACGGCAACGTCTCCCACGGCAGTCTGAGTCTCGCTTCCGACGGGACATTTTCCTACACGCCAGCGACAGGATTCAGCGGCGTCGACTCTTTCTCGTATTTTGCCAGGGACTCTGCTGACTCCGAGAACAGTGCTAACCCCGCGACAGTCACGCTGAATGTCGGTAGTGCCAACAACGCGCCGGTCGCACAACCCCTCACGATCAATGTTGCGGCGGATACTCAATTTATCGGCGGCCTATCGGGAACCGACAGCGACAATGATCCGCTCACGTTTTCGGTGGGCAGTATCCAGCCCTCACACGGTGCGGTGACGGTTAATTTAGACGGCTCGTTTACCTATTCCCCTGGCTCCGGCTATATCGGCCCCGACTCGTTTACCTTTAAGGTGAATGATGGCACGACGAATAGCGCCGATGCACGCGTCACGGTGAATGTCGGGTCAGCGGCCAATCATGCGCCCACGGCGACTTCGATCAGTATCAACGTCGCCACCAATACTCAGTTTGCCGGTGCCTTAAGCGGAAATGATGTGGATGGCGATCCGCTGACATTCGCTCAAGGCGACACTTTAGCGGCCCACGGTACCGTCTCCATTACTACGAATGGCAATTTTACTTATACACCTAATGTAGGCTATACCGGCGCGGACTCGTTCTCCTTCTCAGTCAGTGACGGGACCTTCAGCAGCACCAACGACGGGATCGTCTCGGTCCAGGTCGCCAATCCCATCGGCGGCAACACGGCTCCGGTTGCTAACCCCACTAGTATACACGTCGGTTTGAATACGACATTCCTCGGCGGCTTGTCGGGGAGTGATGCAGATGGCGATTCGTTGACGTTCTCCACGGGCAGTATTGCAGCCCAGCACGGTTCGGTCGGCATCAGTTCCAATGGGAACTTCAGTTACACCCCGAATACGGGTTATACCGGCAGTGATTCGTTTTCTTTTAAGGTGAATGACGGGACAGCCAACAGCGCCGATGCACTGGTCTCAGTCCAAGTGGGTGGCACCACGAACCATCCGCCAGTTGCCGCCCCAGTAACAATTAATGACGTGCCAGGGAATGCGCCGTTTAACGGGACCCTGCAGGCATCGGATGCTGATGGCGACGTCTTGACGTTCTCTGCCGGCAGCACGCAGCCCGCTCATGGCACCGTGAATATTAACTCTAATGGCTCGTTCACTTACACGCCCAACAACGGTTTTGTTGGTACTGATTCCTTCTCCTTTAAAGTCAATGATGGAACGGTGAATAGTGCCGACGCGCTGGTGACCTTGCATATCGGTGGAGCGTCGAACACGCCGCCCGTGGCGACTCCGGTCAGTATTAACGTCGGTTTGAATACGACGTTCAGCGGGGGCTTGTCGGGCACCGATGCCGACGGTGATCCGCTGACCTTCTCGGCCGGCAGCACGACCGCCGCACATGGCACGGTGAATATCACCTCGAATGGTTCGTTTACCTACACGCCGAACACCAATTACACCGGCAGCGATTCCTTCTCGTTTAAGGTGAATGATGGAACGGCGAATAGTGCCGATGCGCTCGTCTCGGTCCAGGTGGGAACAGCGTCTAATACTCCGCCGGTGGCCAATCCGACCAGCATCAACGTGGCGTTCAACACAACCTTTGTCGGAGGCCTTAGCGGCAGCGATGTCGACGGTGATCTGCTGACGTTCTCTGCCGGCAGCACGGCCGCAGCCCACGGTGTCGTAAATATTAATGCGAACGGTACGTTTACTTACACACCCAATAGCGGCTATAGCGGCAGTGATTCGTTCTCGTTCAAAGTGAATGACGGAACGACAAATAGCACCGATGCGCTGGTCTCGGTGCAGGTCGGCACCTCCACTAATACTCCGCCTGTTGCGCACCCGATCGGTATTACCGTCTCCATGAACACGACCTTTGCGGGAGGTCTGACCGGCAGTGATGCCGACGGCGACCCGTTGACGTTCCTGGCCGGCAACACGGCGCCCAGTCACGGTACCGTCCACATCAACACGAACGGTTCATTTACCTACACACCAAATACCGGGTATGTCGGCAGTGATTCATTTTCGTTTAAGGTAGATGACGGGACTGTCAGCAGTTCCAACGCGCTCGTTTCGATCCAAGTGGTCGCGACTGGTGGCAATTCAGCGCCTGTTGCGACCCCGGTCAGCATCAACGTCGGAATGAACACCACCTTCAGCGGCTTCCTGTCGGCCACAGATGCTAATGGTGACCCATTGACGTTTGCCCTGGGAACAACTCACCCCGCACATGGCACGGTGAATATCAACTCGAACGGCTCGTTTAGTTATACGCCCAACGCCAACTATACCGGCAGTGATGCGTTCTCCTTCAGAGTGAACGACGGCACCGTCAATAGTGCAGACGCACTCGTTTCAATTCAGGTCGGGACCGCGTCCAATACACCCCCGACAGCGAATTCGACCAGTATCAGTGTCGCGCTGAACACGGTCTTTATCGGAACGCTCTCTGGTTCTGATGTGGATGGTGATCCGCTGACATTTTCTGCAGGCTCAACTGCCGCGGCACACGGCAATTTGCTGATCAACTCGGATGGTTCCTTCATTTACAACCCGGCGCCAGGCTACACCGGCAGCGACATCTTTTCCTTCAAGGTGAATGATGGCACGGCCAACAGCGCTGACGCGTTCGTCTTCGTGACCGTCGGTAGCGCTACCAATACGCCGCCCGTGGCGAATTCCGCCAATATCAATGTCACTTTGAACGCGACATTCCATGGAGCGCTGAGCGCCACAGATGCCGACAATGACTTCTTGACTTTCTCGGCTGGCAGCATTGCTGCGGCGCACGGTACGGTGCTCATCAATACGAATGGCACGTTTACCTACGTCCCGGACACTGACTTCGTCGGAAGTGACGAATTCTCCTTCAAAGTGAATGATGGCACCGTTGATAGCGCCGAGGCATTGATCTCTGTCACCGTCGGCTCTGGCTCGAATACTCCACCCGTCGCGCACCCGGTCACGGTCAGTACTCCCGAGGGCGTGACCCTGACCGGGACATTAAGCGGCTCAGATGTGGATGGTGATCCGTTGACGTTCTCTGCGGGGAGTACGTCACCCGCGCACGGCAGCGTGACGGTGAATGAAAATGGTACGTTTACCTACACTCCCAATGCGGGATTCGTAGGATTTGACCTGTTCACCTTTAAGGTCAACGACGGCACCGTAGACAGTGCTTCGGGCAACGTGATCATACATATCACGGGGACGTCCGGCGGCGCCCCCACGGTCATCAATGGGTCGGGCAATGTGATCACCAACGTCACGTTTGACGGCTCGGTATCGCCGCTGGCGGTCGATCCAGAGGGAGATCCTCTGACATTCTCCGTTGTGGCTCAACCGCTGCATGGCAGCTTGTCGCTCAATCCGGATGGGACATTCGCTTATACCCCGGACACGGACTACGTTGGTTTGGACTCCTTCACGTTCAAGGCAAATGACGGATTGCTCGACAGCAATGTCGGAATATTCAACCTGAATGTCAGCGACGTCTCGGGAGGCTTCACGCTGGTCTTGTCCGATAATCCCGGAACCATCGAGACAAGCCTCAGGTCAGTGACTCCCTTGGATACGAGCGCGAGCTTGATCAATGTCGATCCGTCAGTAAGCTTCGCCAACGCCGCAGTGACGGCCAGGATCACGTCTGGCGGCAGCTCACAAGACCGGTTTGTGCTGACCGATGGGGGCTCCGTAGAGATTCGTGGCCGTAAGGTCCGCGTTAATGGGACCGAAGTTGCGAGGATCTCAGGCGGACGTGGTGGCCAGGCATTGGAAATCGCGTTCAATTCCAGTGCCACGACGGATTCTGTACAAGCCGTCATCCAGCGAATTGGTTTGAAGACGAGCCGGCGTTCCGGCAACGATCCGCGTGTCGTCCAGATCACGGTCAACGCGGACGGATTCAGCAGCTCGGCGTTGATCGTCGCCAATAAGGCCTGACTCTCGAGGTAGAGTCGCTCAGTTTGTGATCTCAAACGAAATCAGCCTGGCCGAGAATGACATCGGCCGGGCTGATCGTATTTCAGTCGAGTACGATGATCGCGACTAGACCATCTGGGGCTGGCAAATCTCAGCCATCAACCAGCGATCGACATCCAGCAGAACCTTGCGGTGCAGGCTGAGTTCCGTCGGGTAGTTCTTATGAGTGACATCAACCCCGGCACCGAAGCACAACCGCTCCAGGTTGGTGAGTTCAGGACTGGGCATCACCGCGGTCGTGAACAGTCGCTTGTCGCCAAGTTCCCGCACCTTGCGTACTGAAACTTGTGCGAGCTCCAGATCCGGATCGAGTGCAATCGCTCCGGCAAACCATTCCGGCTTCTCCAGCAACATCTGGATCGCAGCCGACGCTCCTGCACCGACACCAGCGAGATAGATCCGTTCGCTGTGGATGTGGAAGTTGCGGCGAACGTGCAAAACGTCACGGCGAATGTCGGCCGCCCAGTTGTAGGGGGCCCGCGAGGCACCCGGTTGTCGTTCGCCGAGCGAAAATGCCGACAGGGGATTCTCAATGGAGAACGCCAGCCGCGACACGGTGCCGAAGTAGTTTCGCTCGCTGAGCACGGGCATGATCTGCTTGAGATCGGGGGCCCGGCAGCCGGCTGGCTGCAGCCAGACGATCAGCGGGTAGGCATATTTGGATTCGTAGTACTGCGGTACCGAGATCGCGTTGGGGGCGACCGCTTCCAATGGCAACGGTTCGACCGGGGTCACCGGAGCGGCTGCTGTCGATGAAGGTGCGGACGAAACTGCGAAGCGCTCGGGAACTTCGAGTGAATTGGTCGCCACGGAGTGGTTCTGGAATGAAAACCGATGTGTCGTCATGGGTGCTTCCCAATCTGGTTGGCGACGTTCAGTTCTGGATTGGCCGGCGTGGCCTCAGAGAACTGAAAGTCGATAGGTTCGTTCGCCACTTCCTCCATCGGGAAGAGTTTTCCGGGACACTCCGTGGCCCGTACATCCCGATGTCCAATTACGTTTTTGCTGGTGATCTTGTATGTCCCCTTGAGGGACCTCACCAGCTTCTTCAGCGACGCCAGTTGATTGGCCGACGGCGCGTGATTCTCAAAATTCCCGACTAGGCAAATTCCGATCCCTTGCTGGTTGTAAACCGGATCTGAACTCCCCGCATGTGCGCCCTGCAACTGCCCTCGCCAGCGGAAGGTGGGCTCAATCTCTCCGTCTGGCATCCCGTTGCCGTTACCAATCAAAAAGTGATAACCAATCCCGAGCCAGGCGTTGCCCTTCGCATCCTTCTTCTTCTGATGCTCCTCGTTGATCGATTCCACATTTCCTTTTTCCGACGCCGTGTGGTGTACGACGACGTATTTCCAATCTCGGGCCTTCGCCGTCGGCTTCCACAAGTCTTTGCCCGGTGTCTGGACATTGAAATTGGGAACCGTGGTGAGTGGCGCTGGAGCTGGAACGACTGGTCGTGGCGGCGCTGGAATCGCCGCCGGCGGTGGTAACACCGACGAACGGGCACATCCCATCTGGACGAGGATCAGTGTTGCAAGGCACCACCATCCGCGTCCGTTGCGCATCCGTGCAACCACGCCCAGCTCCTTATAAACCGCGAATCCCTCAAACTCTTCAGGCGACTTGTCTCGCCCCGCTTGCCAGATTCGCGTGTTAACGGTTGGGAATGTACTGCTGATCGAAAAGTGTGTCAACGGCGGCATTTCGGCTCAAGTTTTTAAAGCCCACTTAGCGCGAAAACTGGTGTTAAGCCCTGCGTTTGGTAGGAGTCCTACGACCAAAAAGTCGGGGCATTATTTTGTGCGGATTGCCCAGATTACTTGATCGGTACGTTAGCGACCAGTTCTGGCCGTTTTTGGTTTTTTTCCGAAAGGGCTTTAAGTTGGGCTGTTTGGCGGGTGAAGTTTTTTCAAAAGCGGTGCGGTTCTTTGAAGTCCTTTCCGTCCCTTCTGTCTTAATTGTCCCTTTGAATTCGGAAAGGACGGAAACGACCGAAGGGACAAAAGGGACCCAAGTGGGTTACAGCGACCAGCGTTAATACGTCGCGTTTTCCCGGCACACGCTTTTCCGGCGACCGCCAATCGGCTACAACACGGGCGCAGTTTTCCGTGACCAGTGCGTTCAGGCGACGTCGTATTGACGCCGGTTGCGGTGTTTCGTTTTTAAGCAGAAGGGTTCGTTGTGAAAATCACTCCCAGTAAAGTGGTTTCGATGCAGTACCAGATCGCCGAAGCAAACGGTGAAATCCTGGAGTCCAGCGAACCGGGTGACGAATGGTGCTTCCTGGTCGGCTCGGGCGAACTGCCCCCCGGCCTGGAGAAGGCTTTAGAAGGACATGAAGTCGGCGATTCCGTTTCCGTGACACTCGCCCCGGCGGATGCCTACGGTGAGCGTGAAGAAGACCTCGTGCAGACCATTCCGCGCAGCGAAATGGGCGAGGACATGGAAGTCGCTGTCGGCGATAAGCTGGAAGCCGAAACCGACGACGGCTGGGATTTCGTGACAGTCGTCGCGTTGGACGACGAGAACGTCACGATCGACGGCAACCACGAATTGGCCGGAAAAACGCTGAAATTCGACGTCAAAATCATCGAAATCCGCGACGCGACCCCCGAAGAACTCGAACACGGCCACGCTCATGGCGAGGGCTGTGAAGACGACGAGGAATGGGAAGAGGAGTGGGAAGACGACGAGGAAGATGACGACGAAGAAGAGAAGGCCTAATTGTCAAAGAACGTCTGTTCGCCGGGATCGCAATCGTGCGTCCCGGCGATACGTTTCGATAGTAGCGTGAATTCGATGTTGAGCCGAATTCCAAGTGTATTTCAGCCCGGAGGGCTCGACGTAGGTAGCTAGGGGCGGAAGCCCCTGGGACAGTCGAGATAATTTTTGATGCGCCCCGGAGGGCCGCCGACCCTGAAATACACGAAGTCAGAACAGGTACATTGAAGTTCTACCATCAAGCCCCGCAGATGCCAATTTAGCCCAAGACACGGCTCAAAAATGTCTTGGTCCGCTCGGTCTGCGGTGCATCGATGACCTGGCTCGGCGGACCATTCTCAACGATCTTGCCACCCGCCAGGACCACGACACGGTCCGCAGCGCGACGGGCAAAGCCGATTTCATGCGTGACCATCAGCAGCGTCATGCCTTCTCGCTTGAGATCCTCCAGAACATCGAGGACCTCTCCCTTCAATTCGGGGTCGAGAGCGCTGGTGATCTCATCGCACAAGAGACCGCGGGGCTCCATCGCCAACGCGCGAGCAATCGCCACACGTTGCTTCTGACCGCCTGATAGCTGGTGCGGATAGGCATGAGACCTCGCTGCCAGACCGACACGTTCCAGCAGCTTGAGCCCTCGTTCCCGTGCTTCCTCGGGAACTTTTTTGAGCACTCGAATGGGTGCCTCGATCACATTCTGTAGTGCCGTCAGATGTGGAAAGAGCTGAAAGTCTTGAAAGATCATCCCGAGCAGCCGCCGGACTTGCTGCTTCACGGGACCGGGGATCTTCCCAGAATGATCAGGCTGCAAGACATGCGGCCCCACAGAGATCTGGCCCGCTTCGAAGGTGTTAAGACAATTCAGGCATCTCAACAGCGTCGACTTGCCGCCGCCGCTGGGGCCAATGAGGGCCACTGTTTCACCCGGCGGCACATCCAGGGTGATATCGTCGAGGATCAGGTTGCTCCCGTAACGCTTCGTTACGCCTTGCAACCTGATCGACATGGGCGGCTGAGTCGTGGCCGGGACTTCCGGGGCGGACGGGGCTAACTGTGACATGGCGTGGGCTTTTCGCTGTAGTAGGTCAGGCTGTGCCTGACGAAGAAGTTCTTGCGACCTCAGAAAAAGGCGTCAGGCACAGCCTGACCTACGCATGCTTATTCCAGCGGGCCTCCAGGTATCTCGACAAGTATCCCAGCGGCACGGACATTACGAGGTAAAGCGCCGCCGTGGCGATGCCAATTTCGAGGTACTTCATGCTCGACTTGGACAGCATCTGATATTGCTTGGTCAGTTCCACCACCGCGATGACGCTGACCACGCTGGTGTCCTTGAACAGGGCGACAAAATCATTCGTCATGGGGGGCAGAATCATCCGCATCGCTTGAGGCAGAATGATCCGGCGGAAGGTCAACGTCTTGGACATCCCCAGCGATTCGGCCGCCTCCCATTGCCCCGGTGAGATCGCCCCGATACCGGCCCGATAAATCTCTGATTCGTAGGCCGCATAGATCAAACCAAACCCCAGGATGGCAGCCTGCAACGGCTGCAGATCGAGCGTGATGCTCCAGCCATATGCCTGCGCCATTCCCGGCAAGCCATAGTAGAGAAAATAGAGCAGCAACAGCACGGGAATCCCGCGGAAGAATTCGACGTATACCGTTGCGAGCACTCGCAGCGGCAGCGGTCCATAGAGCCGAAACATGGCGATCGGCAACCCGATCGAGATCGCCAGTAACATGCTCAAAATGCTGATGAAAACTGTGGTAACAGCCCCTTCGAGGAGCAGCGGCAGATAACGACTGACGGTCCACAACTGCCGCGACTCGGCGGCCACATCGAGACTGCTGGAGTGGGCCAGTTTTTCCTGCTCGCCATTCCAGATGTCCCACTTCTCGTAGATGTGCTTGAGCTCGCCGTTCGCGATCAACTTGGCCAACGCCCGGTCAATCTTTTCGACCAGTTCGCGCTGGTCCTTGCGGAGTGCTATCGCATAGTAGCCTTCGGCAAACGGCTCTCCGACAAACTTGAGCTTCGCATTAGGCTGCGCGTAGGAGACGGCAATCGGCAGATCGAGCAGCACGGCGTCGATCCGGCCGAGTTCCAGATCGGTGTAAGGTTCGACCTGGTTATCGTAGATCTTAGTCGGAATCTGATCGTGACTCAGCAACCGCAGGGCCGCCGTGTCCTCCATCGTGCCCACCGTGATCCCGCTGAGCTTCTTACAATCGTCAAAACTCTTGATCCGGGTTTCATCAGCACGCACGACCAACTGCTGTTGAAAGATGTAATACGGGTGACTGAAGAGGAGCTTCGCTCGACGATCCGGAGTGACCTCCAGACCATTCATCGCCAGATCAAAATCACCGCGTTGCAGGCCCGAAACCAGGCTGTGGAACTGATACTGCTTAAAGACAATCGGCCGTCCCAGTTCGCGCGAGAGGGCTTGAGCCAGGTCGACTTCAAACCCGATATTGTGCCGAGGATCCTTGGGATCCTTGAAGATGTACGGAGCCCCGCCCTCCGCATCCGCGGCCCAGATCAGCGGTTTTTTATCATCCTGAGCAGAGACAACCGCAGGGCAAAATAACGCCAGACACGAACACAACAAGATCCAGCGAGAGACGGCCGCTGGGCACGCCGGGGGGCAGCGAAAGTGTGGCAACATCAACTGACAGACTCCTGAAAACGATGACTGCAGACGGCCCCGTAGCGCGCGGGACATGATCGGAGAGAAGCGCGGTGCTGTCCAGATCAATCGCGAGACAAGGACGGCTCGAGCTGTGGGCTGGGAGGGCGAGGCTCCCGCCGAGCCTAAAGCGAGCTTTAGCTCGGAGTCCGCCGGAGGCCGTTCCATAATGTGGCCTCCGGCGGACGCCGACCTGCGGTCGCTTTAGGCTCGGCGGGAGCCTCGCCCTCCCATTTGCCGGTCGACGCCATACCAACTACCCCCGGCCGTTCGGCTCGAGTCTACGATTGTTTCATCCCTCCCAAATCGATCGATACCAACTCGGGTGTCGCAACGGCTGGCGGAGACTTTTTCGCAAGCGCGAGATTCGGCTCCGGAATCTTCTGCAGAGGCGACTGGAATCCTCGCAATCGCAGGCTGTTGCTCACCACTGAGACGCTGCTCAGGGCCATCGCCGCGCTCGCGAACATCGGGTCGAGCAGATGGTGCCAGAGTGGATAAAACACGCCCGCAGCCAAGGGAACTCCCAGCAGATTGTAGATGAACGCGAAGCCCAGATTCTGGCGGATGACTCGGAGCGTCTGGCCCGATAAGGACAAAGCGGCGACGACACCGGTGAGGTCGGAACTGGGGAGCACGATGCCGCTCGACTCCAATGCCACGTCCGTGCCACTGCCGACCGCAATCCCGACATCCGCCTGAGCCAGGGCTGGAGCGTCGTTGATGCCGTCCCCCACCATGACGACGACCTCGCCGGCCTGCTGGAGTTGTCGAACTTGCTCAATCTTGTCGGCGGGCAAGACGTCCGCGATGACCTCGGCAATTCCGGCCTCGTGGGCAATGACATCCGCCGTGGCGCGACGATCTCCGGTCAGCAGAATGACTCGCCGGCCTTGGCGACGCAACTCGTCGACAGTCGGCCGAGCACTGGCTTTTAGTTGATCGGCAACGTAAATCGTCCCAGCCAATTGACCGTTAATGGCCACCAATATCGCCGACTGCCCGGCGGTCACCGCAGCCTCGAGTTCCGTTTCCGAGAATTGTCCACCGAGGGTACGGAGGAACCGTGGGCTACCGATCGCGATAGTTCGACCATCGACTTGGGCCGACACCCCATGCCCCGGTACCGCGGTGAACTCGGTCACCAACGGAATTTCCAAACGCCTGTCTTTAGCCGCCGTAACGATGGCCGCGGCCAGAGGATGTTCCGATCGCGATTCCACTGCAGCGGCGAAACGCAGCAAATCATCCGCGGAAATACTCTCGGAGCCGATCAGGTGATTTGTTGGACGGATATCGGTCACGACCGGACGTCCGATGGTGAGAGTTCCGGTCTTATCGAAAATGACCACGGTGGCTCGTTCGGCAAGTTCTAATGCGGTGGCCGATTTGATCAACACGCCCAATTCGGCTCCGCGCCCTGTGGCGACCATAATCGCAGTGGGAGTCGCGAGCCCCAACGCACAGGGGCAGGCGATGATCAGGACGCTGACCGAGGTCAACAACGCGTGCGTCAGCGCCGCGTCTGGCGGGCCGAAGATCAGCCAGACCACGAAGGTCATCGCCGCGACGACCAGAATCGCCGGCACGAAGTAGCTGCTGACGACGTCTGCCAGCCGAGCAATCGGGGCTTTGGAGCCTTGAGCCTCCTGCATCAGTTTCACAATTTGTCGCAGGACAGTTTCTTCGCCCACTTTGGTGGCTTGCAGGACAAACCCGCCCGATTGATTAAGCGTTCCGGCATAGCAGGGATCGCCCGGCTGCCGTGTGACCGGAACGGGTTCGCCCGTGAGCATCGATTCGTCGATCCAGGATGTGCCTTCCAAGATGACGCCGTCAACAGGGAGACGCTCACCGGGCTTGATGATGACTTCATCACAGACGACGACTTCCGCGATCGGTATTTCCAGATCGCGGCCGCCACGACGGACTCGGGCCGTCGGAGATTGCCAAGCCAGCAGCCGACGAACCGCATCCGAGGTTTTTCCTCGCGCCCGTTCTTCCAGCAAGCGTCCCAGCGCCACGAAGATGATGATCATCACAGCCGCTTCATAAAAGACGTGCGGATGCTGACCGGCAGGCCACCATTGCGGAACCAGTGTCGCGACCAGACTGGCCGCGAACGCCGCGCCTGTCCCCAGGGCGATCAGCGTATTCATGTCGGCACGGCCATGTCGGAAACTCGACCAGGCCGCTGTCCAGAACGACCAGCCGGTGCCGAAGACAATCGGTGCGGAGAGTAGACACAGCAGTAAGTTCCGCCCGGGAAACTGCAGTTCGCCCATACTTATGACGACGACAGGCAAGGCCAGCAGGAGCGCCAGCCACCATTGTCGCCAGCGGGCGGCCAGTTGCTGGTCACGTTCGTCTTGTTGCTCGGTGATGTTCTCCGGAGTCGCCAGCGGAAGAAGCTGATAACCGGCTGACGCGACGATCGGCTGCAGTGTCTGGAGCGAAAACGCGTCGGTGGATCCCGTGGCGAACCCTTCCCGAGTCGCCAGGTTCACGCCGGCTTCCATCACGCCGGGGGTTCGTTTGAGCGCGGATTCGACGCTGGCCACGCATCCGGCGCAATGCATACCATCCACCTGGAAGCGAATCGTCTGCAGCGAATTTGATGACACGGCCATGGAGTCCACTCGACAAGGTTGCGATGTCTACGGCTCGGGAAGTATCCTGAGCACCATAATTATTCCTAAGCTCAACGGTACGGGAAGCGTCAAGGGAAAAATCCCCCCGTGGCAGACGCTGCTAGCGTCTGTGTTCGCGGACGCTGGCAGCGTCCGCCACGGGGACTGTCCTCCCAAATCCACTTGCCGCGTTTTGTAGCGAATCACAACCATCGTTTCCTGACTCGAGAGGTCTTACGCCGTGGCATCAGGCTTGTGGAAAAAGGGCACACCGGAACCGCCCCTCGAACTCGGGAACGATGCCACGGCAACCGAACTCCTGGACTGCGTCGTGCAGGAGATCCTCGACGGAAAAGCGCGCACGGAGATCTCCCGGGAACTGATACGGCATCGTTGGGACCGACAAGCGGCGAATCAATTTACCACGCTGGCGCAGCAGATCGCGCGGGAATTGCTGAAAACGCCGGCTCAGCGCGGCGTCTGTGCGCGCCGCGGAGCCGAACGAATGCAGGCGGCTTACGGCTGGATTGGCTCGGGCCTGGTGATGGGATTCTTCCTGACAGTCATGGGCCAGAACTTGCGGCAATACAACAAATTCTGCCTGCTGCCGGTGGCCTATGGCATCGTGGAATTGATTTCCGGCTATACGCTCTGGTACCCGCACCGCGACCACTGGAAAGCCGCTGAGGCGACCAAGGCCAAGAGTGACCTGTAGGATGGCCACCCCGGCCGTCATCCTGCCGAGTTTCGCCGCGCGCTTCTTTGAATTCTTCGATTTCTTTGAATTCTTCGACCACCAGAAATCAGGCGCCCCGGATGCCGTGAGGCCCCGTACCGGCCTCGGCGCCCAAATCGGTCCGGGGCCTTACGGCACCCGGCTCGCCTAGTCGATATCTTTCAAACGCGGCTTCTTTGACTTCTTTGAACTCTTCGACTTCTTCGAATTCTTTGACAGAAAGATGTGACGACAGAAATATGGGAACGAATCGATATCGCCTTCCATATAGTCTTCATTTTTCTGTCGTGACATTTTTCTGTCAGAACCGCATCAAGATCAACACTTCCAATTCGTCCGCTCTTTGACTTCTTTGACTTCTTTGACTTCTTTGACTTCTTTGACTTCTTTGACTTCTTTGACTTCTTTGACTTCTTTGACTTCTTTGACTTCTTTGAACTCTTTGAACTCTTTGAACTCTTTGAACTCTTTGAACTCTTTGAACTCTTTGAACTCTTTGAACTCTTTGAACTCTTTGAACTCTTTGAACTCTTTGAACTCTTTGAACTCTTTGAACT